>NZ_JBHXWI010000024.1:0-146405 GCF_042671975.1 Rhodococcus sp. NPDC127593 | reverse complement strand
CCGCCGCCCCGCCCAGCACCATCACGTCGGGAAACGCACGAAAATCGACATCACGGAGCCAAAAAGTGAAACCCAACCAGGTTAAATAACAAGCTAAGTCCAAGGTTCGAGTCGGCAGCTAAGTCCAAGAGACACCACTCACGGCGATCACTCGAACATCCCTGCTTTTGAGCCGTCCCGGTCGACTCGTGCCACCTGGTCGGTAATCTCTCTCTGAGCTTGGATCAAAGCCCACACGACTTGCCCCCGAGATGAGTGGGGACGACGCGAGGAAAGAGCTGCATGCCGACCACGGTTCACGACATCATCAAGGCATTCCGCGCCGTGCCCACCACGAACCGGGAACGCGGCGACAAGTTCGAGAAGCTGATGGTGCAGTACTTCAAGCACAACCCTCTACACGCGCAGAAGTACTCGGATGTGTGGCTATGGTCGCAGTGGCCCGGCCGCGACGGCAAAGCGGATACAGGCATCGACCTGGTCGCACAAGAGCGCGAGACAGGCGAATACTGCGCGATCCAGTGCAAGTTCTACGAGCCTGACCACTACCTTCAGAAATCGGACATCGATTCATTCTTCACAGCCTCGGGCAAGACCCCGTTCACCTCACGGATCATCGTGTCGACCACGGATAAGTGGGGCAAGAACGCCGAGGACGCCCTAGAAAAGCAGCAGATCCCGGCCGTCCGTATCAGCCTCGCTGACCTGGCGCAGGCTCCTATCGACTGGGATCTGGCCTGGCCCACGCCCGGCGTCGAACCTGAACTTAAGGTTCTACCGAAGAAGGGGCTGCGCCCACACCAGCGGGAAGCCGTCAAGCACGTCTTTGACGGGTTCACCACGGCAGACCGTGGCAAGCTGATCATGGCCTGCGGTACCGGCAAGACCTTTACCTCCCTCAAAATTGCGGAGGGCACCACCCAGGCAAAGAGTGGGCCGGCGACCGTGCTGTTCCTGGTCCCCTCAATTTCGCTGCTCTCTCAGACGCTGCAGGAGTGGACCGCGAACTGTGAACTGACCCTGCGCAGCTTCGCGGTCTGCTCGGATACGAAGGTCGGGAAACGCTCAGACACCGAGGACATCAGCATCTGTGACCTCGCGATCCCCGCCACCACGAACACCGACAAACTGGTCACGGCGATCAACAACACCGATCATGGCGCCGAGTTGACGGTGATCTTCTCCACCTACCAGTCCATTGCCGTCGTATCCGAATCCCAGAAGCAGGGTCTCCCGGAGTTTGATCTGGTGATCTGCGACGAGGCGCACCGCACCACCGGTGTCACCCTCGCCGGCCAGGACGAATCCCAGTTCGTGCGTGTCCACGACAACACCTACATCCAAGCTGCCAAACGGCTGTATATGACGGCAACACCCAGGTTGTTTGACGACAACACCAAGACCGACGCCAAGAACAAGAGTGCCCTGCTCGCGTCGATGGACGACGAAACCCTCTATGGGCCGGAGTTCCACCGACTCGGATTCGGTGAAGCCGTAGAGCGAGATCTGCTCACCGATTACAAGGTGCTGATCCTCACCGTCGACGAGAAGTACATCGCCAAGTCCCTGCAGGAACAGGTGGCGGACGAGAATAACGAGATTAACCTCGACGACGCAGTGAAGATCGTCGGCTGCTGGAACGGGCTGGCGAAGCGCTCCGGACAAACCCCCGACGGGGAAGGCTTCCCACCAAACGCAGTCCCGATGCGTCGAGCGGTCGCGTTCTCGCAGTCCATCAAGGCGTCGAAGAAACTGCGCGACAGATTCGCCGAGGTCCTCGACGGCTACGACGATGCCGACGACGAGGTACTGCGCTGCGAGGTCCATCATGTCGACGGCACCTACAACGCCCTCGAACGCAACCATGAACTCGAGTGGCTCAAAGCCCCCACTGACGACCGAGTGTGTCGAATCCTCTCGAACGCCCGCTGCCTCTCCGAGGGCGTCGACGTCCCCAACCTCGACTCGGTGCTGTTCCTCAACCCCCGCAACTCCGTCGTCGACGTCGTCCAGTCTGTGGGCCGGGTCATGCGCAAGGCCGACGGCAAAGATTACGGGTACATCATTCTGCCGGTGGGGATCCCCTCTGGGATGGCTGCCGAGAAGGCCCTCGCGGACAACAAGCGTTACAAGGTCGTCTGGCAGGTCCTCCAGGCGCTCCGCGCGCACGATGACCGGTTCAACGCCACGATCAACAAGATCGACCTGAACAAGAAGAAACCCGACAACATTATGGTCGGCACCGTCGGCCTCGACGACGGATCAAGCAGCGGCGACAGCACCGAGACCAGCGCGTCGACCGGTGATGGCGCATCGGACGCGGCCGACGCGGTCGCGGCGACACAAATGGCGCTGTTCTCGGTCGAGGAATGGCGGGACGCGATCTACGCGAAGATCGTCACCAAGGTCGGCGAACGCACCTACTGGGAGGACTGGGCGAAGAGCGTCGCACAGATCGCCGAGCACCACACCACCCGCATCACCGCACTGCTCGAAACCCCGGACTCGCTGGTCTCGAAGACGTTCGACGACTTCCTCCTTGGTCTGCAGAACAACCTCAACGACGGCATTGCCCGAGCCGATGCGATCGATATGCTCGCCCAGCACCTGATCACCCGACCGGTCTTCGACGCGCTGTTCGACGACTACGAGTTCGCCGCCCACAACCCGGTCTCGCAGGTCATGCAAACCATGCTCGACGTCCTCGACGACCAGGCCTTGGAGAAGGAAAACGCCGAACTTGAGTCGTTCTATGCCAGCGTCAGGCAACGCGCCGACGGCATCGACAACGCTGAGGGCAAACAGAAGATCATCACAGAGCTCTACGAGCGGTTCTTCAAGCTCGCATTCGAGAAGACCTCCAAATCCCTCGGGATCGTCTACACGCCCGTCGAGATCGTCGACTTCATCATCCGCAGCGTTGACGACGCCTTGCGCGCCGAATTCGGGGCTTCCCTGTCCGACAAGGGAGTCCACGTCCTGGACCCGTTCACCGGCACCGGAACCTTCATCGCCCGGCTTCTGCAGTCCGGACTGATCAAACCCGAGGACCTGCTCTACAAGTACACCAACGAGCTGCATGCCAACGAGATCCTACTTCTGGCCTACTACATCGCCGCGATCAACATCGAAGCCACTTTTCACGGCATCGCCGGCGGTAACTACGTGCCGTTCAATGGAATCGTCCTAACCGACACTTTCCAGATCGCCGAGGCTGGCGACACGATGGACGACCTGATCTTCCCGCAGAACAACGCCCGCGTCGCTCACCAGAAGGGTCTCGACATCCGGGTTATCGTCGGGAACCCGCCGTATTCCGCCGGTCAGACTAGCGCTAACGACAACAATGCGAATCAGGCTTATCCGACGCTCGACCGCGCCATTCAGAAGTCCTACGCCGCCAAGTCCACAGCAACGTTGAAGAGCAAGCTCTATGACAGCTATATCCGGGCGATCAGATGGGCATCTGATCGGATCGGTGACCACGGCATCGTTGCCTACGTGTCCAACGGCGGTTGGATCAACGGCAACACAACCGATGGCCTCCGTCTGTCTCTCGCCGCCGAATACTCGACCCTGTACGTGTACAACTTGCGAGGAAACCAACGGGGCGACTGGAGGAAAGAAGGCGGCAAAGTTTTCGGGGAGGGCTCGCAAACTACCATTGCAATCCTCATCGCGGTAAAAAACCCAACCCACACAGGGCCGTGCACAATCTTCTACCGTGACATCGGTGACTACCTGACAAAGGAAGACAAGCTCGCCATAGTTGGAGCAGGCAGGCTCGAAGACATCGAATGGGAGACGATCTCCCCGAACCCTGAAGGCGACTGGATCGATCAGCGGGACGCCAACTTTGGCGCATACACGGCGATCGCAGCAAAGAAGACTACGACAGGTGAAACCACCTTCTTCAGTGGCTACTCGGGCGGCCTGAAGACTAACCGTGATGCGTGGGTATACAACTTCTCACGCGTGTCGCTTGCCCGAAACATTAGAACCACAATCGATTTCTTCAACGCAGAGCGTGAGTTCTACCCGGCGAAGGCAATCGATGATCCCGATCTGAAAGTCAAGGATGCTGTCACATACGACGACACGAAGATCAGTTGGTCGTCGGGGCTCCTTCCCAAGGTTGAGCGAGGTCAACGCCTTCAGTACGATCCTGACCACCGCCAGGTCAGCACCTACCGGCCATTCTGTAAGCAGTACGCATATTTTGATGATGAGCTCAATGATCGGCGTGGAAAACTACCCAAGTTCTTCCCCACTCTCCAACACGGCAATATCGGCATGTTCATCCCCAACCCGGGCAACCTAGCCCCCCAATTCATGTGCCTGATGACCGACGCCCTACCTGACCTGGGCGCCGCGGGAATCAGCGCCGTGAATTTCTATCCGCGATGGACATATGAGCCGTCCGCCGACGAGGCCGATCTCTACAGTGACATCGACGATTCCGAATCCGCATTCAAGCGGATGGACAACATCACAGACGCGACCCTCGCTGAATATCGCAAGGCCTACGGCTCAGCGATGACCAAGGATGACATCTTCTTCTACGTCTACGGGATCTTGCACTCACCCACGTACCGGGCGGAGTTCGCATCGAACCTGAAAAAGATGCTCCCCAGAATCCCGCAGGTCAAAGACTTCTACGGCTTCTCGGAAGCAGGTAGAGCCCTCTCAGAGCTGCATATCGGGTACGAGAACGTCGCACCATACGAGGACCTGACCGAGACGGCAACCGGTGCGGCATCTGCTGAAGAGCTCTACCGAGTGCAGAAGATGACATTCGGGAAGGGCAAAGACCGATCAACAATCATTTACAACAACCACATCACACTCTCCGGTATCCCCGACGACGCGTACCGCTACACGCTGGGTTCGAAGTCTGCGATTGAATGGGTCATGGAGCGGTATCAGGTCACCGTCCATAAGGAGAGTCGGATCCGAAACGACCCCAATGACTGGGCAACCGAGCACGATCAGCCTCGCTACATCCTAGACCTGGTCAAACGCATCACGACAGTCAGCGTTGAGACGATGAAGATCGTCGACAACCTTCCCGATCTTGAGTTGCTGGCCAAATAGCGAACGCCAAGCCGTGACGTATTGGCCCGCACGGCCGCCCCGGTCAGGGCAAACTTCACCGCCTGACCGGGGCACCTCGTCAGGCCATCAATGTTGGTCGGATTTGTCATGCAAAAAATGGATTGTCGATCTGTTCTTCGATTCAACGCTAGCCACGGCATCAAAAAGCGGGAATGTGTAACTGATAGTGGCTTGGCGTCAAAATTATCTGCGAGTTTCCATAATTCGCGAGTGCGGTCGGGGAAGCTCCCCTATCGTATCCGGGACCATAGAGATTGAAATCTTTATATTCTCAATTCCTCATCTATACGATGCAGAACGATTCCCTTATATACGACCGGGTGGAGGCAGTCCGGCGACCATCTCGCGGTGTCGTGTCATCCAGGCGAAGGCGCCTTCACGATGCGTGACGATTGCGAACAAGCGTAAGGGGCTGCTGTGCCCGGCTGCCTGCCGTCGCAAACATTTGAGCTCGGAGCCCGACGAGCAGGAATGCGACCTTGATCCCGAGATGTGCGAATAGGGCCAAGGCGACGCAGCCAGCTAGCTCGGTGAATCCGCCCCGGGGTAACACCGTTACTGCAAGCAGTACCGCGTTAATGAACAACGCTACCTGAGCCGCATACAGCGCCGACCTGAAGACGACTGTCGCTTGAAAGACTGGGTCTCGTCCTACTTCGAGCCGTGGTGCGGCTGCGACGTCCTTCACCCTGCCAAACAGAAGCGACACTGTGCCCATTAGTGCGCCGGCGAAGATCGCGGCCGCAGGAAACCACTTCGAAGGGTCCAGCTCATGACGCCAGAACACGAAAGCAAGTGCTCCCGTTGCCAAGGGAAGCCCTACCAAGGTCAACGCGTACCGAAAACGAACCCCACCCGTAGTTTGGTCGCGTAGGTCAATGACCGCATCGTCCGCGAGGTTACGTAGCGCGGTCCGGATCCTCGGCAAACTCGTTCACCTCCCACACCGGCAAATTTCCTGCGTCGTCCCAAGCCTTATCATCCCACTTCGGCGGCAGCTTGCAGTCTGTTTGTTCCACGAGGCTTTTGACCACGACCTTCGACGCCCGCTTGAATGCTGCATCGGTGTCCTCAGCGCCGACCGTATTGACTGGGTAGGTGATCAGCGGGGGGCGAGCCCCCGAGACGCGGATCGTTTGGCTCTTGCGGCCAGGATAGGACACCTCGGCGACAAGTTCGCTAGCTTCGTCCTCATCAGGTCCGCCGTCGTCCCCATCTGAGAGCGCCACCGTGCCATCGGCCACGGGCAACGCATTACTCGTTGGGAAAAAGTACTCACGCATCTTCTTCAGAATCTCGGACGACTCGGGTTCTTCCTTGAACCGGAGAATGCGGTGGTACTCGCCCAACTTCCGGGGTGTTCCCCCGATGCCGAACATCTGCATCGCGCTGGCGTCGATTCCTCGGTGTATGGCGGTGATACTTTTCACTGACACCGCTTGACCAGCCCTTTCAGCTTCCTTCCAAGCATCGACCTCCGCCGTCCGCGCCATGGCGATCATTACCTCTGGATATCGAGCTCTGAAGAGGTTGATGAAGATTGTCCTGAAGGCCTGGCCGACCGAGCGTCCGGCGACTGTCTCAATCAGAAGGAAACCTACGTGCGCGTCAGGCGGCTGAACGAAGTACACGGCGAAGTTAATCTGCTCGATATCCTGGGAGGTGCGCGTATAGCCAGGTCCGGAATCGCCTGGCTTTTTGATGACGCTGAAGATTCCCGATGTGCCAGAGACGATCTTGCAACGATATGTGTAACCAGCCGTCTCGACGTCGTGCGGCATCCCGAAGTGACGGGAATCTTTCTGGACTAAACGCTCCTTGGGCATCGAATTCACATAAGTGGCGAAGAGGCGGATTAGTGAAGCCCCACGCCCGTCGAAATTATCCAGAGGGAGGGTGACCTTAGGTTTGCGAAGCTCTGAGAGAGAAACTTCGTACGCGACGAGGGCGTGCTTCATCCCACTGACCACTGCCGAAGCGTCACTTGTTTCACCTGTCACTGTCGACCGTCCCATCAGTCAAAGCCCCGAAAATTGTGCCAGCAACCGGTTGGAAGCGGCGTACGAATTTCGCTTCCGCATCATCGCATGACAGGTGTGCGACCTCGATCACTGGAACATGTTCACGTGGACGGTCATCTGTGGTCATGTGGGGGTGTCTGCAGTGCGGGACAGGCGGGGCCGAGTATTAGATGCGCCTCCTTGGCCTGGGCAATCGTCGGCAGGCCGACGGGGCTCAGTCCTCATCGACCGGCTTCGAGACGCCCCTTTGTCATCAGAGCTGAACCTGATGGCGACGAGCCCTCAACCTGGGCCGATGGTGGTCGTAATGGGTCGATTTCCGACGCTCAATCAGACTCGACGAGGAGTCTCTCGCGGTCGTACTGCTTGCATCGCGCAGTGGCCGACTGTGCAGCATCGTCGGAACCCCACACGTAGGCGAAGAACTCTCGATCGAAATGGACGCGCTCCCCGGCTCGTGGATCTATCGATGCCGCGTACCTCATGTATGGAACGCGCGCGTGCCCATTGACTGTCTTCTTGCTCATGCCAAGTAGCTTCGCTACTTCCGATTGGCTGAGTCCCCCCAGTAGTGCGTCCTTGACCAGTGCCTGATCGACGTAGTTGTCAGCAAGGAATTCGAGATGCTTCACGAGCAACTGAGCGTCGCGACGCCTCGCCGCTGGATTGCTGATGTTCGAGTCGGTGGGCATGAATGCAGTATTGCGGTTTCCAATGGAAACCGCAATACCGACGGTGGTGATCGATCCGGTAGGTGTCGGGCCGCAATCGTTCGTATTCGGGCGTCGAATCGAGCGTTTCGGTCTCGAATCCGTGACCACGCCGAACGGCCGACCGAAACTCATGACCGAAACCTATTCGCCCGAAACATGGGGTTGGACCGTTTTCGGGCGAACCCGTAGGGTCGCTTTCAACGGAGAACGACGATCCGGGCTCGGTCAAGGTGATCTGTCGGTCGGGTGGGGAATCATGACAGCGGCCAACTGAGGCCCGAAACGGAAGGGGAGGCCATGGCGGAGAGACGAAGCATCCCGCGCGAACCGCGGCGAGAGCTGACCGACACGGACATCGAGGTCGAGGTCGCCGGGATCAAGGCCGCCCTCGAAATGGGCGGACTCGATTTCACCGACGACGCCGAGCACGTCGCCCGAGAGGTGCTGACCGGCGAGACGAGCGGTGAGGACGCGTTCAACCGCGCCCACGCCGCCATCCGGGCACGGCACGGCCTTGGATAACCCGTACTACTACCCGGACACCCAGGTCCTTCGGAACCTCTTCGGCTACACCGATCCCCGGCTCCTCGTCGAGGTCGAATCCGCCGCAACCACATGGCGGCTAGCAGAGCTCGCCGTCGAACCGGTGGCCGGAGACTTCGGCTTTACCCATCTGCAGGACATCCACTACTACCTGCTCCAAGACGTCTACGAGTGGGCCGGCGAGATCCGCACCGTTCGTTCCTTCGCGGGAAACACCGGCATCGAACACGATTCACCGGAGTCCATCGAGGCAGGCATCGCAGAGAACTTCGCGAACCTCGCGGCCGCCGACTATCTTCGCGGACTCGACCACGCCGAGTTCACCACTGCAGTCGCCGAGTGCTGGGGCGACCTGACCTTGCTGCACCCCTTCGTCGACGGAAACTCCCGGACGCAGAAGGTGTTCGTCGACCAACTCGCCCACCAGGCCGGGTGGGCGATCGACTGGCGAGAAATCAACGTCGGCGCCTTGCAGGCCGCGCGCACATTCTCGTTCGTCGACCAGGGCAAGATCCTCGGCGACATCCTCGGTCCGGTGATCGTCGAAAAGGACTCCATCCCGGTCGGCGTGGTCGCCGCGCCCGGCCGCGACGCCCTGACCACCGTGCAGGAGCACTGGGTAGCGATGATCGAGCACGCGGAGAACCGGTTCGACGAGCCGTACACCTGGTCGACCCAACACACAGTGGCCGACGTCGATCATCAGCCCGAACCGACACCGGCGGCCGTCGCCGAACATCGTGAGCTGTCGGAATACGAATCGAGCTGGCAACAGCCGTACTGGACACCGGACACCGGCCACAACATGACGACCGGCCACACCATGTCCCATCCTGGATCGCGGCCGGAAGGACCGAGACTGTGAGCATCATCGGATACGCACGAGTATCGACCCTCGAGCAAAACCCGGAACTCCAAGAACACGCACTTCGCGAGGCCGGGGCGATCAAGATCTTCACCGACTACGAGTCCGGCGCCAAGACTGCCCGCCCCGAGCTCGACAAATGCCTGAACTACCTGCGCGACAACGACGGCGACGTGCTCGTGGTGTGGAAACTCGACCGACTCGGCAGGTCCATGCGGCACGTCATCGAAACCGTCCACAACCTCGGGGAACGTGGCATCCAGTTCCGATCCCTCACCGAAGGGTTCGACACCACCACCCCCGGTGGCGAGTTCCTGTTCCACATCATGGCAGCCCTCGCCCAGATGGAACGACGCATGATCATCGAACGCACCCGCGCCGGGCTCGACGCAGCCGCACGCCAAGGCAGGCGCGGCGGCCGCCCCACAGTGATGGATGCCGACCGCACTGAACTCGCCCGCACTCTCCGTACACAGGGAAAGAGCCTGGAATCGATCGCGAAGACACTCCGAGTTGGACGTTCGTCGGTCGCCCGGGCGCTTGAGCGAACTCCCGTGTCGTAGCGGTTCAAGAAACCACCGTGAACGAGGGGCAAAGCAGGCCTAGACGGACATGAAGACTGCCAGGACAACCGAAGCGAACCAGCCGAATCCAACAACTCCCCATGCCCCGGTAAGAAGACTAGGCCGCACCCGACTCGTGTCATCCTTCTTCCAAACCCGTTCGCAGGCAAACACGACGATGGATCCGATGATGAGGACGCCGAAGATCCACGGTGCAAACGATGACCAGAAGAGTTCGGTGACAAAGGGAATGCCCTCAGGCGTAGGGTTGGGAACCTGGCTGTGAAACGACGTCATATGACAATTCCTCCCCGAAATACGGCGATCCGACAGGGATGTCTGGATCGGCAACGCGAACGGACCCATCGCCGCGTGCTCTTCAATTCTGCCTGACACCACCGACAGTTCGTCGACATCACATCACGGCAAACGGAGTATCCGACGTGATCAGCGGTCAGAGGATCATCCCGAAGGGGCCTCGACGATGCGGTGGTGCAGGTCTGGGCGCCCGACGCGCTGAAGGTCGTTCGCGAGCGTGATCGCGGGGTTTGTCGAACACAGCGCGGCGGCCGTCTGTCGATGGTATGCCCGGATCCGCATAACCATCCCCGAACGGCTATGGCGGTCCTGGCTCGACGCCCCCACCGTCGTTGCTCGATTCGAAGCAAGACCGACCGACGACCGGGCGGCTGGCAATCCGCACCGGCCTCGCCCGCGGCGACAAATCCTGACAGCATCGAGGAGTTGATCCGGTGTGCCGAAGCGGCCGGGCTACCTCTCACCCCTGGTAACCGCCCGCAGTGCCATCGGCTGCCCATCGGCGTGTGGATCCTGGTCCGCGGGTTTCAGTCCAGGTCGAGTTCGGGTGCGGTGGCCAGGTATTCGATCTGCGCCAACGTCACCGGGACGGTGGAACCCCGGATGGGGGTGGTGCTGATGATGATCTGTTGGGTGGAGGGGAGTGTGATCGAGAAGTAGGCGCTGCCGTGATCAGGGTAGTACCCGCGGGTGACGGTGGACCCGTCCGGTGACACGGTGGTGATGCGGTTCGGGTCGATCTCGTTCAGGTACTCGTCCTGCGGTGACGACGCGGGTTGACCGCTGACGACGACGATCTCGAGGCGCCCTGCCCCGGCGGTCGATGTCACGGTGACCACCTCGCAGACGTTGTCTTTGCCGGCGTCGGTCAACCGGAGTGATCCGATCGGCCGATCCAGGGTGAGGTCGTTGTTGCCCGGCATGCTCGCCCACCGCGCTTCGAGTGCCCGGTCGAGCCGGGCCACCTTGTCCCGGGTCAGCTCCGGCCCGTTCCAATCGGTGAAAGCCCCGCAGGATCGCATCAGCGGCACGGCCGGGATGACGGGTGCCGTCACCGCCAGGGACGGGGTGGTGACGATCGCGGTCAACTCGTCGAGGGTCAACGGGACGTGTCCGCTGTGCCGGCTGCCGGCCCTCGGGTCGGTGTTGTCGGCGTCATTGGCCGTGGCCACGATCCGGGTGCCGTCGGGAAGGTACGCGACGACTCTGCGTTCGAGGGTGCGGACGCCGTTGATCTCGTACCAGGTGTCCAGCGTGTCGAGCACCGTGCCGTCCGGGCGGGTGTCGCGTCGATCCAACGCTCCTGCCACACACGGCAGCATGGGGCGGTCCCACGCCTGGACATCGACGGTCAAGGTTCCGACGTGGCCATCCCGGATCAGCGAGCCGCGAGCGTTGGTCGACCCGTTGAACAGCTCCGGATCCCCCTCCTGCGGGAAGGCGGACGGGTCGACATCGGTGATCGGCTCGAACTGTAGGGACTGGCTTGGACTGGCGAAGACCAACTCCACCGAGTCCGGAAGTGCATCGACGGCTGCCTGTGTCATCGCCGCAGCCTTCGCCCCCGAGAACCACGGATACCTCGGGTTGTCGTACTCGTCCGACCCGACGGTGGCGAAGTTGACGCGTTCAGGCTCCGAGGGCGGTTCGACCACATCACACCCCGGTATCTGAGCCGGGTACGGCGCGGGTTCGAGAACGTAGGAGTACGCGCGGTCGGCGACCGGCTCACCGTTCTCAGCGTCGTTCAGCAGGCCGGCCACCACGGTTCCGGCTGCAACGGTCGAGACGATGACGACCACGTCGAACCATGTGCTGTCGCGCCATCTCCGGGCCCCGTCCTCGACCATAAGCGCCCCCTCATCGAGTCAAGATTCACGGTAACCCACGCAGCCCTGTCCCTGATTCGAACCGCGAGCGAGCCCGCAAGCCGACGATCTGTCAAGGCCAGAAAGCCGACCACATCGATATCCGTGCTGACTACGCTGGGCGTATGGAGCACTACGTTCGCAAGGAGCCCATCCCGTACGAGTCCGCTGCAGCACCGGTTCGTTCGGGAAACTGGTTCACGAGGACGCTCCGAGGGCTGGGAATAACCCTGCGGGGATTGATGCATGATCGGAAACCGAGCCCGTACTCGTCACTCACGCCGCGACGCATGGACGGCACGCATACCGACATCTTTCCCTTCAACAGCAGCGGCGGCGGAGCCGGCGGCGGCGGGGCGTAAATCCCACCGGCAACTCGGACATCGACCTGCGCTCGTCGATATCGGCCCTCCGGTCAGCGAGCTGTCCTGTTTGCGGGTCGCTGACCGGTCACCGATCTCGATCGGTTGCGGTCGGATACGCATACGCTCGGTAGATGGCGCGCACGGTGGTGTTCGATCCGACTGAGCGGGAACTGTTCGATGACCAGCGGCAACGATTTGACTGGACGCTCCTGCAGACCGGGTTCGTGTTCCGGTATGCCACTCGGTTCCAGCTCGATAGCGCGTGCACGCGACTCACAGATCTCGGCTACCTGGTGCATGAGCTCGACGCTCAGGAATGGACCTGCGTTGAGGGCATGCACACCGCGCGCGGCATCGATGTCGTTCCCGGACTACTACGGAAAGAACCTCGATGCCCTCGACGACGTCCTCAGCGATGTCGCGACCTTCAGCTACGGCAGCGACCCTGCAACGGCGGGCACCGTCCTCGCGATCGTGGACTTCGACGCGCTGCTGCAAATCGACCATCGCACCGGCCAGAAGATCCTGGAGATCTTCGCACGGCAGGCACGCCTGGCGGCTCTCTACGGCCACCCCATGCTGTGCTTGGTCGAGACAACTGCGTCGGATCTCGGGACCGTTGGAGGCACCGACGTCTACGCAGGCACGGTATGGGACACACCTCCGGACCCGCCGGATCCCTTCGCCGAAGCCGATGTCCTCGAATTCGGATTCCAGATCTACGCCACACAAGGTGAGGCCGCCGACTACGTGTCCGCACTCGGCCAAGTGATCGCACCCGTTCTCGGCGAGATCGGCCGGTGGCAGATCCTCGACCCTGCACTCGCATCGGAGAATGCAGTCCACTTTCGCCAAGAAAATCCCAGCCCACGACAACAGCCCGGGCAGCAACTCTGGGACGTCTTCGTTGGTGTCCGCGGCGTGGGGGATGCCATGGTGCTCGGGGAGGAGGTCTTTCATGCCGTGGAGCGGGCGGGCATGGTCTTCGAGCAGATGTCGCAGATCTTGTACAACAACGGCTACCAGGAAGCGGCCTTCGAGAAGTATCGGGAGTTGGCCGACTTCCCGAACGGCTGAAACGGCACCCGGAGTTCGCTAAGGGTCGGTGACCGGTCACCGATGGATCGCCGGTCAGATCCCGATGCGGTTACCTGAACTCTGGGGAGATCGGTCATCGGTGGATCAACCAGAGATTCGGGTCCGGGCCAAATATGATGGCGGAACTTATTTCTGGGGTTGGGGGGACGGATGGATCCGCAGGGAGGAAACGCAGGCACTACCGAACTGGGAGGTGTGCGTGCGTTGTGGCCGTATGTGCGTGAGCACCGCCGGTTGCTCGGGGCGGCAACGGTGTTCTCCATCGCCGCAGCCGGACTGAGTCTGGTGCAACCGGTGCTGGTGGGCCGGATCATCACCGCAGTCGGAGACGGCGGGCCGCTGGGCGGCCTGGTGTGGGCGCTGGTCGGGCTCCTCGCCGCCGGCGCGGTCCTCGCCACGATCCAGTACTACCTGCTGCAACGGACCGCCGAGAGTGTGGTGCTCACCGCCCGCACCGAGCTGACCGGGCACCTGCTGCGGTTGCCGATGAGCGAGTACCGCAGCCGCCACGTCGGGGACCTGGTCTCCCGGGTCGCCTCGGACACCACCCTGCTGCGTGCCGCGCTCACCGACGGTGTCGTCGAACCCCTCGGCGGGATCCTCGTCCTGGCCGGCGCGCTGACCGCGATGATGCTGCTCGACCCGGTCCTGGCCGGGGTCACCGTCCTCGTCGTCGCGATCGTGGTCGCAGCGTCACTTCACATCACCCGGCGGCTGAGAGCGTTGACGTTCGAAACCCAGTCCCGGCTCGGAGACCTGACCGGCGATCTGAACCAGACCCTGTCGGCGATCAGCGTCATCCGCGCCAACGGGGCCACCGACCGCGCCCAGGCCCGGCTCGGCGACCGGGTCCGATCAGCGTTCGACGCCGGCATCCGCGCGGCTCGATCCGGCGCCGCGATCGAGCCGCTCCGGCAGACCACCGGACACGCATCGCTGCTCGTCGTCCTCGGCGTCGGCGGCTACCGGGTGGCCACCGGGCATCTGACCGTCGCCGAACTGGTCACGTTCATCCTGTTCATGCTGCTGTTCATGGGCCCGGTCAACACCGCCTTCACCGCGGTGCAGTCCCTCGCCGCCGCCCTCGGCGCCCTGCAACGCATCACCGACATCGAGCAGATTCCCGCCGAGGACGCCGCCGACATCATCACCCACCCGACACTCCCGGCCCCGTCGGCGGCGCCGATGGTCCGATTCCGCGGCGCCCGGTTCGGGTACCGCCCCGACCATCCCGTCCTCGACTCGGTGAGCTTCACCGTCGCCCGCGGCTCCCGGACCGCGATCGTCGGACTCTCCGGCGCCGGCAAATCCACCCTCCTCTCCCTCATCGAACGGTTCTACGACCTCGACCGAGGCCGCATCGAACTGGCCGGGGTCGACATCACCGCCCTGCCGCGGACCGTCCTGCGCTCGCAGCTCGGATACGTGGAACAGAACGCGCCCGCGATCTCGGGCACCGTCTACGACAACCTCACCCTCGCCGCCCCGCAGGTGACGGACGAGCAGTGCTGGGCGGCCCTGGACACCGTCAACCTGCGCGACCGGATCGACACCGAGGCCGACGGTTTGAACACGCAGATCGGTGAACACGGGATCCGCCTGTCCGGTGGCGAGCGGCAACGGTTGGCGATCGCCCGCACACTGCTCGCCCGGCCACCGCTGCTGCTGCTGGACGAGCCGACGTCCAGCCTCGACAGTCGCAACGAGGAAATCTTCCAGACCGCGCTCGAGGCCACCGGAGCCGATCAGACCGTCATCATAGTCGCGCACCGGCTCGCGACGGTGAAGAACGCCGACCAGATCATCGTCCTCGACCACGGGCGGGTCCACGCGGTCGGCACCCACAACGAACTGCTCGGCACCAGCGAGCTCTACCGCGAACTCGCCCATCACCAACTGATCGGCACCCCGAACTAAACCCGCGGAGACCAGTCACCGGTCTCCGGCATCAGAACCGAGGTGGCGGCAACCCCGGTGCCTATCTCGAAAGCGGATCCCGCTCCGGAACAAGCGTCGCCGGCAGCCGGGCATGCGCTCGGCGCCGATCTCATTCCGCTGGTGGTTCCTCTTGCGGGCGGGCGTACGCGGTCAATCACAGCGGAGGGCTTCGGCCGACGAGAAATCGGGGCGGGAGCATGTGCGGGTATTCGACCGTTCGGCACCTACCGCATGTGTCAGGCTCAGATGATGACCTGGCCGCAACGGATCGTGCCGCCCGACGCGATGGAGATGGGTGCGCTTGCCCACGGCCCGCGAGTGCTCGCCCGGTCTGTGGGAATTGTGGTGGGGCTGCGTTCGATCGTGGCCTATTCATCGGGCCTGGACTTGGCGATCGTCGCGGTAGCTTCTGGTACCCACGCCGAGGCAATGAGGCGCCAGTTCCAGGCGCCGGCTGTGATCGACCCGGTGACCGGCGTACGTCGTCGTGGGGAATGGGTGGGCGAACGACTGCAGCTGCGGGCTCTCGAAGATTCTGTCCTTCAGCCCGTTCCCCGTCGCAGCACTGAGGGGTTTCACCAGCAAGAGAACACGTATCGGCACGAGTACTTCTTTGAGGTCTCACCACTGCCGGACACAACCGAATTGCCCCTCGTTACGGCCTGGCCGGCGATTGGGCTGGAGCCTGTCACGACGTACTTGGAACTCCCTCCCTCGGAGGTCCTCCGGGCTGGAATCATCTCGCTGGGTGGCGGTTCCGGGCGCAGAAAGTACTTCTGAGGTCTGTCCTCGATCGGGTAACTATCGGGGACCGGTCAACGATCCGCTATCGGTGACTGTCAATCGCTTCCCACAGGGCGATCGGCCATACCAGTCCATTCATTGGGTGATGCTTCACCTCACCGCACGCGCGACACGGATACTGATTGAGTGGAGCGGGACAAGGCGATCGCGACGAATCGGATACAGCGCGGCGCCCCGGTGGCCTTCAGGGGGCAGGACACCGACCGCGACATTCTCAATCAGGCGGCGCGACCTGCTCTGTTGTTTCACGGTCATCCAGGACGAATCACCGACCCGACGCTGCAACACATACTGGTGGATTGGGTGGGTCTCGAGGATGAGCCGGCGAGCTTCGCCGTTGGATTCTGTCCGACCACCGTCGACGGCGGATGGGCCGGTCCTACGGTGCCGGGATTGGCAGAGATTTCGGAGGCCGAGTTCAGGGTGCGGAAGCAACGAATCGAGAGCGGTCAGCGCCCCCTGCCATGACTGTCGTTCATGGATCGGGAAAAGGACGTTGCGCCTACAGGCTTGTGCGGACCCGAGTTCGGCGTTTGAGGCGTGTGAAGCCGGGCGCAGGTCGGCCATGCGTCAGTTCCGAGGCAATTTCACAACGCGAGCGTTTTCAAGGTCGGCAACATAAAGGTTCCCGGTCGAGTCCACAGTCAGTCCGAAGAGGCTTCGGCCTAGGCCGGTGAACGGTAGGTCAGTTTGGGTCGTAGCACCGCTTGCCAGCTTCACGACGCGGCCCGCACCGTTCGATAATGTACCGCCGTCTCCGATGAACACATTGCCCGCGGCGTCAACGGCAAGACCGTTGTAGTTCGCGCCTAGGCCAGTGAAGGGCAATACGGTCTGGGTGCTGGACCCCGGTGCGAGTTTGAGGACGCGATTGTCCATCGCAAGATAGACATTTCCTACGCCATCGACTGCGACGCCTCCAGTGGTGGTGCTGCGGTCGCTAAAGGGGAGAACCACTTGCTGGCTGGAGCCTGCCGGAAGTTTGACGACACCGAGTTGTACATCGGACACGTAAACGCTGCCGGCCGAGTCCACTGTCAAGCCGAAGAGATTCGAGGTTAGGCCGGTGAAGGGCAGCACGACCTGACTGGTTGATCCGGCAGGCAGTTTCAGTACTCGCGCGTTGTTGGAGTCAGCCAGGTACACATTGCCGGCGGAGTCGACAGCGATGCCGCGGGCGACATTTAGCCCGCTGAACGGGAGTATTTGCTGCTCTCCGCTCGGTAGTAGCTTGAGTACTTGATTACGGCCCTGATCCGCGATGTACACGTTTCCGAGGGAGTCGACGGCGGGGAACGAGGGCTGGATGAGTCCTGTGAACGGCAGAGTTACTTGACCCTCGTTTGGCGGCGGGGTACTCCGAAGGCCCGAGATCACCTTTTCTGCCAGTGGCGTGACTGCACCGTGAGTGCTTCCTCTGTAGGACGCCTGGTGGATCACCGTCCCGATGAACTGGTTAGTCACTAGGCGGCGAGGATTAGATGGGGTGAAGAAGGGGTTGGTCCAATCGCAGACGATGTCCCGAGACACGCACACACTGAAAACGCGGGCGCGCACGTCACTGGCAAAGGGTACGCCGCTGGCATGAGAGAACGGGCTCAAAGCAGCGCCTACACCTTGTGTGGTCGCCGTAACGCCACGTGTGTAGAGGTTGTCGGTGTCACCTGGCATCTTGTCGCCGTCGGCGATTAGCAAAGCTGCACCGACCCGACCGAGCAACTCAGAATTCGCGTCGGATCCGCCTGGGCGGAGTCGTTCGATCACACGATGCATAACCATTGCGCCTTGGGAGTACCCAGCCAGAATGATTCGTGGGCCCGCGCAAGATGGATTCGTGCGCAGACCATTCTGAATCTGGAAGAGCTGAGTGATCGCGTTGTTGACACCGATCTCGATACTGCCGAAAAAGACCTCGCGGCCCGGCGGCGTCGCGAGTTCGGGCGGGTTGACGGGTGCAGCAGGAAATACCACGGCCTGATACCGGAACTTGATTCTTTGCCGATCGAACTTGCGCTTAATCTCGTTGTAAGCGAAAGAGACTTCTGGACCCAACCCGCCCTTCTCGTTCTGGCCTTGGCCCGAACCTCGCGCTCCGAGCAGAACGACACCATCATTGCAATCGGCCGCGTAGGCGCGGTTTTCGCCGACCAGCATATGGAACCCACATACGAGTGTGAGCACCGCAAGGACGGCCAAGCTTGATCGCGATGCTGCGGCGGTTCGGTTCGGCATGCGAGCCTACCTTCCTGCTTAGCGGAACGATCTGGACTTTCCCCACAGTTGCTGGGTCGCTAGTTGATAGCACCATCCCGCGCCAGGCCGGAATCGACCGGCCGTGGGACACGTCGAACCGTTACATTCGCCGAATCATCGTTATGGCGGTGATATCCCGCGCGCCGACGGCAACCAGGCAGCTCAAACCGCTATGCGCTTGAACCCATTTCCATGCCACTCGCCGGCAGCGTCGTCAAGGCCTCACCGGCTGTGTGGATTCCGAGCGCATCAACTCCGTCGAGGTATGGCGAGATGCCAAAGCGCTGGACGAGTGGTGAAGGCAGGCCAAAGCTCCGCGCACGGGAAGGCCCAAGTACTCGGACGTGAGGCGGTACGACGCCACCGACGGTGGCTCCCTCTTCTAAGCCTAGGACGAGTCGATTCGACGGAGGGCATCGCCGCGGCAGATGCTCTCTTGCTTCTACCGCTCATCGGCATGAGCGCGCGCTTGGCCACTGAGGCCCGTCCCGGATCAGGAACCCTCACCGGAACGTTCCGGAAGCGGGGGGTTGACCGAGACTTCCCTGAGCTGCGTGTTCCCGTTTGACCCGTCCGGTGATGATCTTGCTTTCGGGGCGTCAAATGGGACACCCTGAACGGCCTGGAGCCGGTCACCGGCGGTCAGTTGGCCTGACGATGAAATCGCCTTGTCTCACAACGATGGCGGATCCGCCACCGGCCCGCCACTCGCCGTGAGATTCCGCCACGGATCTTTCGAGACCCCTACACAGTCGAGGGGATTCTCGATCGACTTCCCGTGTAGCTGACTCTTGCCTCCTGGCCGTCCGAGTCTCGCCGGGCCGGTCCTGCGCGCAACCGCCGGTCCTCGAAGACTTTTCTCCCCCGCAGGCTCCTCCGAAAACTCGTCGGGCCGACAGTTGCACTCTCGTCCCGTCAACCGGCGGATCTCTCCCTTGCCAGAAGGCAAAGAGAACGGTCGGGGAACCGGCCGTCATCGGTTTCGACGCAAGGGGACGCCATGGGAGCGCAGAAGACCAGCACGGATCGGGCCGAGGCACGCCGCCAGCTCGCCGCACAGTTGCACGAGACGATCACTGAGAAGGTCGACGCCCTCACCGACACCGAGCAGTGGGCCGCCTACCTGGCCGCCGCTGCCGCGTTCCACTCGTACAGCTTCAACAACGTGTTGCTGATCATGGCCCAGCTTCCGCATGCCGCCCAGGTCGCTGGGTTCCGCAAGTGGCAGGAGCAGGGACGGCAGGTCCGCAAGGGTGAGAAAGCGATCCGCATCTTCGGCTACAGCTCCCGCACGGTCACCGAGACCGACCCGGACACCGGCGAGGAGAGTAAGCGAAAGGTGCCGATCTACCCGGTACTGTCGGTGTTCGACATCTCCCAGACCGACCCGATCGAGGGACACCCGCAGCTGGAGCCGATCGCCCGCCGCCTCGAGGGCGAGGACACCGCCGCGATCCTCGACAGGGTCCGCGATGTCATGACCGGCCAGGGCTGGACTGTTACCCGCGAGCCGATCCCCGGATCCACCAACGGATACACCACCCTGGACGGCTCCCGCCGCATAGTCGTCGACGCGACGTTGAGCCCGGCGCAGGCGGCCAAGACGATGATCCACGAGGCCGCGCACGCGGTGCTGCACGCCGCCGCCGATGTCAACCCGGCCGAGCTGCACCGGGGCCGCGCCGAAGTCGAAGCCGAATCCGTCGCGTATGTGCTCGCCGGACTCCTTGGCCTGGACACCAGCGAATACAGCATCGGCTACATCGCCAAATGGGCGAACGGAGACACCGCTGCCGTCGCCGAGACCGCACACACAGTGTTGGCGGCCGTGCACACGCTCACCGCCGCTCTCGAAACCCACAAGGAGGGCAACGCGGAGGAGACCACCGCAGCCTGACACGGCAACAGATGGCCCCGAACCCACCGCGGTTCGGGGTCATCGTTGTTTGCGTGGGGGCGGAATGCGTGCGCGGCCGCCGGTCGGGTGGCACCTCCCCTGCGGTCCGGTGGAGGCCACCTGCGGTGTCCCTCGAATCGAGCTCCGCTGCGCTCCGCACCACAAAAGCGTTCTTCTCTTTTTCCCTTCTGGCAACCAATTTTGGCCGGCGGTGACCTGCGCGCAACCCCTGGCGGCTGCGCCGGCCTACGGCTCCGGGCAACTTTCGCGACCTCGCAAGCTCCCCGCGAAACTTCCCCGGCCCAGGGGTTGCACTCCGGTCCCCTCATGCCGGCCCAAATTTTTCCTTGCCAGAACGGCAAAAGAACGGGCGGGACAGCAGGTCCGGCCCACCGATCCTTCCAAGGAGCGTTTTATGATCCGCCTTCGCACCGCCACCGATGTTCTCGCCGCGATCCCCGCGATACTGGGATTCACACCGGTGCAGTCCATCGTGGCGATTCTGCTCGGCGAGTCCGAGGCCGACGGCATGACCGGAGCCCGCCTCGTGCTCGTGTCCCGGTACGACGCCGACCAGGACGCCGAGATTCCCGCCGACCGGTTGTGCGGCATCGCCGCCCGCGAGAACGCCACCGGCGTGATCCTCGCCGTGATCGCGGGCGGTCCCGGCGCGGCCGCCGCCCTCGACAACATGACATCGCTGCGCGACCGTCTCGAGGCCGAGGGCGTCGCACCGATGCTGTCGTTGCACACCGCCGAACTCACCGAGGGCGCAATGTGGGTCGACCTCGACACCCTCGAGCGCGGCGCAGTTCCGGACCCGACCACCTCCGCCGTCCACGCGGCCGCAGTGTTCGACGGCCGCAACGTTGCCACCTCACGTGCCGCGATCGCCGCCCGCTACGGTCTCGCCGCCGAAGCGGATCCCCGCATCGCAGCCCGGGCCGCCGCCGAACAGGGTGACGACTTCGCGCGCGCCACCATCACCGAGTTCGCCGCCGTCATCCGCAACGGCGAAATCCCCAGCGCCGATCTCGCCGCCCGCGTCGGACTGGTCGCCGCGAGCGGACCGACGCAGCGCGACGCGTTTCTCGGACTCGCCCACTACGGCGCGGCCGAGGCACACGCGGCAATGATTCTGGTTGCCAACCAGGTACGCGGCCACGCCCGCGTGCAAACCCTCACCATCACCGCGTACTTCGCCTACATCGCCGGAACCGGCCCGGAAGCGGGCATTGCAATCGATGCCGCCCGCGCCAGCGCCGAGGATGCACCCGAGGCAGAAACCCGGTTGCTCGACCTGCTCGACATTGCATTGCAACGCGCAATGCACCCGGACACGATCGCCGGACTCACCGCCAGCGGCATCGAGTCCGCGCAGCAGCTCGGCGTCGAGTTCGACTGAAACAAACAAGGAGCGCGCCCCCGGACAGGCTACGTCCGGGGGTGCGCTCCCGGTCAGCGTAGAGGGTGTTCGGGCATCGAGCCCGAACACCCCGCGCGTCTGCACGCGCACGCCGCGTCGTGTTGCGCGGCCGACGGTTCTAGAGGAAGTCCTTCAATGCGTGCGGATCCGGAAACGCAAAATCAACTCTCACATCGTTCGACGGTCCGGCGTTGACGGGCGTACCCGCGACGACAGCCGCGAGGTCCTCATCGGACACCTCCCAGCTGTGCTTGGTGAGGTGATACAACGTCGCCTCGACGTCCGACCGATGCACCGGTGTTGCCTTCTCGCTCATGCTCTCCCCTTCCGTCGGCCTAACGTTTCCCGTCGGGCCGGGCGAATCGGTTTGTCGATCCTTACTGCTTTCAGAACAAGGTCGGGGTGTCGGTGTGCAGGAACGCCGCCTGTACGGCCTCGTCGTCCCACCCGCCGCGCACCGCTTCACGCAATGTCCGCGACCGCGCCGCGCGTGCCGCCCGATCGGGCCCGTACCAATGCCATGTCTGCCCGCGGCCGCCGCCGCGCCCCTTCGCGCCCATCCCGGCCAGATTCTGTGCCTGCGTGCCGAGCACGACGTGCGGACGACCTAACGCTTCCGACGACGCCCGCACACAGATCGGGTTGTCGCACACTTCGTGCAACGCGACTTCGTCGTCGGTCAGGGGGCGGCCGAGTTCGATCGCCAGCGCGTACCGGTGCGGCCGCACCACCTTCTGCCGTCCATTGCGCGAGACCCAGAACCGGCCGTACCCGTCGTCGGCGATGGCGCCTGCGAAGATCCAGCAGTCGGTCGGCCGCGGGCCGCGCACGATGAACTTCTCGAATCGTAGCCGCTCCGCGCTGCCCGCTTCGGGAAGCGTTAGGTGCTCCGGGTTCACGCTGTCACGCCCTTCTCGCCGCGCCGGTGTCGCGGACGGTGACCCACAGATGGGGACCGCGACATCCCTCATGTGGATGCCCGAGACTTCTCATCCCGCTCCGCTCGGTCTCAGGCAACGCACAATCGGTCGCGGCCCACCAGGTGTGGATAACCGTTGCAGTGGTCACCATTGTGGGTGTGGTCCGGTGTCAGGACGCGAGCTGCTCGGCTTCGTTGGAGTTGTTCTCCGCGACCGGCGATTCCGAGACCGGCTTCGGGGACGGTGCGGCGACGGATTCTGCCGCAGGTTTCGTCTTCGGCTTCGCCAGGCGGATCAACTCCCGCACCTTTGCTTCGGACAGTTCGGTCATCTCGGCGATGGCCGACGTCGACTCGCCGCGTTGCTTGAGCCCGAGGATAGCCGCGGCCTGCCGTTTGACGGCGTTGGCCTTCTTCTCCTCGGCTTCGTCGCGAATCTTCCGGATCTTCTCCTCGACATCGGAGTCGGCCTTCTCGATGTCGGCCGTCGAGTTGAAGAACGCGACCAGATCGTCTTCGTTCTGCTTCAACCGGGCCTGCTCGGCGGCGAGCCGCTCCGCGTTCGCCTTTCGGACGCGCTCGCGCGCGCTGATCGTTGCTTTGTTAGAGGACGCCATGTGCGGGAGCCTACCTGTCCCCTACGAGATCCCTCGTTCAAAACGCCGACAACACCTTTCGCCATTTCCCGCCGCGATTTCGTCGGGTTTCGACCACAGAGCGTGAACGGCCTGGTCATCGGGATATCTCGCGATCTCAGGCCGGGAAGTTCAGACACACCTCTTGCTGAATTTCAGACTTCGTGGGGTGTCGCACCTTTCGGCGTCGTATCCAGCGGCTACTGTTGCCCCTGTGATGACGCTCCACGTGCTGCACGCGGGCGATGGATACGAGTACCTCACCAAGCAGGTCGCCACCGCTGACCGCGAGCTCGAGCACGGCCAGGAGCTGACCGACTACTACACCGCACACGGCACTCCCCCGGGCCGCTGGTACGGCTCCGCACTGCCCGACCTGGCGAGCATGGACGCCGGAATCGACATCCCCGACGAGCAACGAATCGCCCTCGGCCAGGTGGTATCCGAGACCCAGATGAAGGCACTGTTCGGCGAGGGAATGCACCCCAACGCCGAGCAGATGGTCGCCGCCGACATCGCCGACGGCACCACCGCGGAGAAGGCCGTCAAGAACGCCCGGCTGGGCCGCAAGTTCCCCTCCTTCGCCAACGAGATCCCCCTGCTGAAGGCACACCGGGCCGCGGTCGAGGGATACGCGATCGAGCACGGCCGGCGCCCAAACAAGGCCGAGTCCCAGGCACTGATGGACCGCGAAGCGCTCCGGCTGTTCACCGACAAGCACGCCCGCCCACCGCAGGATCAGCGCGAACTCCGGTCGTGGATCAGCGCCGAGAAGTCGAAGGTCCGCCAGCCCGTCGCCGGGTACGACCTGGTGTTCACCCCGCCCAAGAGTGTGTCGGTGGTGTGGGCCCTCGCCGACGATGACACCCGCCGCGAGATCGAGCGAATTCACCACGACACGATCACCGAAACGCTGGGCTGGTACGAGCGCAACGCGTGCTTCACCCGCACCGGATCCACCAGCCAGGAAACCCAGGACACCACCGGGTTCGTGGCCACCCTCTACGACCACTACGACTCCCGCGCAGGCGATCCGAACCTGCACACCCACGCCGTGGTCTCGATCAAGGTCCGCACCGAATCCGACGGCAAATGGCGCGCCCTGGACGGGTCGACGATGCACCGCTACGGTGTCGCGGCCTCGCAGCGGTACAACGCCCAGATCATGTCGAAGCTGCACACCGAACTCGGCTTCGGCCTCACCACCCGGTCCACCGGCCGCGGCCGCCAGGACGTCGTCGAGGTCGCCGAGGTCCCCGAACAGCTACGGGAAATGTTCTCCTCGAGGCGCACCGAGATCGAGGTCCGCCGCGACCAGCTCGTCGCCGACTACCGCGCCGAGCACGGCAGGATGCCCTCCCCCAAGGCCATGTTCGGGCTCTACCAGCAGGCGAACCTCGACACCCGAGAAGGCAAGCAACAACCGCAGACCCTCGTCGAGATGCAACAGGCCTGGCATGTCCGCTCCGTCCAAGTCCTCGGCAGCGAGCAGCACGTGCACAACCTGACGACACACTGGCGGCAGGTGCGCGACGCACACGCCGCCGGGCACCGGCAGCACCCCACGATGCGTCGCATGACCTCGGTCGAGGACGAGGCGCAGGCCGTGATCACCCGCCTCGAAAACGCCCGCGCAACATGGGCGCTCCCCCACATTCACGGCGCCGTCGAAGCCAACTTCGCCGCCGTCTCCTTCCCGACCGAAGCCGCCCGCCAGACCGCGGTGCAGGCCGTCACCGCCCACGTCCTCGGGTCCGCGGTGCACCTGCCGACCCCGGTGTTGCCACCCGCCCCGGACGCATTGCGCCGCCGCACCGGCGAATTCATCCTCACCACTCCCGGCTCGAACCTGCACACCTCCCACGATGTGATCGCCGCCGAGCAAACCCTGCTCGACGCAACGAAAATCCCCACCGCCTACGTTGCACCACAGGCTCAGCTCGACCGGGTCATCAAGGCCGGCAACAAGGAAACCGGTCGCACACTCAACGCCGGACAACGGGCACTGGCCGAGCATTTCGTCGGCAGCGGCGCCCTTCTCGCCGTCGGAATCGGCCCCGCCGGCACCGGCAAAACCACCGCCATGAAGGCCGTCGCCGACACCTGGCAGAAGATCGGCCACCAGGTCATTGCACTCGCCCCGTCCGCTGTTGCAGCCGAAACCCTGGGCGAAGAAATCGGGGTGCAAGCTCACACCCTCGCCACCCTGACCTACCCCTGGCGCGGGGTCATCGGCGACCAGCCGGGCACCCTCCCATCCTCGATCGAGATCACCCCGGGCACCATGCTTCTCGTCGACGAGGCATCCCTCGCCTCCACCAAGGACCTCGCTGCAATCACCGACATCGCCCGTGCAAAAGGTGCAATCGTCCGCCTGCTCGGCGACCCCGCCCAGCTCGACGCCGTCGAAACCGGTGGCGCCCTTCGCCTGCTCGCCGAAGAGACCAAGGCACCCGAACTCACCGACGTCGTCCGGTTCGGCGACGACCTCGAACAGGCCGAAAACTCGCTGCAAGTCCGCGCCGGGAACCCGGAAAGCCTGGAGTTGTTCGACGACCGCGGTTGGATCCACAGCGGCACCGCTGCCGAGATGAAAGACCAGGCCGCGGCCGCCTACATCGCGGACACCGACGCCGGCCTCACCTCCATCGTGATGCTCTCCACCGGTGACGATGTCCGCGAGGTCAACCTCGCCGTGCAGGCCCACCGACGCGGCCGCGGCATCGCCGACGACGCCCACACCACCGTGCTGTCGGACGAGCTCACCGCCGGTGTCGGCGACACCGTCCTGACCCGCCGCAACCGCCGGACCCTGCGCACCCGCGGTGGCCGGCGACGGAACATGTTCGTCCGCAACGGCGACCTGTGGACCGTCACCGCCGTCAACCCCGACGGCTCACTGACGGTGCGCAACAAGACCCATCACGGTTCGATCGTGCTGCCCGCGAAGTACGTGCGCCGCGACACCGAACTCGGCTACGCCGCCACCGTGCACCGCAGCCAAGGCATCACCGTCGACACCTCCCACACCGCCGTCACCGGTGCCACCAACCGCGCCGGGCTGTACGTCGCGGTCACCCGGGGCCGCACCGAGAACCACCTGTATGTGCCCACCGAACCCGGCGTCACCCAGGACACCGAGGGCATGCACCTCGGCGAACACCAGACCCCGCAGGCACACGACGTGCTGCGGAAGATCCTCGCCGCAGACAACGGACACCGCGCCGCCATCACCGAAATCCGTGAGGCAACCCGGCACGCGAACAGCCCCGAACGACTCCACGAGTCGTACCTCGCCGCGCAAACCCGGCTCCGGGGCCGGTGGCTCGACCACCTCCTCGACCGGGCGCTGCCGGCCTCGATGCTCGCGACCATGGAAGCCGCACACCCGGGCAGCCTCGCCGCCCTCCGCGCGGCCCTCGCCGAGGTTCACGACCGCGGCGACAGCGCCACCAGGGTCCTCAACGACGCCCTCGCCGCCGGGGAACTGCACACCGCCCGAGACGTCGCCGCCGTCCTGAACACCCGAATCACCAAGGTCGCCGCGGCGGTTGGGGAGCCCACCGAGGCGGCGCTTCCGCCACTGCCCCCGCGCATCCCGCACACCGACATGGAACTCGACGACTACGCCCGCACCGTCGCCGAGCTGTACATCGAGGCTCGTCCCGCTGAGCACGACGTCGACGGCATCGGCGCGAAGATCCGAAACTACCGACACACCCGCACCGAGCTTGACCGCGAACGAGTCCGCCGCCCAGTCGAGGCCGTATTCGATCCAGAGACAGCCGCCAGCATCACCAACGACAAGGCCGCGTGGCGACTCGGTCGCCAACTCCGCAACGCCGCCCTCGCGGGCCTCGACCCAGCCGACGTCCTTCAGTGGCACGCTCGACAACTCGCCGAACAAGGCAAGCCGATCACCGCGGTCTCCCTCGCCAGCGACATCGGGCCCGCGCTGACCACGGCGACCCGAGACCTCAACGCCCGGTGGCTCGACGAGAGCGACGAGATCCTGCGCGAGCACCTGCCCGTTGCCGCTGCGATGGCCGACCATGGCGACGACCCCCGATGGAACGACATCGCTGGACGACTACGCGTCCACACAACCTCGGGTGGACGCGACCTCGCCGACCTCTGCACAGAACTCGCCGAGCACGCCGGGACCATGTCCAGCATCGGCCGAGTTGTCGACGCGCTCGACGAGATCGCACCGGCAGGACACGAGCCGACCAACCCTGCCGCACCCCACTGGCTGTCCTCCCCCGACGCCGACGCCCACACGGTCGATCCCGACCTCGCCCAGCTGCTGCGCAACGAGTACACCGGCATCGCAGACGCCCACGACGCCACCATGCGCGAGATCGCAGCCACCGCAACGCGAACAACGGACACCGATAGCGAAACCGTAGAACTCCCCGCCAACCTCGCATGGACCAGGCACCTCGGAACGCGGCCCGACGAGGTCGACCTCGCAGCCGAATGGGACCGGGCAGCAGCAGAGGTCCACGCCTACCGCAACACCTACCGGATCACCGACACCACCTCCCTCGCCGGCGACCGACCCGACAACAAGGCCGAACTCGGCGACTTCCACGCCGTCCACGACCATGTCCAGACCTATCGTGACCGCGTCGACGAACACCACGAGGAAGAACAGCGCCAGGCTCGGCAGCAGGAGAACGCCGACCACGAGCGGCAGATGCACGCACAGGCTCACGCCATCGAGACCCAGCCGGAAAACCAGCGAGACGGCCGCCGGATGTGACGCCTTGGCCTCGAATGGCGAGGGCATCGGGCGGGTTGGATAGCGGGGCTATAGGAGCTTCGGTTTGACAGTCAGTGTGCCAGGACGGTCCTCCGGGCGGACCCAGTGATTAAGAGTCACTTGCTCTTCCCACGATCGCGGTCGAGGCAGCGTCGACCGCCTCCCATCCTAGGAGAACTGTATCTGTCGCGGGCGTTCCGATCGCGACCTGAAAAGTGGTGTCGCGGCCGGTGCATAGAATTGCTGCTCATGCTGACAGCCTGGGGTGACGAGAGCGGTTCACAACCTGACCGCGACCCCAACACCTACCTCCTCGCCGCGGCATTGTGTGAGGACGACGATGTCCCGACCGTTCGGAAGGCCATGGAATCGCTCCGCCTGGGACACGAGAAGAAGGTGCACTGGCACGGCAGTAGCTCCGATCGTCGGCACGCGCTGGTCACAGCCGTGAGTGAACTCCCGCTAGCCGGGCTGGTGGTGATCCATACCGAGCTGGGCGCGTCCGACCGCCGCCACCGCCGCAAGTGCCTCGAATACTTGTTGCCGAACCTCGCAGAGATGCCCTGTTCCCACATCACCCTCGAATCCCGAAGCCACCTTGACGCCAGTGACCTCGACATACTGCAGAAGTTCCGTTCGCAGCAGGTCATCACGTCATCGTTGAGGGTCAACCACGCCATCGGCCGCGCCGAGCCGGCACTCTGGGTCGCCGACATTGTGTGCGGTGCTGTCGTCCAATCCCGAGTGGGAAACCCCGAATACCTCGAAATGTTGGCCGGAGCCATCGACCTCAAACAGATCTAGTCCGGAAACGACGCGAGCCACAGGCCTCGTCGTCCGGCGAGTAATCCTGCGGCTCACTTCCAATCCCACCGCAATGGGATGGCTACACATGCACTATAGCAACCGACACCAACTTCCATCAAAAAGCAGTAGCAAACATGTAGAAACTCGATCGAATCAGCTCTCCGTACAAGGTCCTGCTCAGTGGGCTGAAAAGTCCAGGCGAATCATCCTCGGTAGGGCGTTTCCGAACAGCGCACGGTCACGTCCGTGAATTGACGTTGCCGTAGCAGTTGAAGTACGGATTCGCGCCGCATCCCCTGGTCTGGGCCTGGTCCCACCGTGACCGACTTGATCGCGGACGGTACCGCGAATGGGTCGAGCGGCTGGTCCCAATGAAATCTGTGGAGTTGCACGTACGGCACCACCGCACCGGCCACGGATGTCCGGTACATGCACGGCATGTAGTACGTCCCGGATCCGAAGATCAGTCGCCACTCATCCTCTTCCTCGAATGCGGGATTCTTGAACCGGGCAAGGGCTGTCACTGCGGTGGTCATCGCCGACGAATAGCGGCCCGGGTCGATGATGCTCTCCGCAGTTTCCTCAAGGAGATCGTCATCGAGGCCGTAGATAACCTTGTGCAGCGAGGACTCACCGATGTACCCCACCGCATCGTCTCCTGCCCTTCCCCAAGGGATGTTCAGAGCCGTCAGAGCTGCTGTGCGGAACTCGATCGAGTAGCCTCCCCCATTCGCCCCATACCCCCTCCACTGACTGAGCAGATCGCCCTCTCGGCAGAAGCTGGTGACATACGCGGTGTGTGGGAGCCCGTCTTCGTAGCCGTCACCGGTGAACTCGCCGTCGCGGAGCTTGTCCGCGAAAGCATCCATGCGGGCTGCGACGACCGAATCGTTGCGCGGGACACCATCTCGAATCCGGTCGGCCAACGCGGATGCCGCATACCTGAGCTCGGCCGAATCGTTCAGGAACCGTGCATCCGTCGCCCACAGGGCGATCGAGCGAGTTCTAGGGACGTCCTCCATACCGGACTTCTCGGACAGGGCCCCTAGTCTGACCGGTTGAACGATTCCCAACAGCCCCGCTGCTGTTGTGTAATGGTGCAGCGTATCCGGCAATTCGACCATGACGGCATCGTAGGTACTGGGAACATCTCGGTCTTATCCGGGTGCAGGGTGTCGCGTAGAACAAGTGGTGTCGGAGCTCCTGCTCATAATGGATGAGATCACTTCGTGGAGAGGTGACTTCATCTCGCTGCGAAGGAGACACCGCACCTTGTCGAAGAAGCCCAGCCGCAAGTCTCAGAACCGTCCGCCTAAGCCCGCGCGAGTCGAGCGCAACACCATCGCACACCCTCAGGATATGGGTTCGGTTACGAGCCTCACGGTTCTGTACGAGCATCTGCAACCGGGGGTCGTCGCTGCGTTCAAGGCCCCGAGCGAGATGGGATACGACCGGTTACGGCAGGTCAAGCGGACTATGAAGCGGGTTCTCCCGAAAACCGTCACCACTCGTATCAGGCTGACTGGTTCCATGTCTGATTCGGTAGACGCGATTCTGAGAGAGCGCGATGTCGAGCACGAGGCTGCATACACCACCGAGCGGGGCGCGAATGTTGCGGTCGCGAAGACGATGGCTGCCGCCGACGGAACGTTCGACATCGTCATGGACGCCGGCCTCTTCTTCAACTTTGAGACCGACACTGCGGAAGAGCGGCGTGAGCAGACCAGGCAGGTCCTTCACCTGGCTGCCCACGAGCCGCAGCACGTGCTGTTGCACCTTTCCCGAACGGACTCGCACTACTACAAAGACGACATCACCTGTGCTCGTACACCGCGCGCCTACCGTGCACCGTTGGCAGAGGCCATCGATGAGTTCCGGTGTGAGCTCGCGGCCAACCGAATTGCCCCTAGTGCCCAGAGCCGAGAATCAGTCTTCGCCGACGACCTCACCCATATGCAAGAGGCGATCAATAGTGTTCGGCATCTCGTCGGCACCGATGAGATGTCCACCGCCTTGCAGGTGACGATGAAGGCGGTGCGCGAGATGTTCAAGGCACTCGCGTACCTTGCCGCGGAGTACGTTGCCGCAGGACGAGAGCCCGAGCCGCCGCATCCTCTGCCCCCCGCATGGGATCGGTACATGCGGGAGCTGTGGCCTGAGGTCTTCCAGCTCCTGCAGCAAGTACCAGCAGCCGACGAGCCGTGCAGCCACGAGCTGCTCACTGCAAGCCTCGAAGCGTTATGTGTGCGTTTCTCACGGTGGATGCACGACATCGGAATCCGCTACGAGAACCGCGAAGACGGGGAGGAGTGCTACTGGGACCATCAGGTCTACTAAGCACACGAATTGCAGGAACCCCCAGGGCACTCCGAGAGCGTCCTGGGGGTTTCTGTGTGGTGGGTCACCTCGACGTGCCGGATTCCCGGGCGGGGACAAATCCGAACACCTCACTGGTGATCACCACGGTGCGCGCATGGGCGTACTCGCACCGAGTCTTCAGTTCACCGGATGATAGTTCCCGGTGTCGTCGGAGATTTCCCATCGCCGACCTTCCCACACGACAGGCGAGAATTCGTCGGCGGGATCTTCGGGTTCGGCCTCGCCTTGGTCGATGTAGCCCATCATCGTGGCGACATCGACCGAGGCCGGCACGGCCGAATCGGTTCCCAACTTGGAGCCGGAGGTGGAACGGTTGGCGATGTCGGCGGCGATGAACTCGGCGAGATCGTCGAGGACCGGGCGCGGTTTCTGCTGGTAGTCACACTTGGCGCCCGTGCAGGTCTCGAACTCGGCGCTGGTCCGGAATCGGCTCAGCATCGGTGCGAGAACCTGCTGGTGCCAGTACGCAGGGCCGGTGGAGTAGTGCGTGTCCTTGGTCTTGGCGTAAGTGGCCTTCCACGCCGACATCGCCGCCGTGAGTTCTTCGACCATCGAGCCATGATGGAACCAGCACGGACGCACCTCGCGCAGCGCGTAGCGCTCCCGCAACCAGGAAACCCACTCGATCAGTTCCGTCCACAGCTCATTCGCTGCGGTCTCGTCGAGGTGTGGCCAGGCGAAGGGGCCGGGCGTGAAGTTGTCACTCACGACAACGCCACCGACTCGGGAACGTCGATCTCATCGGCCTTCTCGGATCCTTCGGCGGCCCAATCCGGTAGCTCACCGTCTTCGCAGATCTGGTTGTAGACCTTCTCGGAGGCGACCACTTTGGCTTTGACCGTGGGTACGTTCCACACCGTCGGCAGGTGCACCAATGCCGGTGCGGCGCCGCGGTAGAGGATGATCGCCTGGTCGGCGGGCATTTCCCGCAGGTTCCGGATCGACATCACCGGCCGTGACCTCGGTGCGTGATGTGGGGTGTGCCATTCGTCGTAGTCGCCGAGCAGCCGGGAGATCGACGCCAACTCCGCGTCGTCCATCAGGCCGGGCAGGATCACCCGCACCGGTGAGGTGGTGGTGAACATTTCGCCCTCGTAGGTGCCCCACCGCTTCTTGTTCTGCAGCTCACCGTGGGAGAACGCCCAGATCGAGATGCCACCGCCGCCGGAGTCGGTGATGAGCGAGGGCAGGTCCGGGATGGGTGCGACGTTGTTGACCTCGTCGAGGACCAGGGACATCGGCGGATCCAACCGCTCCTGCGGCAACTGGCGGCCGACTTTCTTGCCGAGGTGGTAGATCTCGGCGGCGAGGACGGAAGTGAATGCCCGGCATGAGCCGCTCTTTCCGTCGGAGACCAGGTAGACGGTGTTCGGTCCGGCCACCAGCTCCTCGAGGTTTTCGGACTCGTCGATCGGCACGTCGACGGCGGCGAGCAGCATCGGCGAGGCCAGCGACTCGAGCAGTTGTGTGGTGGCACCGAGGACATCGTCGGAGGAGTCGGATTTCGAGTCGAGGATCTGTTCGAGGTCGGCCGCCCAGTCCGGCAGCTCGGCGGCGAGGAGTTCGCGTACCTCCTGCACGCCGCGAGAGGCTACCCAGACCCGCACCGTGCGTAGGTCTTTGCCCAGGTGCGCGGCCGCGTACAGGTAGCACCGCATCAGTACCGCGGCCTTGCCCTTGAAGTACGAGGCATTCTTCGAGTCATCGGCTGGAAGGACGTTCACCAGCGCCGCCGCCCGGCGGATCGCGGTGTCGGGGTCCTCGCAGCCGGCCAGCAGCGACCACCGCAGCCGCATGTCCTTCGGCCACCGGGTGATGTTCTCGGGGTCGAACACCCGCACCTTGCCGACGCGCAGACGATGCGACACGGTCGACCACAACAGATCCGGTTTGGTCGAGGTGACCAGTGCGAACCCGGCCGAGGCCACAATCCGGTGCCAGGCGATGCGCCAGGACTTACCCGATCCGGTGGCACCCTCGATCATCACACCGTCGCGGTACTGCAAGAACACGTCGTCGGCGGCCGAGCGACTGCCGTAGAGCCGCCCGAGGCGCAGCGCGACCTCGCTGGCGGCGATCTTGCGGCTCGCGGTCTCACGCAGCGAAAACCGGTTGGACTTGGCTGCCTTGACCGCTTCCTTCCCCGTCAGCCCGCGGACGACCAGCTCCTTCCGATCGGCGTGGCCACGCTCGCGGGCCTTGCGCTGGGCCTGCCGCAGCATCATCCGAGTGCTAACGAAAATCCCAATGCCGGTGCAGGCCAGGGCGAGGACCCCGATGCACGCCCAGGTCAGCACCGGTCCGCCGGGCTGCGATCCTTCCGGCCAGGACGCCGCCGGATCACCAGGCGAGAGGAACAGGCCCTTGAGGACATCGAGGAACCCATACACGCCGGTGGGCAATGCGCCGCCGTGGCCGGCGAGGACACCCGAGAGGTAACCGCCGCCGACGACGCTGAACACGACACCTGCGGCCACACTCACCGCCGGGAAGAACCCGAACGGGACGACCCGTGGGGACGGAGGCTGCTGTGCGGCACTCACGACGGGTCTCCCATCGGGTCGGTGGCCACGGAGGCGTTCTGCCGGCGGCGATCGGTGTACGCGTCCGTGAGCTGCTCGGCGGCGGACAAGGTCGCGAACACGATGCATGCGATGCCCGAGACCGTCAGTGCCCCGGCGGCAGTGACCATGGGTGCCCAGGTGTTCGGGATCGCCCGGGAGAGAGCGTCGACCAGTGGGTCGCGGAGTACTGGGGCGAGAGCGGGCAACCACAGCAACCCGGCGGTCGAGACGGCGATGACCAGCCGGGTAATGGCGTCCTCGATGAGCTGACGGTTCATGCTGCTGCTCCCTTGATCACTTCGTCGGTGTCGGTGAGGGCGATTTCGGTGTCCGAGCGGACGTGTTCCATCAGGATCGGGTCGGCCTTGCCGTACTTGACCAGGCAGTGGCCCTTGTCGAGGGACATGATGATTTCCACCGATCCCGGTGGTAGGTGGTACATCCGGGCGGTCTCTTCGGCGTCCTCGAGCCGGTCCTGCCCGTAGAGGAAGACGATGCCGGCTTCCTTCATCAGCGCCCGCGCCGGTGAGTCCGGCGGTAGGTCGGAGATGTGGTGGAACGCGGAGACGGTGGACAGGCCAAGGCCGCGGGAGAGTTTCATGTTCTCGCGGAACACCTTGCCGGTGGATCCGTCGGCGACGTGCCAGCCCTCTTCGACCAGCAGCAGGGTCTGCTTGTGGTCGGCCGAGCGGGACGCGAGGACGTTCGCGAGCCAGGTGTTGATCACGGTCATGATCACCCGCAACGCCGGTCCCTTGGTCGGCAGCGCCGAGACGTCGAAGTGCACGAACGGGTGCTCGAGTGCCTCGCGGATCTCCGGGGAGGTGGCCCCGTCGACGAGGCCCTTGAGGTCGCCCTCGCAGAGCCGGCGCAGCGCCAGGCCGGGGTCGAGGCCCCACCGGCGGGACTCGTCCGCCCACAGCGGGCCGAGGACGTCGGCGCTGTCGGGGCTGGGGTTGAGCAGTTCGTCGGACAGTTCGATGAGGATCGGTTCGCGGTTCTCGGCGCGGGCACGGGCGCCCACGACCTTGAGGGCGAGGTCGACGGCGCCCTTCTCCTTCTCGGTCAGTTCGCGGCCCATCGTGTCTTCGATGACGGCACCGACCAGCGCTTCCTGACCGGCGGGGTCGACGCCGTCGACGCGGGCGCCGCCGGAGGCGATCGCCGGGTCGAGCAGGTTCAGTCGCATTCCTTGGGTGCCGGTGCGGAATCGGATCGAGCGGGCGCCGACGAACTGGGCGATGCCGCTGTACTCGCCACCCTTGTTGCCCTGGCGCTTCTTGTCGATGACCACGACCTGACGGTGCAGCGTCAGGGGGCGCAAGCACATCGCGGTTTTGATCAGCGAGGACTTCGCCTTGCCGATGTCCCCGATGACGGCGACGTTGATGTTCTCGATTTCCGAGCCGTACAGGGCGAACGGATCGGTGATCACCATCGACTGGGAGATCTTGTTCAGCCCCGTCATCAGCCCCTCGTGGCGGACCGAGCGGCGGGAGGTGGCCAGGTTCAGCGCTTCGCCCTGCCTGGTGGATGTCCACGAGCCTTCGACGCGGACCTCGTACCAGCCCCACCGGTCGAGCCACTTCTTTCGGGTCGGTGCCGCCCGACGGGCGACGGTACGGGGGATCTCGTCATAGGCCTGCGCGACGGCCACCTCGTCCGGGGCGACCGCGTGGATCTTCTTGCGGCCGCCGCCGAACCACCAGCGGCGGGCAGCTTTCCGGCCGTGTACTCGATGAGTGCTCGGGGCTTCGGGGGTGGTGACGGTGTCACTGCTCATCATGGTGGTAGCTCCAGGTCAGAGGAGACGGGTGGACTTCGCGCGGGTGTGTTTGGTGGCCGCCAGGCCCCGACCGAGCGGCAGAGTCAGGAACATCGCGACGTCGTGCCGGTGGTCTTGCCACTCGATTTCGGAGATTCCGCACTCGTCGGCTGCTTGTTCGACTCGCATACAGGCCCGCAGTGCGTCGTCCTCGTCGCGGCCGGTGACCGACAGGGCCATCGAGTAGATGACCCCGTGATGCCCGGTTCCGGGTTTGAGGTCCTGACGCCGCCGAGCGGAGGCGCTGGCCATCACTTCGGAGGTGCCATCGGTGGTCTTGCCCTTGCGTTCTTCGGCTATCTGCGTGGCCCGGTCCTGGGTGGCGTCGACCTTGGCGGCCTCGCGCGCCTTGGACGCCTCGACGAAATCCATCCGCACCATCACCGTCCGGATCGTGGGGGCGGCGGGGATCTCGTCGTCCCCGTGGTCAGGGGCAACACCGGTCAGCAACGGCGCCAACCACAGCGGACCGAGTTCGACCGGTTCGATGGACCGGGCCGGGATGGTCCCGACCCGGGTGTGCCAGTTCCCGGCCACCTCCACGGTGTCCTCGCCGCCGACATAGGAGGGCCAGCAGTTCTCCCACCGCACCCCCTTGTGCGACTCGAGCGGGAAGCTCGGATCAAGGCAGGCCCGGATCACCGCGCAGGCACGCTGCTCGCCGTAGACCTCGACCCGGCCCATCTTTGCCCGCTCGAGCGCACCGACCGCCCGCATCGTTTCGTCCCGAATGACCTGCGCGATACCGCCGATCAGCGGGGCGTCCTTCCGCCGGGCCACCCGGGCGCCCTCGGCCAACAGGTCCCCCGACTTGGGCAGGATCAGCACGACGTAGGCGCGGTGGCCCTCGGAGTAGGGGCGGATCCGGTCGATGAGCTGGCCGTAGGAATGAATCGCGGGCAACACCTGCTCGGCGGCCGGGCCCAGGCCCTTGATCTGCTCGGCGACCCAGGTCTCGTGCGGGATCAGATCTTCCGGGACGCTGCGGTGCAGGATCTCGATGCCGCGGACGAAGCTGCTGCGCTTGGCGAAACTGGCGAGTGTTCGCCCGAATGCCGATGAGGTCACCGCCCACTCCGGGTCGCCGCGCAAACCCTCGGCGAGACCCTGCATCGCGATCATCACCGAGTAGTAGTCGTTGTCGCCGGGGGTACGGTGCTCGACGATGAACATGTCGTCGAGACCGGTGCCGGTCAGATCGACCGGTTCGGCCCGGTAGAGCGGGACCGGCTTGTCCCACCCCGGATCGGAGGCCGGGTCACCGAACCGCGGATCGGTCGGGCTGACGAAGACGTGCTCACCGCGCTTGCGGCGCGCCTTGTTCCGGATCTGCTTTGCCTTGCGGCTGCCGTAGGACTCGCGGTGATCGATCTCGAGGGTCACCGCGAGAACCGACATGATCAACAGCAGATCGAAGACGAGAACCTGCCAGGACGAGCCGACCAGGAAGATCGCGGCGAGCGCGACGACGAGGGTGGCGCACCAGGAGATCACGACCGGTTCGGGGAACGGGAGGATGCCGCGCCGGGCAACTTCGCGGCCGAGGACCGCTGTGCGTTGCTGGTTCATCAGTTATCTCCATCCGCGTGTTCGGGGGCGTTCTGCGCCGCTGAGGCGGTCTTGTTCATCGCCGCACCGGCCGCGGCGAGCGCGATCGGGGCGACCATCCCGGTACCGACCCCGGCCGCGGCGCCGACCAGCTTCTTCTCCGCGCTGCCCATCGCCGCGCTCTTGGCACCGGACTTGCCGACGTGGCCACCGGACGGGGATTGGGTGTGATGTCCGGCGCTCGCGGCGTGGGTGCTCGACGCCGACCTCTGGTCCGCCGGCGAGTGCCCGCCGCCCGGACCACCTGTGACAGACGCGCCTCCGTTGTCGCGGCCCGGTGCGGTTGCGGCGCCGCGGTTGTGGTCGCCGGCACCGCCACCACCGGCGGCCGCCATCTGGTACATCCCGGCGCTCGAGCCGATGGTCTGCCCGGCCGAGGACCCGCTCGATCCGAAGTCCGCCGACTCCGCGGAGGTGGGCAGGACGGGTCCGTACTTGAGCAGCGAGAACGGTGCCAGTCCGATCATCACGAAGCACACCGCGATCAGGGAAAGCTGTCCCAGGGATTCGAGTTCGCCGTCGTCGGCCACCGAGCCGTGGGCGGCGGTGTTGATGACGGAGAAGATGCCGCCGAGCAGCAGCAACAGCAGGGGCTTGGAGAACACGACGCCCAGGAACGTCATCACCGGGCGGAGGGCCTTCTTCCGCCAGACGGGGTGTACCCACATGCCGAACGCGATGGCGGAGACGATCGCCAGCAACGGCAAGGCCGCCGCGTGCATCAAGAATCCGAAGAACATCGCCATCGCACCGAGGAACAACAGTCCGAAGCCCACGATCGCGGCGATGGCACCGCCGACCATCGTGGAGTCGGTCAAGGGCCCGAGGACCGCCGAAATGTTGTCGATCACCTCATCGGTGGTGGTGCCCAGGATCCCGACCAGACCGTTCGAGAGTTCGTGCGCCAACGAGATCACCATCTGCGCGATGCCCGGGGCGAACATCATCGCGATGATTCCCGCCGGCAGGTAGCCGAACAGGTCCTTGGCCAGCTCCATCGGCGGTCTGCTGCCGTCCGAGGCCTTGTGGATCGCCAGCAGCGTCATCAAGACCATCACCAGGATCCCCAGCCCGGCCGCCGCGGCGTACATGGTGAGGAAGGACTGGTTTGTCGGGTCGAACTCCCCCACCCCGGCCAACCCGTGCAGCACCGCGTTCGTGGTCGAAATCGATCCGGCCTTGAGTTTGTTTGCCCAGGAGTCGATCACATCGGACGGATCGCCCACGAAGTCGACGACCTTGTCGAGGGCGCCGAGGGTGCGGTCCCAGACCCAGGTGAAGCCGTCGGCGAACATCTTCCCCGCCTTGTACTGCGGGGTCGCCTTGAACGCGGACTCGAGGGCAGAGCCGAGCCGGTCGGAGAAGCTGGTGTTCTGGTCGATCCAGTTCATGGTTCCGCCGAACAGGGCGCCGATCTTGGTGTTCCACGCCGTGCAGGCTGTTTTGTCGTCCATGCGGTTGGTCTTGTCGCAGTTGACGAACATCGCATGCATGCACAGCACGTCCGGAGCCCCTGAGTTGCAGGTGTCGTCCCACGCGTCCGCCGGGACCATGTCGGCGTGCGGCTGCGCCTTCATGGCTTCGAGCGATGCCGGGTCGGGGGTCTTGGCCCAGTCGAACCCCCAGGTGCTCGAGGTCTTCGTGGTCCACCTCGCGACGTCGTCGGCGCACGTCGGCGCCGGTGGCTGCATCCCGGTGTCCCCGGCCGGGTAGCTGTCCGGGTACACCGCGCCGAGCACGGACTCATCGGTGATCGACAGGACAGCCTTCTTGTTCGCCTCGACATCGAGAGGGACACCGGTGATTCCGGATCCTTGTCCGCCCGCGTCGACCACGGCCTGAATCAGCACCGGGTTCTTGGTCAAGTTCAGGGCCGGTGCCCACATCGCCAGGCGGACATCATCGGGGGCGGTCCAGTACAGCAACCGCTTCTCCTCGGTCATCACCGATCCGACGTACTGACCGATGTCACCGCCCTTGTCCTTGCAGTCCCCGGTGAACCAGGGTGCGGACTTGAATTCGTCTGTCCCGGCGACGAACTTCTTCAAGTTCGCGGGGAAGCCTTCGGGCAGTTCCTTGGCCGACTTCGTGGCAGCCGACCCACCGGGACCCGCCTCCGGCACCGCGGTGGGCTCGGCCGCCGCCGGAGCCGCACACAGCAATGCGGGGAGGACCAGGGCGAAGAACGCCAGAATGAGTTTGCGCCACATCATCGGCCCCACCCCTTTAGTTGACGTAGAAGCTGTAGTAACCCCCCGCACCCTGCTGGGCGAGCGGGGAATCAGCGGCAGGGAACTGGGCATCCTTGAGCTCCGGGCCGCTGCTGAAGGTCCAGTCCACGGCCTTCCAGTCGTCGCCCTCCCACACGAGCTTCACCGTGGTCGTGGCATACACCGACAAGATCCCGACCTTGTCGGTGTCGGCACTGATCGGGGCCTGACTCATGCCCATCCCCCACTCCGACACCGTCGCCGAGTCCTGGGTGAAGTCGGTGACGGTCACGATCAGCGGGACGTTGTTGACCGTGCCCTTCGACTCCTCGCGGCCGCTGGCCGAGTCGAGGACCGTGGTCAGGGCCGTGCTGGGAGAGGAACCGACGGCGAGCTCACGCAACTTCGCCCCGTCGACCCGGCCCTGATCGGTCTGTCCGAGGGCCTGAATGAAGTTCACCGCCGCCGTCTGCGCGCCGGCCTGATCGCGGGTGTAGCCGCGGGGCACACCGTCGATGATCGTGTTCGGCCCGTGGGCGGTGCGGATCGCGTCGGAGCCGGTGACGTCGTCTCCCCCTCCGCTGGACGTCACCGCGATGATCAGGGCCACCACGACCAGAACCACCACACCGATCACGGCCGGTATCACCCACTTACGGCCACTGTTGGACGGTCCGCTGGTGCCCGTTGCGAAGGTCGGTCCCGACGCCGAGCTGGTACTCACCGAGGAAAAGTCTTTCGTCATGGTCCTTCTCGTTTCTGTTGCAGAGGGTTGATACACAAAGGGATGTGGGGGCCGCTATCCGCCGACGACGAACAAGATCGCGCCGATGATCACCCCGCCGCCGGCGAGGCATCCGAACGCCACCGCGCCGATCTTCGCTCCCTGTGCGGCGTCAGCCATTTCGGCGCCGTATCCGCCGGCCTTTGCGGCACGCATCTTGTAGATCTCGACGAAGAACTTGATCATCGAGGCGCCGAGCAGCACTCCCCAGATGGAGCCGATGACCCGCACCCACACGTTGTTGAAGGCCGGACCGAGCCATTCCAGGCTCGGTTTGATGCCGTCAGTCGGGTTCTGGATCTGCGCTGCAGCGGGTCCGGCGGCGAGCACCGTCATGGTCAGCACGGCCACCGTCGTGGTGGCGGCAGCAAGCAGGCGGCGGGCCGCGGTGCGGCGAGGTGTCCGGGTCATGGCTTCTCCTTCGGTGGTGGGGTGAGCTGCGGTGGTCATCGGCGGCGTCCTTTTGGTTGGTTGGTGGTGCGGTCCCACAGCGGGGTGGGTTCCGGGTGCGGTTCGCGACGCGGGTAGGGCGAGTCGGGTTCGGCGTACCGATCCGGCTGCTGGGGGTGGGACTCGCCGCGGCCGTAGCGCGGTTGGCGCCGCGGCGCGTTCGGTGGGCGCTGCATCTGCTGCGGGGCGTACGAGTCGGACAATGTCTGCGTCCGCCCGTAGGCACTGTGGGACAGCAGGTCGGCGATACCGGCAGCCACATTCGTGTAGGCCTCGAGTGTGCCCGCCGCCAGCCGGTCGTAGACGAGCCGGTTGCCGGTCGCGAATTGCGGCTCGTACGGCACCCGAATCACGTGCTCGATGCCCAGGTGCCCGAATTCCTTCGCGATGCCCTCCTCGAGGTTCGGGTCCGATTCGGGGGTGACCGTGGTCAGTACCACGGCCGAGCGCACCAGGTGCTCGAATCCGCGGGCGGCGATGCCCTCGAGCATCCGGTATGCCTGCTGTGCCATGTCCCGGCGCAGCGGCACCGGGACCACCAGCAGGTCCGAATGCTCGACCGCCCACAGCCAGTTCGGGGCGAGTGGGTTGTTCCCGGTGTCGATGAAGATCAGATCCCGGTGCCGGCGCAGGACCGCCATCAGGGCCGCGCACTCGTCCCAGCCGATCCCCCGTTCGCGGATCGTTGAGTTGTCTGCGGCGAGGACTTCGTCGAGGGTCGGTTGCAGGCGCAGGTACCGGCCCAGCACGCCGGACACCGCGGCGGCCGAGGCCAGCTCTGAGGCGTGCTCGAGCACGTCCCACGGCCCGAGTTCCGGATCGGTGGTGCGGGCGGCCCGGTCCCCGAGGGTGCCGGTGGCCTCGTTCGCATCCCAGGCGACGACACCGCGGCCGCGGTGGCGGCCGAAGGTGTTCGACAACGCCAGCGTGGTCGGCGTCTTCCCGGCCCCGCCCTTGAGGCCGATCACCGACACGACCGAGCAGCCCGGCAGGGACTGCTGGATCCGGGTGATCGACGTGCGGAACCGGACCTCGGCCGAATCCGGCTTGGGGAGCATCCGCAGGCCGGTGGCGGCGTTGAGCTTGCCGCGCCATCCCCAGGTGGCGGGGTTGGTGTCGGCCTCCCTCTCGGGGTCGAACAATCCCCCACCGGAGCGGACCGGGTAGGGCTCGGCAAGCGGCTCCTCGTTCGCGGCCAAGGCGTCCTGGCCGACCGCGTACGGGTCGGCGAACTGCTGGTCGTGGCCGGTCGTGTCGTATTCGGCGGACGCCGAATCGTCCTCGGTGCCGGGGGTTTCAGGTTCGGGTTCGGGTCGGGGGGTTTGGCGCTTGAGTCGCTGGGTGCGCAGGTTCACTGCGTTCTCGGCGCCGTAGTCGTTGGTGTGGTCGTTCTCGTTTCGCGCTGGTGTGCTCACGAGGGTTCCTTCGGGTGGGCTGGAGAGCGGGTTCTGGCCAGGGTCGTCGGTCATCGCGGCCGCCCCGCTACTGCTGGTCGGTGACGAGGAGGTCGGTCAGCCGGATCGCCTGCCACGCCTGGTAACCGGGCCGTTCGCAGTACTCACACGCCGGGTTGGCGTCGGTGATGTCGAGTTCGAGGGCGACCCCGGCCTTCGCCGCGGTGCCAGCCAACCGGTTTCCGTCGAGGTTCGGGTTGCTGATGTGCAGGAGCAACCGCACCGCGTCGAGTCCTTGCGCCTCACGCACCTTGCCGGCCAGGAACACCGCCTTGCCTGCCGCGGAGTTGTCCGCCGAGTCCTGATCACCGGCACGGTAGATGGTGTCCTTCTCGTGGAAGGTGCCGTACCAGGCGGCGTCGTTGACGTCGGCGTCTCTGCCGTCGTTGACCGCCGGGCCGGGGAGCACCGCGAACGAGCCGCGCTCGTCGCCGGCCGCATACAGCTCGACCAGCGGGGCCGCTGCGGCGGCCGCGGCAACGGCCTGCTGGCGTGCTGCGGTTTCGGTCTCGCGCTGGGTGTCGTAGTCGATGTCGAGCTGTTTGTAGAGCTCGCGCTTGATCTTCGGCCACATCGACCGAGACAGAAGCTTGTTGGTCTGCGCCCAGCTACGCAGGGCCGCGGTGTCGGCGCCGCGCAGCTCCTCGGCTGCCCCGCGCACCGCTTGCGCGGCCTTGTCCCATTCATCCGCTGCTGTGGCTGTCGCCATTCTCGTGTCCTTTCTTCGGGGATTTCCGCCCGGTGCCGGGCAGTTCTGGCGGGTGTCGGCGCCGCTGTCGGCGCGGTCAGCGTTCGGAGATCTTGTCGACCTCCCACCCGTCGGCGGTGTGCCCCAGAAGCACGTTCGCGGTGGTGGATCGGGTGCCGACCTCCGTGCCGTCGGGGGTGCGGGCGGTCTGGGTCACCACGAACACGCGGTACGCCTCGGTGGCGGTTTCCTCGGGGACCAGCTCCGGGGACGCGGCGACCTCGGCGGTGAGCGTGGCGTGTGCGGTTGCCCACTGGTTCCACTGCGCGCCGGGGCCGGTCACCGACGTCGTCGAGGTCACCGCGTCGACCAGCCTGGGCGAGAGCAGCGGGGTGGCCCGCGCGGCAGCGTCGTTCGGGCCGCGGTCGGTGTTGGTGTTCCAGCCGAACCACACCGTCAGCGCGGCCCGAGCGGTGGCGTCAGGGCTGGTCCGGTCGACCCCGGCGGCCTCGGGCGGCAGGGTCTGGGCCGCCGACGGCGGGGCCACATCGGCGGTGGTGTCGGTGCCGGGTGTCCACTGCTGGGCGCGGGCACCGGTTGTCGTCGCCGCGGCTCCGTCGCTGTCCGGCTCCTGCGCGGAGCACCCGGCCAGCAGCACCGCGGCGCACGCGGCGACACTCAGGGCGGCTCGCCGCCGGGTCTGGCTGAGCGGTGCGGTGCTGCTGGTCATGGTGGTGTCCTTTGCGGTGTCGGGGTCAGGCGGCGGCGGGCAGATCGGCGGCGAACGCGGAGGCGGCCCGGCGGGGAATGTTCTTGACGTAGGCGAGGGTTTCGGCGTTCTGGCACACCCCGCCCCCGCTGGCGGTGGCGCCGGGGCCGCAGTTGTACATCGACAGGTAGAGCTCGGTGAGGTCCCCGCGGATCTGTCCGGCGGCGAGCATCTCGGCGGCGATCCCGGCGAGTTCGCAGTCGTAGGCGGCCTGGGTCATCACCGCATCGGGGATGCTGCGGGTGTCCTTGCGGCCGTCCCCGTCCCCGTCGACCGCTTTCGCCGCCCACGTGCCGGGGATGAACTGGGTGGGACCGTCCGCGCCGGAGCCGGCGTTGTGCGCGTTGACGTCGAACTGGGCTTCGTTCTCGATCTGCGCGGCGATGATCGGGGCCGGGACCTGCGGGCAGGTCGCGGCGGCCTTGATGATCCACGGCTCGAACGCCGGGGGTACCGAACCCGGACGCAGCATCCCACCACCGGATCCGGGTGCGGGAGCACCGGCGCACGGACCCGTAGTCGGGGCAGGTGAAGTAGGGCCGCCCGGGACGCCGCCGTAGAGCTGGCCGGGAGCGGGGAAACCGTGGCCCGAGGTGGTGACGTGGACGTGGTCGAAGTGGTTCTGCGTCGGGGATCCGCGGTCCTCCATGAGGTTTCCCTCACCGGCGGCGGGCCGGTACTGCTGACGCCAGATGATGTACTGGACGTGGAAGAGGTCCTTGTTCGCCATCACGTAGTCGGCGACCGCATCGCCCAACGCTTTGCCCTCGGGGGTGTCCCAATTCGGGATCATGATGTCGGCGGCCCGCCCGGAGGGATGGTCGGGATAGGTGTCCTGCGGACGCCACCCGCCGATGGTGTCGACCTCGGGGAAGGTCGCGGCCACCGCCCGCGCCACCCGGACGGTGTCGACCTGCCAATGCGCTTCCGATCCCTTGGCCGCAGGCAGCGCCGCCATCTCCGGCCCGCTGGCCGCGGCCAACCGCACCTGCGCCGCCGGTGGCGCAGGTGCCACCGGGGTGGGCGCGGCCGAGGCGCCGTGCGAGGCCAGCCACGGCATCGGGTCGATGGCGGTGCCCCCGGACAGGCGACCGCCCGGCCAGACCTCGAAATGCAGGTGAGAGCCGGTCGATTCGCCGCCATTGCCCATCGCGGCGATGTGCTGGCCTGCGGTGACTCGGTCGCCGGTCTTGACCAGCACCCCGTCGTCGTACATGTGGCCATAGACGGTCGAGACCTTGCCGCCGTCGATCTCGCTGTCGACGACGATCCAGTTACCGAACCCGGTTGCCGGTCCGGCCGCCGTGACCACACCGTCGGCGGCGGCGTAGATCGGTGTCCCCGTCGGCCCGGCGAAGTCCACACCCTGATGGAAGGTGCCCCACCGCGGACCGAACGGTGAGGACAACTCGTACTGACCCTCGGCGGCGGGCATCCGAACCGAACCGGTCGGGCCGGGGGCCGCCGACCGCGTCGGGACACAGTCGGTGGGCGTAGGTGGGTTGTCGCTGCCCATCACCAGGAACCCGACCATCACCACCACGGCCGCAAGAACTGCGGCCGTGGCTTTGATGCCGGTGTTCGAGGAGCTGGGTGCATCACCCATCGTCATGTCCTTTGCGTGTGTCGTTTCCTTGCCCGCCCGGGCACGAAGGTCAGTAGCAGTGCGCTACCGCGAACTCGGATCTCCGCCCGGTGGGAAACGCTCTCGCCCAAGAGGTGTCCCACCTGCGGATGTGAAGGTTCCGGCTATCCCCCGATCGCCTTGGTCGCGATGTCCACCACGACCTGCAGAGCAGTGCGCTTCCCGTCGATCAGCCAGGTGTTGTAGGCCTCGTGGACCTTCGATCCCAGAAAGCTCGCCGCGGTGAACCCCTCGTCGAGGAGAGCGGTGAGGTTCATGGCATTCGGTGACGTCGCCGCAGTGAGCGCGGAGCTGCCCAGCCCCACGAAATCGCTGTTCGCGGCCTGCGCACCCATCAGCGTGGTCAGTGCATCGGCGGGGGCGTGCAGCTGCTCCGGCGACATCTTCTGCCCCGGAACCACCACGGCAAGGCCGACATTGGCCAGGTCCAAGGTCAGCGGCAACAGCTGCCCGAGCGCGAGGAGATTGCCGGTCTCGGCGACCTGCCAGGCCACTTCCTGGATCTGGCCGATATCGCGCGCCAGCCGGATGACGTCAACGTTCCCGAGCAGATCGAGCACCATCGACGCGATCGCTGCCGTTCCCGACGGGTCCGGGATAAGCCGGATCAGCTGGGCGATCGACTTCACGTCGACCCCGGCCGACATCTTCACCAGCGGCGAGAGCTGGTTGTTCAACTCGCCCGCCACCTGGTGTGCGGCCTTGACGTTGCCGGCCAGCAGATGTCCGACCAGGGTTTGCAGGTTCGTCACCACACCCGGGTAGTCCACCGACGTCACACCGGCGACCACGCCCAGGATCTGGTTGATGATGGTCACCGGCTTGATCGCCGAGAGCACCGACGTCGCGGTCTGGAGTTGATCAATCGGGGTGCTCGCGATCGGCGCAAGTCCCGTGGACAACTGCTGCGCCGGAGCACTCAGGTCCGCATACGAGGCGGCCGCCGTAGCCGGTACGCCGCCGCCACCGGTAGAGCTGAGGATGGTGTTCGCCATCTGCACGACCGAATCCGCGGCATCGAGCACCTTCGGAATATCGACCTGGTCGAGCGAGTCGACCACCGAGTTCGTCACCGACTCTGGCGAATCGGCCGGCGCCTCCCGTAGACCTGCGCGGGCCGCGGGATTGGCGGCCATCCATGCGCTTGTCTCGGCGATCGGGGCCAGCGTGCCCTGCACGAGCTGGGCCTGCTGGCGCACCGCGGCGACATCGACGGACTGCGACATCGAATTCGGAGCCGAGGCGGACTGGAGTCGGTCGACGGCCGAGGCCAACGACTGTGCCGCACCCGGTGCCGACGCCAGATCGGCGATCCCGTAGTCGGAGCTCACCCCGGTGATGAATTGGGCCGCATCTCCACCGGTCGGTGCAGTATTCGCGGTCGCGGTGGTTTCCGAGATCGGGGTGGTCGCGGTGGTGGCGGCCGCTGATGCTGCGGTCGGGGCCACCGCGCCGGGTGGATTGGCCAGTACCCGGCCCAGCGAGGCGAGGAACGTGTCCTGGCCGGCGTTGGTGTTGCAGTACTTGTCGCCCGGGTTGCAGATATCGAACACCCGGCCCGACAGGGCGCCGAACCCTTCGGCCGCGGGTCCGGCGATGCCCTGGCCGTCGAGTTTGGGCCCGACCAGCTGGGAACCCTTCGTGCCGTTCTTCGGGTTCGCCACCAACACCACCGAACGGATCGCCGAGGCGGGAACCGGTCCGCGACCGGCGCCGATGTTCACCGCGACGTCGTTGGCGACATCGGCGCCCTGCGAATAGCCAGCAAGGACGAAACTCGACGTCGGGCAGCGTGCCATCACGTTCGACACCGACTGCACTCCACCGGTTTTCGACGTCGCATACGACATGCCGGTTTGCACAAATGCCTGCGCCGCGTAGTTCGGGTACACCGTTTCGATCGAGGCGCCGTAGCGCTTTTCGAGTTCGTCGCCGACCGAACCCAACAGCCCCGCCGGTCGCGACGGATCCGCGGACGCCGTCGTTTCGGTCGTTCCCGGGACCAGGACCGCGATGAACCGGGCACAGTCGGTGCCCACGGCCGCGGCCGCCGGTACCGGTGACATCACCGCGGCCGCGGCCGCACCAGCAATCACTACTGCGGTAGAAATCCTTTTCCGCATCATCAGCTACTTCCCCACGGATTCGACGGACGCGATGAACACCCGGCCATCGACCACAGCGGTCGTGACCTTCTGCAGGTACTGCTTCTCTTCGCCACCGGGCGCGTACTCGGTCAACCCGATCGAGTACGTGTCCGGGGCAACACCGGTGACCGTGAGGCAGTACGTCGTCCCTGCCGGAACGGAGTCGATTCCCGCCTGTACGGCTTTGGCCGAATTGAACGGGGCGCCTGGTGCGACCAGGGCCCGCACCGCCGCACCGGATCGTTGCACGTAGTAGGCGTGCTCAAATGCAGCGATCACACCCTCTGCACTGGCCTGATCACCCTGCGCGGCAGGACACCCAAGCTCGGGAGCCGTCGACGTTGATGACGGCGGACCTGTTGTCGGGGCGATGCTGTCCAGCGAGACCGGGTCACTCGGTGACCACTTACCCACGAACGAGACCACGATGATTACGAGTGCGACCAATACCGCAATAGTCGCCATCGACAACACCAGAAATCCCAGCTTGCGGCCGTTCTCGCCGCCGCCGGAGACGCTGGGTGTTGGACCAGTTGCGGACAACACCCGGGGGCCTTCGCGACCATCTGATCGCCGTGCATTTCTAGCCAACTTCGCTCACCGCCTTCTCGTCGAGAAGCGATTCAGTTGGCAACTTCTGTGAGGTCCGGACCCTGCGGGTGGAGATCACCTGCACACCCATAAAGGTGCTCGCCAGCAGGCACATCGCCACGACACTGCAGAAGCCAGTCGGTGCTTCCCAGTAGACCGGGCTGGTGCCAGACCAGGCAGTGACAGCACCCACAGCAACAACCTGGCCCGTCACGGTCGATCCCACACTGGCCCCGGCGGCCCACACACCGTCCGCCCCGACAATCAACGCGCTCGTCGCAATCAGAAATGCGATGAACCCGTACACGATCGCGATCGCGATCACCGGCCCGCCGCCACCTAGGTGAATGACGAACGCCGTGACCGATGTCGCCGCAGTCTCGTATAGATCAAAACCGGAATCCCACGGAGCCGGGTCAGGTGAAATCCAATGACGTAGAGCCTCAACCCAGTTCCCTGCGCCCAAGACGGCCGTGGTGGCGGCGATGCGCACCACCCAGCCCGCGAAGGACAACCCCGCTGCGGACAGGGGGCGTCGCTCGACCCGGACAGTCGATCGCCTCATCATCATCACCGCCACCGATGCCCCTACGTGCTCACCGGGACGGGGAGACCCGCGGCGACGGCATTGCTGACCAGCTGCGAGGCCAGACCCGGTGTGGAGTCGCCGAAGAACGTGTCCAACGCTGTGTCGACCTGCTCGAGCGCCTGCTCCCCGCCAGGCTGGGCTGCTGCGAAGTCGCGGACCTGCTGGTCGATGACGGGGGCCGTTTCGACGATGTCCTGCACCGTTGAGACGACCTGGGCGCCGACCGGGTTGGCCTCCCACTGCTCGAGGACCTGCTCGGTCTGCTCCGTGATGGCCGCCTGGTCAACGTCCGGGACCTCGACCTCCTTCGGCTCACCCTTGTCCGCGGCCGCGAACGGGGTCACCGCGGCAGCCGCGCCGAGACCACCGAGGGCCGCGGCGGCGACGAACGCGGGAGGGGCGCAGGCCGCCGCGCCAGCTGCAGCCCCACCAGCGGTGGCAATGACGCCGACCGGGGCCCATCCGATTCCAGGGAGGAAGACGTTGCCCGCGCTCATACCGACGATCCCGGCGACCGTGCCCGCTGCAAGAGCACACGCGGTACCGGCCACGACAGCGGCCCCCGTCCCGGCGGTGACCGCACCAATAGCACCTGCGCCGACCTGCGCCGCCGAGATCCGCTCGGCGCGGGAGGTCTCCACACCGAGTGACCGCCAGAATGTTGTCGCACCGGACTCGACAACCGCGACGGAGTTGTTGGTGCGGTCTTTGTCGACGTCGGACACCCAGTTCGGCTGTTTGAGGTGCAGCTCACCGAACCGCAGGGTGTCTCGCGGCGCGATGAACGGCTTCGTGGGCTCCACCCACTGCGGAAGGTGTAGATCCTGAAACTGCACCGGCGCGACGTCGTCGTAACCACTCTCCGGTTCGACGTACTTGTTGTTCTCGTAGTCGAAGTTCGGGATCGGCTGGTAAACGATCGGCTCCGCTGGTGCCTCACCCCAGTACACCGGTTCCGGCTGGGGCTCGGCGGCCTCAGCCGGGGCGGGCGCGACCGGCGCAGGCTCAATGGGAGTAGTGATTCCCGGCTGATCTGCGGGCGTCTCGGGGGTCGTGATTCCGGGTTGGTCCGGGGCGGCGTTGGCGATCCCGTTCGTAGCGAACCCGATTACGACCGTGACCGCGCCCAGAAGTGCAATCTTCTGAGTTGCCCCCTGCTTCCGGAGGCGGTGCTGTCCGCCGGATTCGTTGTGACTCATGTACTTACCCTTCGATTCGTTGGGGTTGAGACGTTTGGGTGGATCAGCCAATCGGGCCGTCAGCGGCGAGGCCTCTGACGAGAGAGGAAGGCGGGGGATGGTGAAGGCTGTCAGGTGTGGGGACGAGAGTGCCGAACGGCGGGGACCAGTGAATGGCCAATCGGGCACGTCGGAAGCCCTGTGAGCGAGACACTCACGCAGACATGTCCTGGGCATCGGCCCGGACAGGAACTGACCACACCGCACCGGGTCCACACCGCCGCGAGAAGTGAGGGTGGGAGCTCGTCGGCCAATGCCGGGGCGCAGTCCTGTAGACGGAGGGCGTCGGAGGTGTGGTCAGTCGGAGCGAATCCCGAGGTTGATGCCTGAATTACACTCGAAGTCATCGAGTCCTCCAGATGGGTACGGCAACGGACCGCAGGGACTCGAGGTTCCGCGGTGTGGACGCGCAACGCGTGGAAACGTCGCGGTAGAGAACAGATCCCAGGTGCGCACCGGGACGCCAATCACGAGCGCACCTGGGATCCCTTCTAGGCTGCGATGCTGCATACGAGGTCCGGCATGACCTCTCATCGTCAACCGTTTCAGCTGCGTCGGAGCTTGGCGAAAAGCCCGCCGGCAGCTGAGTCTCTTCGGGGCTGGGAGCGTCGCCCGGTCCGCGATGGTTCCCGCCTCGCGAACGTCCTGATCAGACCGCATATCCACCCCCGTTTCCTGGTTTAAGTGCTCAATTTAAAACCGGACAACATGACCGTACTATATCGCAACATACTGGGACGGCATAGATTGGAGTCAGGCAAAGTGGGGGCTCATGCGCGGGAGCAAGGGATGAGCAGACGAAAATTGCGGGGATTTGCTCCCGCGGCCCTCAAGAAGGCACGTGAGAAAAAGAAGCTCTCCATTGGGGAGTTGGGGCGCCTCGCGGAAGTGAGCCCAGGCGCTGTCCTGACCTGGGAAACAGGCAAGAGCACCCCGCAGGCCGACAGCCTCAAGCGGGCCGTCGCCGTTCTTGGAATCGCCATGGAGGACGTCGTCAAAATCAAGCCCGATCAGCGCTACTTGGGCGATCTGCGGGTTTTTGCGGGACTCACGCAACCGCAGCTCGCCGCAAAGATCGGTATCTCCACGACTGCCCTCGCAACTGTCGAGCGGGGCCATTCTCGCCTGAAAGAAGACGTGGCTCAGCGGATGGCCGAAGAGTTCGGCCTTACCGTCCAGGACGTCAAAGATGCGTACGAACGCACCCGCACTCGGCCTCCGCATACGTCTCCGTAGCTGTCGGCGCACAGTCGTCTTCCTCCCCGTCTGAGGCGGGTCCCCGCGACCGACCTCAATCCCGAAACGATCATTTTTGATCGTCTGGGCAATCAGGAGTAAACCGTGTCTTGCGGCCCGCTGCAACACAAAGAAGCATGGGCGTGTCCCCGCCGTCCGAATAGCCGTGGCAGACTCATGCCCCATGACCGCTAGCGATCAGGAAGCCCCCGCCACCCTTACCTGCGGAAACCGCGTCCGCGAGCAATGGAAGTCGCACGACCGCGCCGGGCGCCTCGCGACCGCGATCAAGGCCGCAGGGATACAGCCCGGAGAACGTGTCGCGCTCATGCTCCGCAACGACATCGAATTCCTCGAGGTGTCGCTCGCCGCGGCCAGCTGTGGAGCGAATCCAGTACCGATCAACTGGCACTGGACCTCCCCCGAGGTGCAACACGTCCTCAGCGACAGCGGCGTCCGATTGGTCTTCGCCCACACCGAATTCGTCGGCACCGTGCAGCAGGCCATCGAGACAGCAGGTCTCGACACCGTCCTGGTGGAAGTGGCCATGCCGCCAGAGCTTCTCAGTGAGTTGGGGCTGTCTCCAGAGCTTTCCCGAGTGACTGGAACGAGCCAAACCCTCGAAGAGTGGATCGAGGACGCGGCGGAGCCGCTCCCCTACCAGGAGGGGGCAATCGCAGACTCGATGGGATTGATCTATACATCAGGCACCACGGGAACGCCGAAGGGCGTCATGCGCGAACGTATGACCCCTCATCAGCTGCTTTCCATCGCCGGCGGTACCGCGAACCGAATGGGTTTGGCCCCCGGTGGACAGATGCTGGTCGCCGGTCCGCTCTACCACACCAGCCCTAATGCGCTGGCCGTCCTCGCACTCAGGATGGGCACGAACATCACCATCATGCCGAGGTTCGACGCCGAACGGTTCCTACAGCACGTCGCCGAGCGAAAGATCCAGCAGGTCAAGATAGTGCCGACGATGCTGTCGAGGCTCCTGTCACTTCCGGATGACGTTCGGGCGCGCTACGACGGTTCCAGCCTGACCCACGTCATCCACTCCGCCGCGCCGTGCCCACCAGCAGTCAAAGAAGCCGCAATCCGGTGGTTCGGTAACGCCCTCATCGAGTTCTACGGTTGCTCCGAGGCCGGCACCATCACGTGGATCAATGCCGACGAGTGGCTTGCGCGCCCCGGCAGCGTCGGTCGCCCGGTAGACGGCGCCGACGTCCTGGTCGCCGACGACGAGGGAAACAAACTACCGGCGGGCGCGACGGGCCGCGTCTACGTCAAAGGAGCGGACTACTGGCCCGCCTTCGAGTACCTGAATCACGCGTCCACGGGCAAAGTTCCATTCCCCGGATACATCACCGTCGGCGACGAGGGCTACCTCGATGACGAAGGCTTTCTCTACCTCACCGGCCGCACAGCAGAGGTCATCATCTCGGGTGGCGTGAATATCTATCCGGCCGAGATAGAGAACGCGATCACGGCGCTGGGGACCGTGGAAGACGTCGCAGTATTCGGCGTCCCCGGAGGCGAATTCGGTGAGTCGGTCGCAGCGCACGTCATCCCCCGGCCCGGGGCGAACCTTACGCCCGACGGCATCAGGGAGTCCCTCAACGGTGTTCTTGCCCGTTACAAGATTCCTGCAACGGTCGTGATCACCGACAGCCTTCCACGCGAGGACTCAGGCAAAATCTTCAAGTCACGACTCAAGACGCAGTACGTCTAACCCTCCTGGTGGCGGGCGTCGTCGACTCTGCGGTTCCACCCGTACTCGATCATCGCCGATACCCGCCGCCAGGCGTTGCCTGCTCCGAAGATACCGAGCCCACAGGTCACGAGAAGCACAGTCAGGAACCCGAGCCCGACGCTTACCGGAGACTCGATCCCGATGCTGTCCCCCGCGACAAAGCGGAACACGACCCCGGCGAGTTTCCAAATCCCCCACAGCACACCGCACATGCAGCCGGCGATTGTCACGACCTTGCTGAGGCCAGAGCTGTATTTCCAGGTCATGTATCCGAGCACGCCGACGGGCACGGCGATCCACGGCAGAAACGTCAGCTGGTACAGCACCACGCGATGATCATCACCGTAGACATTCAAAAAGTCTGTCGTGGGCGCGAAATGACCACTCGAGAGTTCGAGCCGCAACGCGAGCGCGCTGCTCACCGCTGCTATCGAGAGGATCGAGAGGTCACGCCGGAATGCCGGATTCGCCCAGTCCTCTTTCTGCGTCCGGCTCGCGTGGAGGATGGCGAGCGCGAGGATGAGGAACGACCAACCACCTAGAACAGCGAAGGTTGCGCCCCATATCCGGTCTTCGGTTGTCAGCGGCTGCCGTTCCCCGAAGATCAGCAGCGGCGAATATGTGTGCAATGTCAACGAGTAGAAAATGATGCCCATGCCGAGCACCGTTCGGTCCGGGATCGCTTTGACCAGGCCCAGCCCCGCGAGAAGCGCGCCTACAACGCAAGAGGCCCACGCCACCCACTCGATCATTCAGTCTCCATCCGTCGCTGCTTTATGCCCGGAAACCGAACGCGGAGGACAGCATGCGCGCGGGCGCCTCAGCGGGACCGACTGCCCGCACTCGTTGCCTTAGAACGGTAGTCCCGACCTTCCACGCGAAACGCTCGCAGCTCAGTTCAATGCGCTGACGCCGGAAGGACCGAATCAGGCTGTGGGAATGATCCTCCGCGGCCGCGGAGCAGCTGTGCCCCTCCAGGAGGTGGAACACCTCATGGCTGACGATGAAAATGTGGTGATCTTCGCTGGTCGACGCGGGTACGGATACGAACGCACACCGGTCGGTGACGAAAGAGGCCCCGGACAACGGGAGGCCGGATGAAACCCCGCTCAACATCCGGATCGGTAGCCCCATCTCCGTCGACGCATTCGCGAGGAATTCGTCGAGGTCGAATGGATCGGGAACCAGATTCCGGACAAGCGCATCGATGCGCCGTCGGCCACGCACGCTAATCCTCGGTCTTCGGGAAGTCGCGCGCGAGGATGTCGCTTGCCTCGCGGACGAGGCGTGCAAGCTCGTGCCGCGCTTCGGGTGTCAGCTTCTTCGCGCGGAGGCCGGCGATCTGGAGGCCACTGTCCTGCAACGCCCGCTGGAGCTCATCGGCAGGATCCGGGGCGGCTCCGGAGAAGTAATCGAGACTCTGACCGAAGAACTGCCCAATTGCTTCGAGGACGGGTACATCAACCTTCCGGACGCGGCCGGTTCGTATTCGATAGATGTACTGCCGGTCGATCGTTCGTCCGACAGCGCGGCTCACGAACTCCGCGACGAGGGCGTTCGAGGTCTTGTTGCCCCGGGGCCACCGAGTCTTGAAGAGTTCCTCGACCCGGGTCGCAACAGAAGCATCGGCTCGTCCCATACCGAGCATTTTGGCATGTCCCCCTATGTTCGGTGACGGCAGCGCGATGGACCCGTTTTAGATTGCGGCCTTACTATAGTCATTGCAAAGCTTTTGGGACCAGTTACGGCGCGCCTCCGCTACTCCTCACCGTTCCGGGACCAGAATTGCCGGAACCCCACGAGAGGGAGGAAGGCCATGCCAACCACAAGCAAGGGATCACATGCCAAGCCCGGTCGACCGAGTCTGGGAGACCGCAAAAGGCTTGGACGGGTACCGGACGAGCTGTACGACCTGCTCGACAGCGAGCGGAAGGCGCACGGCGTCAAGTCGGTCAGCCAGTACGTCTCCGACCTCTTGGCTCTCCGTGCAGGCCGACCCGACCTCGTTCGTGAACTGAATCTCGACCAGGAGGTGCTTCCGCTGACTGCTTAGCCGCCTGCGCGACATCTAAATAGCCGTTCGCAGTAGTACGTCTGCAGATATGACAAAACCCTGGCTCTCATGCCGGAGAAACCAGGGTCGTGTCTTGTAGATAGCGAGTTCGCCGCTCGCGACTACTGCATCCCCGAAGGGACTTACCGTTGTCAGGTACGCCCCAGGGTAGCACTTTGCCTAATGCAAGTCGGGCAAGTACCTCATACCCTGTTGCCGATTCAATCACTCCTGCGCGTATCACCTCGTATGCCGACGAGGGCGCACCGAACACGCAGCTCTACAACACGTGTACTCGTCTGTGGTCGCCACGACAACGAGTCCGAGTCGATCCAGACAAAACGCACAGCTACAGCGCCACGGTGTCGATCCCAGCGCAGCATCCGGAGTTTCCGTGGGCGGTCTACCTCACCGACTCCGACCAACGGTTTCGCCTGCTCGGATTCGACTTCGACAGCGGCCGCCACGGTCGCCGCATCGCGCTCGAGGATTCGGACCGTCTCGCCTCTCAGCTGACCGAGCTGGGAGTGGCACATTTGCGGGCTCACTCCGGACCGACCGGTGGACAACACGTATGGCTCCGGCTCGCCGAAACAGGCGCAGACCCCGACACTGTTCGGCAACTGGCACATGCCCTCAGCCAGCACTACCCCAGTCTCGACACCTCCGCCCTGACGAACCCGGCCACGGGTGCAGTACGCCCCCCAGGAGCGCCACATCGAGCGGGGGGAAGATCGACCCCACATCTGCAAGGCCGGGCCCTCTTGGCGACACTTGATAAAGTCAACCGCGGAACCACACCCGAAGTCGTCACGTGGCTCATCGCGCGGCATCCCCACGTCGCACCGCCATCGCCCGCCCCGCGCCGGGCTGTACACCGGATCGTGGAGGACTCTGCGGGTCCTCGGCTCGACCGTCCCCATCGGTCACTCCCCCACCGCACCGCAGCCTTACTCGGTGCCGCACCACAGCCGGGCGTCGACCGTAGTGCCCTTACCCACACGATCTTCCTGTCAATGGCGCGGGCCGGGCACTCACTGGACGACGCCCGAGCCGCCGTTGCCACCTCCCCGGGACTGATTCGACTTCGTGAGGACGCGGCCCGCGGCCGCGACGACACAGAACGCCAGTGGTCCCGCGCCCTCGCCCGCGCCGCTACCTTCACCGCTGACCCCAGGCAGGCGCCACGTGAACCGATCGACGACGAACTCGACGCCATCGAACATGCCCTCGCCGCGACAACAGCGCACTGGGGCCGGCGAGGAGGAGCAAGTGACGAGCGGATCCTCCACGCACTGACCGCGCTAGCGCGCACTGCCCGGACCCGGGTCCTCGACATCGACTGCCGCCGTCTGGCACAAACGTGCGCTCTCGACGCCTCCACGATCTCGCGCAGGCTTCGAGTGCTGGCAGGGGAAGGCTGGGTCACGCTGACCACTCCAAGCGCGGGGACGCGAGCTGCACGGTGGACCCTCAACCTGCCGCCTGATGTGGGCGTAGAGACTACATCTCATGCAACACAAGGGGAACCCGCCCCCGCTTCTGGGCTCGGGATCCCGCTCCTCCCCCACCACACCCACGATCTATGGAGTCCCCTGAGGTCCGGCGGACTCGGTGCGGCAACCGCACGCGTCCACTGGTTCTACCGGGCTGGGGTCGACAGCCTGACCGGCTTGTCGGAGAAGACTGGTTACGGCACCGAGTACATCGACCGAGCACTCACCCGCTTGCACTCGACGGGACTGCTCACCTCGAAGGCCACGGGCGAGCAGCTGCTTCGGGCGCTCGAGATTGCCGCACAGACCCGGGGAGTTGCCGGAATCAACGCCCGCCGAGCCTCACGCCATCTGGTAGATCGCGAGCTGTTTACCTGGTGGAACGAAGAGCAACAGTGGCGAGGCACGCGGGGTAAGAAGCGCGGGACACGTCGGACTACCTCGACCGAAATGCTTGCGCTACCAATTTCGGCCCCGGCACGAGTCCGCTACGGCAGGTTCCCCACCAGATCGAACGGAAGGGCTGACTACCCCACCGCCCGAGCCGTGGTGTCTCAGGTCAATTCAGCCGTGCGGTCGGCCGCATGACAACCAGACCGAGTGGATCGACGAACATCGCTGCGACTGGGCAAACACAGGCCAGGCGGGACTCGTCGCCGCCAGCGCGGCACCCACTCCCCGGCCACGGATCCCGGCTAGGTTATCGAGTATGAGGCGCCCAACCACCTCGACACGTAACCCACAGTGCCGCACACCCCGGACTCCGTGCCGCACCGCTACCGACGTCGTAGCCCGGTTCGCTCAGGGAGCGAAGACCGTCATCGTCGACTCCCCGCCCGACCAGATCCTCGAACTCCACGACCTCATTGGCACCGGCACCCTGCGGATCACCGGCACCTCACGCGTCCGCATCACCACCAGCACGCCGCAACAACAGACACGATCGCCGGCCATCGTCGTCACCGACGCGGCCAAGGTGCAGCTCGAGGGACACTCTCGCTGCTACGCGTACACCACCGCCATCATCGAAGCGTTCGACGACACCCAGGTCGAAGCCCGCAACAAGACCACCGTCTACGCAGTCGACCGAGCCAAGGTCCGCGCCACCGACGAACCCACGATCTACGCATACGACCAAGCCACCGTCCACGCCGACGGACACACCACCGTCCACGCCACCGACAACAGCCGAATCCTCCTCCACGACAATGCCCACGTCACAGCGCAACGCGGTGTCACCATTCAAGGCCCAGCGCGCACCAACACTCGTATCCGCCAATAATGGCTGGCGATAAACTCTTCCGGTTCCACGCGAACAATGAGACTCGATGGGCTTCCCGTGTTAGCTTCCGTCCGGGCGAGCCGGAAATGACCGGCCCCATCCGGGAACTGGTGCCCTTACCGTTCCGACGGTGGAGGGCACCAGCCGTATGTGCCGCCGCCACAAACGGGCGATGAATGACCGGTCACCCGAACGTGTACAGGGTGGTGCTCCGGTCAGGTGCGCCGATCCGCCACGGGGGCCGGGTGGTGGCGGCCGGCGGTGTGCGGGTTGGTGGTGGGGCGCTCGCCGCCCCCACACCCCAGGCAGCCTCCAGGATCGACCACCACCGGCGCAACGGCCACCGCGGTAGGGAAGACCGGCCACGGCGGCACCCGTCCCGTCGACAACCGCAGGGGGCTACCGGCCCGACCCCGAGGCCGCAAAACGAAAAAGCGTGTTTGCACCCCCGGACCCGGCACGGTCCAGACGCACCCAGCCGACGGGACGACCACCACCTCCACACCCCGGCCATTGCAGGCACCCTGCAAACCTGCAAAACGACCTGCAACCTAGTTCCTATCGCGCACCTACAAGCTCGTACGGTGCCGTGTCGGATTCGTCACTGCCGTTGTCCGTTGCCTCGTCGGTAAGCGGGAGTGGCGGTGTACGGAATCCGGCGTCAACTGCGAGATCCTTGGCCTTGTTGTATCGACGCAGCGCAGTGCTCGCCCACTTCTCCCCCGTAGCCTCCGCAAGTGCTGCGAACGTTGCGTCTGGATGCTCGATCTTCAGTCTGGCAGTCTCCTTGACCATCGGATCGAGCTTGCTCGACTCGATGAAGGCCAGCAGGTATTCCGTGGTTTGCAGCTCGTCTGGCAACACCAGGGTCTCGGGCACCGCCGTTGCGATCCCGTTGCACGCAACGTCCAGGTCGTCGGCAACGACCTCTGCAACGACGTCATCCTCGCTAACGCAACCGTCAACGCCGGTAGTTCCGGCCTCCGCAATGTCGTCGCTCGTTGCATCACGTGACGGCGGCACATCCATCACCTGAATCTCTGCGGCATCGAGATCGACGCCAGTATTGCTGGTATTGCCAGCAATACTGTCAATGTTGCTGAAACTGTCCTGGACCTTGGGGTCTGGGACCTGCGTGTTTAGCCGAGAGCTGACTGCGCCTAAACTCTCTCGCTCCTCAACCGCCCTGCTGGTGATGTCGTTGCATAAGGCGTTGTATTCGGTGTGTGCTGTACCGATTGCCTTGATGAGGATGCCGACACCGTGGGTGAATGCCAGTACCAGCAACGGCGGAATGATCGCAATGAGCGATGCGCCTGTCGGCGTCAGCGGTGTGTAGCCCAGGTCGATGCCAGCCGCGACGTTGCTGGCAGCTTCTTCCCCGGCTCGGCGGGCATGGTAGGCGTTGCCGAAGACACTGATGAAGACCACAACGACGGCGAGCCAGAGGAAGAACCGCTTTCCTGTCGCGCGGCCACTGATCTTGCTCAGCGCAACGACAGCGATCGTTGCGCCGAGGATTGCGCCGTCGACGATGGCCGGGAAGATCCAGGTGAGGTAGTGCGGGATCCCGGCTTGCAACGCGAGGTCGCGCTGCACGGCAAAGGACAGCACAAAGGCCCCTGTGGTGATGCCAATTGCAATGGAGATCGCAACGATCAGAGCCGCAATCAGCGCGCGGACCTGGATTCGTGCTGCTCGAATACTAAGGTCATTCATGACTGGTCTTCCTTCCACGGGGTACCGGTCGGAACGAGGCCCCTGCCGACCCAAACGGCAGGGGCCTCATCGATTTGCTAGTCGTCAGCGAGCGGACGGCCAGGCGGAAGTGGCTTGTCCTCCCCCACGAATTCGTTGCCGTCGTTGTGTTGCGCGGCGCGGCGCTGTGTTGCGTCGGCGAGCGCCTTCTCCACGAAGTGGGACCAGTTGCGGTCGGCCTCGGCGGACTGCGTTGCTTTGAATGCCAGGCGCGCTTGCTTCAGGACGTCTGGGGCGATGTAGACAGTTGTCGGTTTGTTGCTCGGCTTCTTCTCCGGTTCCGCCGGCTGTTGCGTTGCGGGTACTTCCGCGGCCAGCTGCGCCGGATCCGCTGTTGCGCCGTTGCGATTCTCCTTCAAGAGCACTGACACATCGTGGGCAGGAGCTCGCGTCGAAACGCGAGATCGCGGCGGTAGTCCCGTGATGGCCCGATTCGTTGCACTCACGATGCCGCCGCCTCCTCTGTCTCAGCCTTGGTGATGCGTTGCACCATCTCCTGGCAGACGCCCAACATGTCCGCGGCAACGTCCTTCGCGCTTTTCGGTGCGTGCGCCTGGGCCTTAGCCTCACCGCGGACCACCTCGTACCACTTCGGACCGCTCTGGACGACATCATCGAGCTCGTGGACTAGCACTCCCCGCTCGCGGGCGGCGAGCCCTGTAGCTTCTGAATGCCTCACCATGTTTTCGAACACCACATCGCGAGCAGCGTCGCCCCCGAACGCCTCGACGATTCCTTCACGAGCCGTGCGCTGCACGGACGTGGAGTTTGCGCCGACACCGCACAGGACAACGCCGAGCAGGTCCAGGTCCTCGTTAACATCCAGGACTGCACTGAGGCGGGCCGCGACGGCAGACATGCCTTTGCGGCTCGAACCGTCGGTCTTCGTCGGGACGAGTAGCCATTTCGAGGCGGCGGCCGCAGCGGTCTGCAGCGTGTCGTCTCCGGGAGGACAGTCGATGATCACCATGTCGTACTCGCCGGCTATGGGCGCAAGAGCGGTCGCGAGCGCCAGCTTCGCACCCAGCGGGTCCTTCGTTGCCTTCGCGGTCAGCGCGGCGGTAGCCATCGACAGATGCGCGCCACCAGGGATGACGTCGAGGTTTGGACGGACATCACGGACAGGCGTAAGTGGATCACCGAACGAGAGCGCTTGCGCGAGGTTCTTTCCCTCGTCATCGATGTCGGTGTACGTGTAGCCGAGATCCTCCGCAATGTTCCCCTGCGGGTCGAGGTCGGTAAGGAGGACCCTGTAGCCGGACTCGGCCAGCAAACCAGAGAGGTTTGAGGCCAGGGTCGTCTTGAACACTCCCCCCTTCCCGTTGAGTAGCGAAATGACACGATGCAACGCGACCGCATCGCGTTGCGGGACTACTTGCGTGCGAGGTGAGGGCACCGGCGTCTCCCTTGTTGTCCCGGAGCGGGTTTCACTGTTAATGCTGGCATTGCCATCAACGATGGCTATTGCCGCAACGCCAGGATTGCCGGTGTTGCAGGTGTTACCAGCGTTACTGGTATTACCTATGTTACCGGCAACAAGGTCATTGAAAGCATTGCTGGCATTCCCGGCGCGTCGCCCTAGCCAGTAATGCTTGCAATACTTTATGCAGTTCAGGGCGATATGCCCGTATTGCTTGCAATGCCATCATTGGCAACGCAACCGCACTCCACAGGCTGCAATGCCTGTTTTACTTGCAATGCTGGGCAAACGGGCGGATACGACCAGCCGTGCACGGCGCCAACCCGCGCAACAGCCAGCTTTGCCGGTATTGCTGGCAAAGCTGGGATTCTGACTATTGCCAGCAACGCTGACGCAATACCCGCCCGTTGCGTGCAACGACATGGCGTGCCCGTTCGTTCATTGTGTGCAACGGTGACCCCGCGCAACAACTGGCCGCGGGGCCGCGGTTCGCAGATTACCGAGCGGGACGGTCGCAACAAGTGCTCTCCAACATCGCCGAACGGTCCGACATCTCATATCGTTCGTTTTCCGGCGCGTCTTACCGGATCTTTCAACCGGCCATCTAAAACGAACGGGTCGAAGCCGATTCACCAGCCGCAGGTTCGCCGTGGAGCGCCGTTCTCGCGTGTGTCGGTATGTCCTTGGCCAAAACGGACGCTGGTGACCGCAGAACGGCGCTCAGCCCGTTTTGCCTTGTCGGTCGGGCCTCGGTAACAGCTGACGAAGCGAATAGCGGCGTCAGCTCACGTTGGAGTGGGGTCGACGCAGGCGCAATCGACGTGACGTGGCCGCGCTTGGATCAGTGTCGATCGGTGAGCGCCTGGATGAGGGCTTGCAGTCCGTCGGCGTCGAGGTAGTCGACCAGGGCGTCGGCGAGAGTGGCTGGGTCGGCTTCGAGGCGTCGGAAGGTGCGCGTGACTTTCGCCGCGGTGACAGGAGTTCTTGTCGGGTTGCGGTTTTCGGGCTCAGGGGTGGGATCCGGCTCGGGCTTCTGGTGTTCCCGCTCCTTCTCCGCGGCCCAAGCCTGGACCTGGGCCTCGGGCGGGACCTGGGCGAGGGAGCGGGCGGTGCGGACGGCGAGTTCTCCGTTGCGGAGTGCTGTCTGCAGTTCCGGCGTTAGGCGGAGCAGTGCCCGCCGTTGAGAGATCCACCCCTTGGACTTGGCGAGCTTCATGGCGGCCATCTCGACCGTCCCACACTCGCTGATCAGGAGTTCGACGGCCTTGGCCTCTTCGATGACGTCGAAGTCGCGGCGGCCGACGTTCTCGATGACCGCCGCGGCGAGCAGGGTGACCCGGTCCTTGGCGACCTCGTCCTTGACGACGATGTCGAGGTTGGGGCGCCCGAAGTTTTCGGCGGCGGCCAGTCGTCGGCACCCGTTGATCACCACCCACCGGGCGAGCCCGATCTCGGCTTCGTCCTCCGGATACAGCCGCAGATAGGCGTCCCGGGTCACGACTAGTGCGGGTTGAAGTTGGGTACCGGTGATCGAGACCAGATCGCTGAGATCGCCGAGGTCATCACGCGGATTGCGCGGATTCGGGGCCAGCTCGCTGAGCGGCACATTGGTCGGAGTCGCACCGGAAGCGGGACGGTCGACGGGGGAGTTGTCGCCGACGACGCCGGCGAGTGCCGCGAGGTTGGTACGGGTGCCGCGTGCCATCACCGACCACCGTCGATCCGCAGTTCCAGAGCCAGCCGGTAGAAGTCTTCGCGGGCCTGCAGTGCGACCCTGTTGGCGGGGTATTCGGTGACAACCAGGCCGTCGGCGCTGGCCCGGGCATGCAGTTTGTAGTGGCGGATTACGGTTTTCGCTAGTGGCCACTTGTTCGCGCGGACGAAGTCCTTGGTCTCCTCGAGGTCGATTTTGCCATCGCGGGGATCCCAGTTGTTGATCACCACCGTGTACGGAATGCCGCGGGGTTCGAGGACTTTTCGGATGGTGCGTGCGGTCGGATCGAACGAGAGTGGTTCGGTCTCCATCGGCACGATGACGTGATCGGCGACCTCGAGCACCGCTCGTAGGGCGTCGGCGGCGGGGCCGCGGCCGAGCGGGTCGCTGGTGTCGTCGGCGCCGGCGAGGTCGATCCATCCGGGGGTGTCGACGTAGGTATGCCGGATGCCGGGCAGCTGATTCAGCTGACGCAGGCCGTTGAGATCGTCGTGGGCCTGCACGATGTGGAACGGCAGATTCTCGAGGCGATCCGCCCACCAGATCGCCGAGCCCTGCGGGTCGATCGACACCGCGGCGACGGGAGAGGTGGCATCGGGATCGTCATCCTGGTTGAGAACATCGGCGGTGACGGCCGCGAGATTGACGGCGATGGTGCTTTTTCCGACGCCGCCCTTCTGATTGAGGAGGGCATGAATGGTCATGGGACCCTTTCCGTTTGCTTCACCCACTCGTGTGGGCTACTTCGGACGGGATGCACGGTACGGCACCAGGCGGTCACGGCAGATCCGACACGCGGCGGGGCGGGGAAATGATGTGAAGATCATCCGTCACACCTCGGTATGTCCGTTTTGTTCGTTGTTTACCGCGGTAAACAACGGACAAAACGGACATCATTAGCTTTAGTGCTGCGTGAAGAGTGCCTCGACGAGCGCGGCGGCGGATGCGGTCTTCGCTGCGGTTTTCGCGGTCGCGGTGGCGATGGCGGTGTGGCCGGCGAGATGCACTGTGGCGGTGAAGCGGAGTGCGTGCGCGGGGCCGTCGGTGTGGAACTCCCACTCGGGTGGGGCCTGATTGTTGTTCTGTGCGAGGCTCATCAGCCACGCGGTGGGGTTGGAGAGCGCCTTGGACTTCTTCGCCCCGTCAAGGTTCAGCGCGGCCGGGGCGGTCCTCCGGTGCGGTTCCGCGGAGATGGTGGAACCGGAATCCTCCGGCGCCGGTGGGGGAGTCGACGGCTCCGGAGGTTGTGGCGTGGTGGGCCATTCCGGTTCCGGATCGGGGTGATCGGTGCCGGTCAACTGCGCGCGCACTGCCGCCCAGAGAGTGGCCTGTTCGGCAGGCTTCTTCGCCGCCGCGATGGTCCACGGTCCGCGAATGCCTTGGTGGGTGGCGCGGGCGGCGAACAGCGGGTTGTGGTCGGCGCCATTCTGTCGGGTCTCGAGGTCGGTGGGGGGTTGATCGGGGTGGGTTTGCCGCCACACCGACACCACGCTCGGCCCCATCTCCGGGTGACTATCGGTGAGGGTGTCCAGAACGCGGAGCTGGAGGGGAAGCCAGCTGGGGTCGGCGGCGTCGATCAGGACCGCGACGTCCGGGGCGGTCAGCAGGTCGGCGTCGACGCGCCGGGCGAGCTCGGCGGCGAGTTCGGCCCGAAGTGGTGCGGCGGCTTCGGCTTTGACCACTTTGTGGAATCGGCGACCGTCCAGGGCACTGAGATCGGTGGTGGCCTGCTCGGCCACGACGCGTTGGTCGGCGTGTTTGAAGTGATTCTTCTTCGCCTCCCGGGCGGCGCGGGTCCGTCGGTTCAGGTCGGCGCCGAGGGCGGCCAACTGCTCACCGGTGTAAGGGCCGGGGCAGCGGTCCAGGTGGGCGAAGATGATCCGCTGGTTGATCAGGTCCGCCACCCGGCGCAGCGGGGAGGTGACGTGGGTGTAAGCGCTCAGCCGAAGACCGTTATGTCCGTGGACCGTCGGATCGTAGCTCGCGGCCCGCAGCGTCGACAGCAGGCGCCCACGCAGTTTCGCGAACAGGTCCGGGTCCCCGGCCGCGGTGGCGATCTCGTGCATCAGCTCGTCGGTGCTGCCGGCGACCGGGTTGGGCCGGTGGTTGCGAAACAGGATCGGCAACCCCTGCTCGACGCACCAGAGCGCGACCGCTTCGTTGGTGGCGATCATCAGCTCCTGCACGATGACGTAGGCGACGGTCCGCAGTTCGGCGGCGATCGCGACGATGGCTCCGTCCTCGTTGGCTGCCCAGCCGCGGGTGAGGTCGTAGAACGCGAGGGCCCCGCCGTCGCGGCGGGCGGTCAGCAAGCTCTGTGCGGCCGCATCCGCTGCGGCCAGTGGGCGGTGCAGCGGATGTGCCGGGTCGGTCAGGATGCCGGGCACCTCGGCGTGATCGACCGCCACACACCGGCCCGACGGGATCTGTCCGCGGCCGACGGTGACGTCCACCAACTGCCCGTCGGGGGTGAGAGTGCCGGTGACCCGCAGGCTGGTCCGCCGGGAATCGGAGGTCAGAGTGGCAGCCTGCTCGGCCGTCTCGCCGAGCATCGGAATGGTGCGACTGCGCAGGTATCGGGTCTCCGCCCGCAGGAACGCCTGCTCGTCGGCGACCGACCCCAGTTCCACCACGTCGGCGACGCCGGCGATGTGGACCTCGACCGCCCACCCGCCGCCGCCGAGCGGGATGACCGAGAAGGCGTCGTCCCGGTCCCGCGCAGCCGCCGAATCGATCATCAGCAGCGTCGACACGTCGGTGACTGTCGAAGATGTCATGGTCGCCGCACCCCCTTTGGTTCTACAGGCCACCGACGATAACCAATTTCACCAGGTGCCGTCAGCGACGCGCCTATAGGAGCATTACCCGCGAGTCCTGAAAACCGGCTTCAGGTACGGTTTGTTTACCGCGGTAAACAACGGACAAAACGGACATTCTTGATGTCGCAGCCCCGTGTACTGCCCCATCCGGATGGCGCACAGCGTCGAATCGCACAGTGCGCGTCCTGCGGCAAGCGCGGCGGCTCGAGAAGGTGAGATCGCGATGACTACTGTTCCTGACCCCACGCCCGACCCTGTCTGGGAACCGCAACGGCGGCCCACGCTGACACCGCGCGAGCTGGAGATCCTCCGCCTGTGGCTGCGTAGTGAATCGAAGGCGGTTGCCGCATCCGACCTCGGAATCAGCCTGGGCACGATCAACACCCACCTGATCCGGATCCGAGCGAAGTACGCTGCTGTCGGACGCCCCGTTGCAGATAAGTCCGGCTTGTTGGTCCGGGCGCAGCAGGATGGGCTGGTGTCTCTCGCTGAGCTCTGACGCGACGGTCCACTGCATTCTCTAACGGTTCAGAGCGTTGCAGAGGGGCTGACCCGTCGGCCTTGTTCAGTGCGGAGGATCTTTGCGGGCGTGGCCGGGAATTCTCGGCGGGCCCTGACGCTGCGTCGTGACTAGTTTCCTGTGCGGACCGGCCGGCGTGCGGTCTAGGGCCTTCAGGGCGTCCCGGATCGCCGGGGCAGGGCTTGGTCGTGGAGCCGCGCTGCCCGGGCATTCTCATGGGCAACTATCGCTTCTTGCCAGTCATGATCGGTCAGAGCGGCGTGGTCGCGGGCGACTGGGGGTAGGACGCCGAGCTGTGCGGCGATCTGCGCCCACGACATGCCCGCCGTAAGGGCCCCGGTCACCGCCCTGGCGAGGAGGTCGTCGGTCCGATCGCCGCTGGCGACGGCAGCCTGGTTGTCAGAGTCCACCGAAAGGTCCGGCCTGGCCCGCTGGATAGACGCGCATTGTTTGATCCATCCCCGTGACTGTATCGGGCGCTTCGGGGCGCCGACCGGTCAACGATCGTTGACCGGTCGCCGATCCGCCATTTGGACAACCGTCGGCAGCGTACGCGCGACAATAGGTGAATGACCGAGCTACAGATCCGCGAGGCGACGCCGGACGATGCCCAGGTGTGTGGGCGCATCATGTTCGACGCCTTCGAGGGGCTCGCCACGCGCCATAACTTTCCGATCGAAGCGGGCACGCCCGAATTCGCCGACTTCCAGATCAAGGCGATGCTGGACACTGACGGCATCTATGGTCTGGTTGCCGAACGGGACGGCCGAATCGTCGGCAGCGCCTTACAGGACGAGCGCGGAAAGATCGTCGGCATAGGACCCGTGGCCGTTGACCCGGCGGCGTCGGACGCGGGGGCGGGCCGTGCGTTGATGAATGCGTTGCTTCAGCGATCGCGCGAGCGCGACGTCGTCGGCGTGCGGCTGGTACAGACGGCGTACAACTACCGGTCCTTCTCCCTGTACGCCAAGCTCGGCTTCGCCGTGCGTGAGTTGTTGTCCGTCTTCCAGGGAACGCCACGCGGGTCCGCGATTCCCGGCGCAGTCGTGCGTCCGGCGACACCGGACGAGATCGCCGCCTGCGACGAGATCTGCCGGCAGGTGCACGGCCACGACCGCCACGGCGAGCTGCAGCATTGGGTCAATGTCGGCACCGCCCGGGTGGTCGAGCGTGGTGGCCAGATCACCGGCTATGCGACGGGTTTCGGCTACACCGGGCACGCGGTCGGCAAGGCTGACGACGACGTCATCGCGCTGCTGGCCAGCGCCGACGAGTTCACCGGCCTCGGGTTCCTCGTGCCGTCACGCAACACCCGCCTCATGGCTTGGTGCTTCGATGCTGGGCTGAAGATCGTCCAGCAGTCGACGCTGATGACGATCGGGCTCTACAACGAGCCGCAGGGCGCGTGGCTGCCGTCGATCGGCTATTAGGCGTCCTGGCGCAACAATGCACCGCGCCGTCGCATTAGGGCTTTGTCCCAGATTTCGCTCGAAACTGCGCGATTTCATGAGTTACAACTGGAATCCACGCATTGTGATCGGATTCCGGAACTTGTAGGTCCGGTCCAGCCCGCTGCGGATCGGCAATTTCTATCGGCGCAGTGTGTGGGAGGGCGGTTCGCCGAACTTTTGCTGGTAGAACCGGGCGAACCGGCCGAGGTGGTTGAAACCCCATCGGTAGGCGATGTCGCTGACGGTGGCCGTGTCGTCGGTCGCGGCCAGCAGGTCGGACCGCACGCGTTCGAGGCGGACACTGCGCACGTACACCGAGGGGCTCATGTCGTATCGGTCCCGGAAGAGTTTTTGCAGTTGGCGTGCGCCCACACCGGATACGCGGGCCAGGTCGCTGATGGTGTGCTGGGCGCCGGGTGTGTTCTCGATGAGTTCGACGACCTTCTGCAATGCCCTCGGATTCTCCGGGGTGTCGTCGGCGTGGAGTGCTTCGGTCAGGGAATTGCTCTGGTTGAGCAGCAGCCCGGTGATGAGGGCGCGTTCGAGGAGGTCGACCTGGGCGGCGAGGACGCGGCTGGGGACCGGGCCGGGGTCGTTGATGGTGTCGACGAGAATTTGCAGTGTCGACCACCACCGGCGTCCCGGGGGTGTGGTCAGGTCGAGACCGATGTCGAACTTCACTCGCCGATCGAGGGGTCGCCCCAGGATGTGGGTGAGTTCGGTTTCGAGTGTGCCGCGGTCGATCTTGATGCAGATCTGGGTGGCGTCGGCGTTCCACGAGGGCAGGATGGTGTGCTCGTTCGGGGTGAAGACGGCGGCATGTCCTGGGGTAGCGATGGTCTGCTGTGCACCGCATCGGGAATCCACGGCCCCGGACAGGGGGATGTTGATGTGGTAGCCGCCGACATCGCCGGGGTCGATGAGTACCTCGGCGCCGAAGTGCACGATTCCCAGGGTGAGGTGGCTCAGTTGCACGGCGGAGAGCCGGGCGTGCGTCAGGTGTGTGTTCGGCCTGACCAGTTCGAGGCGAGCGGGGTAGAACACGCTGTTGACGCCGGCACGGTAGACGTCGAGATCGTCCGATCGGTACACCGTGCCGCCCGGCAGTTCGACCGGGAAGGCCGGCGCCGTGTCCGGTGGGTCCTGGGGATCGATCACACCCATTACGTCCTTTAACTTTTCGGGCACCCTCGGGCGCCGGGTTCCGAACGCGTCCGCGTCGGCACTTGGGGTGCGGGTTCGCAAAGCGGCCAGGCCCTCTCCGAAAGGGGATTTCCGGCCGCCGCATGCACCTTTACCGTCGGATTTAGCACGACAGAGTGACCTACGCAACAGACCCGCTTGCGTGGTGTTGCGAGCCACCCCACCGAGGAGCACTCACATGACTACCGCACCTGGCCGTGAGCCGACCGTATCTGCCGGCATCGACCCGAAGAATTTCCGGGATCTGATGTCCCGGGTCTGCGCACCGGTGACGATCGTGACCACGGCCGACGACGACGGCCCCCATGGAGCTACTGCCAGCTCGTTCGCCGCCCTGTCGCAGGACCCGCCGCTGATCACGGTCGCCTTCGATCGTCGATCCGCGCTATTGCAGCGCATCCGGTCCAGTGGCCGCTTCGGGATCAACCTGCTCGGGCACGGACAGGACGATCTTGCGATGGTGTTCGCCAGCCGCGGTGCCGGCGCGGAGCGCTTCAACAGCACTTCCTGGCATCACGACACCGGCCTGCCGCGCATCGATGGCGCCGCCGGCTGGGTCGCCTGCGAGTTGTACGACACCGTCGAGGGCGGGGACCATCTGCTGCTGTTCGGCCTGGTCACCAAGGTGAGTAAGGCGGAGTTGCCTCCGCTGGTGTACGCACACCGCACCTTCGGCACCCATTCCCGCTACGCCGAACGTCCCCGCCGACCCATCATCGACCAGATTGCCGCCTGCGCGTCGAGCTGAATCCACCCCTCCCTGCCTACATCCACCCTCATTTTCTGAAAGGTTCCATCATGACAACCGTCACCGAACGCGCCACCTCTTCGAGCGCCTCTGTCCCCACCGCCACCGACCTCGTCGGCCGTGTCCGCGAGATCGCGCCCATCTTGACGAAGAATGCGGCCGAGGGGGAGAGCAACCGCCGCGTCGTCGAGGAATCGATCCAGGCGATGACCGATGCCGGGCTGTTCAAGCTCGCGGTGCCGAAGCGGTACGGCGGCTATGAGACGTCGATGCGCACCATGCTCGATGTCTCTGCCGCCGTTGCCGAGGCCGACGGCGGCACCGCGTGGGTGCTGACGCTGACCAATGTCTGTGCATGGCTGACCGGGTTGTTCCCGACCCGTGCTCAGGACGAGGTGTTCGGCGCGGACCCGGACGCGAAGGTGTCCGGTGTCCTGACACCGACGTCGGAGACCACCCGGGTCGACGGTGGCTACCGGGTGACCGGCCGCTGGTACTACAACTCGGGATCCTGGCATGCCACCTGGGCGGTCCTGGGGATCCCGATCACCAACGATGCCGGTGAGGTCATCGATCAGGGGCTCGCTCTCATCCCGACGAGCGAGATGGAGCTCGAGGACACGTGGTTCGTCGCCGGCATGAAATCCTCCGGCAGCAATTGCCTGGTGGCGACGGATGTGTTCGTGCCCGACCACCGCGTGATGGCGGTACCGCCGGCGATCGAGGGAACGTACCCGTCGGAGAATCTGGCCGAGGAACCCTTCTACCGTTCCGCGTTCGTCCCGATTCTCGCGCTCGTCCTGGTCGGGCCCCAGCTCGGTTTGGGGCGAGCCGCCCTGCAGCTCGTGCAGGCCAAGGCGAACAAGCCGATCGCCTACACCTACTTCACTGCGCAGTCCGACTCGGTCGCCTTCCAGTTGCAAGTTGCCGAGGCCGCGATGCTGATCGACACTGCCCATCTGCACGCGTATCGGGCGGCGGACGACATCGACACCGCGGCAGCAACCGGCACTTACCCGGACTTCGCGCAACGCGCCCGGCTGCGGGCCGATACCGGTCTCGTCGCCGAGAGCATCGTCAAGGCCATCAACATCCTGCTCAGTGCGCACGGCGCCGGCAGCTTCGCCGACGTCAATCCCCTTCAGCGGATTTGGCGTGACTCCTCCACCGCTGCCCGCCATGCCGTGATCGCCCCGGCGGTAGCGTTTGAGTCGTACGGGAAGGCGCTTCTCGGTGTCGAGGAACGGATCACACCGCTGATCTGAGGGCACGGAGCAACCCTTCGTCCACCAATGCTGCGACGCGGCCAAAAGGCCTTCCGCTCAGCATTATTCACACTTTCTGTAGGAGAACAGTTACATGCGTATCGCCAATATCGACAACCGTGCCGCCCTCGTGATCGGGGAAACCGGCGACGAGCGGGCCGTGGATCTCGCCGCGGCATCGCTGGGCCGCTTCGGTCCCGGGTTGCCCGCCGTGTACGAGCAGTGGGCGGAGGTCGTCGCGTGGGCGGCGAACCAGGATGCTTCCGAACTGGCGGACGGCGGCGTCGCGATCGACCGCACCCTGCTGGGCGCGCCGTCGCCGGCTCCCCGGCAGGTGTTCGCCGTCGGCCTGAACTACCACGCCCACGCCGCCGAATCCGGCTTCGAATCCCCCACCCACCTGCCACCGGTGTTCACCAAGTACGCCTCCAGCTTCACCGGCCCCGACACCGACGTCGTGATTCCCGCCGGCGGCAACGTCGACTGGGAGATCGAACTCGTCGCCGTCATCGGCCGCGAAACCAGCAACATCGACGCCGCCGACGCCTGGGCGCACGTCGCCGGACTCACCGCCGGCCAGGACATCTCCGAACGCATCACCCAGACCCGTGGTCCCGCACCACAATTCGGGCTCGGGAAATCGTTCGCCGGGTTCTCCCCGCAGGGCCCCTGGCTGGTCACCCCGGACGAATTCGCCGACCCCGACGACCTCGAACTCGGCTGCACCATCGACGGCGAACAAGTGCAGAAGGGCCGCACCCGGGACCTGATCTTCCCGGTCTCGAAGCTGATCGCCACCCTCTCGCGCAATGTGACCCTCTACCCCGGGGACGTCATCTTCACCGGCACCCCCGCCGGCGTCGGCGTCGGCCGCGAACCGCAACGGTTCCTGCAAGCCGGCGAGAAACTCGACAGCTGGATCGACGGCATCGGTCAGCTGCACCAGAGCTTCGTCGCCGACCCCGACGCGAAGTAGAGGAGCACGCCATGGCACTGCACGGACTGGGCAAGGTCACCGTCGGCGTCCCCAACGTCGACGACACCATCGCCTACTACACCGAATTCGGTCTCGAACACCGCGGGAACGGGGTGTTCGCCACCCGCAACGGCGGCGAACAACTCGAGATCGTGCACGCACCGACCCGTCGGCTGGTCGAATTGACCGTCGCCGCCGACGACCCCGACGACATCGCCGCCATCACCAGGCGTTTGCACGGACTCGGGGCGGTGACCCGGCAGGACGGCACGTCCGTCAGTGCCGTGGAACCGGTCACCGGCACGACCGTCACGGTGGCGGTGAGGCCCCGGATCGTCATCGAACCTGCCGTCGCGGCCACCCCCTACAACGGTCCCGGGCGCATCGACCGCTGGGGACGGGCCCCGTTCCTCACCCGCACCGAACCGGTGCGCCCCCGTAAGCTCGGACACGCGGTGATCGGGTCCACCGACCTCGAAACCACCATGAAGTTCTTCACCGACGGTCTCGGCTTCAACGTCAGCGACTACATGGGCGACAAGGCGGCATTCCTACGCTGCTCCGTCGAACACCACAACGTCCTCGTCATGGCCGCCCCGGTGAACTTCATGCACCACACCAGCTGGCAGGTCGACGACATCGACGAAGTCGGCCGCGGCGCCCACACCATGCTCGAGAACAACCCCGAACGCCACATCTGGGGACTCGGACGGCACTATGCCGGCGCGAACTTCTTCTGGTACCTCAAGGACCCGGCCGGGAACTTCTCCGAGTACTACTCCGACATGGACACCGTCCCCGAGGACGAACTCTGGTCCCCGGAGGTGCTGCACGGACTCCAAGGGCTCTACGCCTGGGGACCACCCCCGCCGCCGTCGTTCCTCGAACCCGACGACCTCGCCGCCCTGATGACCGGAGCACACTCCACCACAGGGTGACTCCATTCCGGAAACCGGAAGACACAACATCCTCCCGCTGACGGGCCGAACCACCTCAGCCCGCCACGATCAGGTCCATGCTGCGACCGGAGCGCCTCTTCACCAGCAGACATGGACCAAGCCGGGGCGGCTCGGGCGTTGTTGGTCGATGCCCGAGCCGTGCCCGTCACCATGGTCCCAGTACGACACGAGAGACAGTGATGACCCGCGTAGCGAATCTTCGATCGGTCCACAGCGACACCTGGTCGTGGCGACTGCGCGCACTGTGCCGCTCGATGGACCCATACCTGTTCTTCGCCCCGGAGGACGAGCCGAAAGGCCCCCGGGTGCGACGCGAGCGGGAGGCCAAACGTATCTGCAGCCAATGCCCGGTTGTCGACCAGTGCCGAACCTATGCACTCTCGGCCCGCGAGCGGTACGGGGTTTGGGGTGGAACCTCCGAAGACGACCGACGCCAAGCCGCATTCACCGCCACCAGCCCTACCCAGAACACGGCCTAAGGAGCCCCATCATGGCCATCGGCCACGTTGTCACCTTCACCTTCACCCCGACCGCATCCACCGAGACAGTCACCGCGATCGGGGAGGCCCTCGATGCGTTGTCGGCCGCATCAACCGGCGTCGAATCATATCTACACGGCTGCGACCTACAAGTTCGTCCTGGAAATGCCGACTACGCCGTCTCAGCGGTATTCCGCGACCGGGACGCGCTCGCCGCGTACATGTCCTCGCCCGAGCACCAGCGCATTATCACCGAACTCATCCATCCCCACCTGCAGAGTAAGAGTTCGGTCCAATTCCTCGTCCCCTCCCGCTGATCCAACGACACCGCCAGGTGTCCCGTAGAGGTGGTCCGGTGACCACCATTTCCGCAACGGGGCGTTAAGTGGAACTGGTCGGCTTCAGGTCTGGTGCCGTGTTCTATGGTCCGGCGTCCCGGTGGGAGCCGAGGGGACGAGGGCGTCGATGCCGAGTTTGTCGGCGGCGAGGTCGCAGAACGTTTCGAAGCGGGTCGTCGCGGCGGTCCTGTCGGTCGGCACGTCGCTGTCGGTGGCCTCGGCCAACGCGGTCAGATACCGCTGGGCCGTGCACAGGTTGTCGTCGGCATCGATCGCAGCGGCGTCGCGGAGGTCGTGCCGGCAGAACGGACGCACCTTCCGGTCGGCGGTGTCGCGGGGACGTCGTTGGGGACAGTGCCACGGCGGCCCGTGGCTGCCCAGCCAGGTGGTGTCGGAGAAGGGCACCTGCCCGCAACCGGGACATCGGGTCTGCAACCGCAGCCGGTGCCGGAGGCAGATCGGAAGCAGCGGGTGTGCCCATTCCCTCTGCCAGATGCAGTCCGGGTCGGCCAGACACCGTGGACAGAACCGGGACCCACTGAAACGGGGCCGGATCCCGCGGCGGTGCGCGAGGTAACGGCCGAGCGAGGCCTCGACCGGCCCACCACACAATGCCGGCGACAACGCCCGCGGCGGAAGGCCGAGACACCAGGTGATCTCCCGCGAGCACTCGACGACCTGGTCCAGAACACGGTCGACAGTGGCGGGCCGGGACGTGAAACCGAACTCCCGCAACAACTGCGCCGGCGACAGCTGGTACCGGGCGGCGAAATGCATCAACCATCCGGGAATGGTCTCGCCGGGGCGGATCGGGACGGTGATCGGCCAACGGTCGATGTCGTAGCCGCCGGGGATCGGCCGCAACCGCGCCTCTGGCGGCGCGGTAGGGACTGAGGCGTCAGGCCGTGCGGGCGGCAATTTCACCGGCGTTGTCGATGGTGGTCGCGGCGATCAGCTCCGAGGTGATCGTCTCGGTCCCGGAGGCGATCGCCAGGTAGCAGACCCGGTCGATGAGGTTGGTCAGCGACGCGATCCGGCCCTGGGTGCGCCGATGCAACGCTTTCGCGTGGTCGACGAGCATCCCGTCCCGGGCGTCGGCCAGTTTGATATGCCCCTCCAACGTCCGGAGCAGGCTGATCCAACTCCGCAGCCCCGGATCGGTATCGACCGAGAACGGGGCGACCGGGCAGCGGGTGGCACGGCGGCTGGTCTGCGCGTAGGCGGCCTGTTCCCCGAGCTGTCCCTCGTCGAAGAACCGTTTCTCGGTGAGCTGCACCCCGACGTAGACGAACGTCGCCGCCATCTCGTTGGCCAGGCCCTTGAGATGGTTGGACACCTCGATTCCGTTGCGGTGTTTGAAGTCCACGAAGTGCAGATCATCGAGCACGACCAGCCGGGTCTCGCAGCTGGTGACACAGTCGACGGCCAACGCCCCCAGTTTGGAGGTCGACGCCCGGTCGACGGCGGGGTGGCCATAGAACCGCAGGATCTGCTGGTTCAGACCCTTCAACGTGATGCCGGCACTGAGCGGGACGAACGCCACCGGCAACCGCTGATGCCCACCCTCGGTGACCGGGCCCTCCCGACGGTAGACGCGGCGGTGGAAGTCGCGGGCGTACCGGGTGGCGATGGTCGTCTTCCCGAGACCGGGTTCGGCGTCGATCACCACCGACCCGCGCAGCTTGTCCCCGTCCCGCCGCCCGGAGGCCATGACCTGGTCGATGACCGAGTACGCGGCGGTCAGCTGACTGGTCTTGATCGTCGGCAGGTTCGCGTTCCACACCATCCGGGTCTCGTTGTAGTCCTCCCGTTCCTCGTCGCTGAGTGCGTCCATCCGGGTGCGGGTGAGCACGTCGAACGACTCGCGCGGGGCGGCATGAACGAACGCGTCCCAGCCCTGTTTGCGGGAGAGTTGATAGCGGGCGGTGCCATTGTCCGCCAACCACTTCGCCCATCGGCTCATTCGTCGAACACCCCGAATACCTCCTCGTCCGGCCGATGGGCGTAGTACTGCTCGAACACATCGAGGTCGTCGGGAACCTCGAGCGCGCTCGTCGAGCGTTGCGCGAGGTGCTCGAGCAGATCGATGACCCCGGGCACTGATGCGTCCTCCCGCTCGGATTCACCGCCCGGTGCGGCACCGGACGCGCTGTCGCCGTCGAGGGCGGGCCGCTGTGCGCTGAGCCGCCTCGCCAGGCTGCGGTCACGGCGGGTCTCGACTTCCTGACGGCTCCACGCGATCAGCAGGTCCTGCACGGCGCGGTGCGGATCGAGGTGGCGGTCCTCGCGGACGCTGACTCGTTTGGCGTAGTCGACGCCATGTTGACTGAGTCACCGGGGTGACCGTTGGTTCAGAGGATCCGGCGAGCGTGGAACTCGGTCGCCTCGATTCATTCCCGATCGCCGGCTGATCATGCCGGTTTCGCCAGGTTTGCTGAGTCATCCGCCAGATAGTCTTCCGCACTCGCCAGTTTCACCGCGTGTTCGCCACCTTCGCTGAGCCGGGACAGCTCGGGTCCGTGTCACTCATGATTTGTGCGGGGTTGGTGCTGTAAAAAAACATTTCCGCACCATTTTCTGGAATTGTGCAGGTCAACCCAGTTTCGCCGCGCCTATCCGTCCGGGATGCCTACGTTGCTGCTCGCGGATCGTGTGACTCTCGGAAAGATGACGCGATTGGTACGTCCGCCGCCTGCCGCGGCCCGCCGTGATGTCTGCGAGACGGCCGCGACGAGCAGAATGTGAGGATCAGCTCTTTCACTTCAGGGGGAAAACCGTGGACGCGGTTGCTACAGGCTAGGTCGTAGAGTCGGTCCTCATACTCTTGTTTGGAAATTCCGAAGGTAACCATAATGTCTTCCTCGGGTCCTCCGCCGAAGGCGGACCAACGACGGAAGAACTGAACCAAGAAGTCGTCCTCACGAGAGCAGGTAAGACGTTCCGCGAGTTTGTTTGTCATTGTTGCCCCAATTTCGCTAGCACGGTGGCGATAACGCGAGCTGTGAGTAACCTCGGTCTCCACCATGGACCGGTTGAAAAGGACAATAGGACGGCGTGCTAGACGGGCGCATTACGTTGAGAGATAACTGAAGTGCGAGGTTTCCTCACTCGTGGATGAGGACCACGCCACAAGGCGGCCTCACCTCTGCGTTCCGCCACCCAGGCTGCGATCTGGGTACGTGAGGTGAAGCCTAGTTTGGTGAGGACGTGTTCCACGTGTCCCTGTGCCGTGCGGTTGGCGATGACCAGCCTGGTGGCGATTGCTCTGTTGGTCAGGCCTTCCGCTACCAGCTCGGCGACTTGTTGCTCGCGGTTGGTCAGGTGACAGTTGTCCGAGTCGGCGAGTTCCGGGAGTACCGGCGTGTCTTCGTCAAGTGCGAAGGCCACGGCCTCCGCCAGCATCATGTGTCGGCCGGCTTGAAAGGCGTCGTCGAAGCGCTTGCTGCTCAGCGTGTTATGCGCCTGGCGTGCACATTCGTCGTGATGAATGTGGAGGCCGGGAATGTGAACTGGTGTGCTGCCGACGCTCTCCCAGAGTCCTTCGGCAGCGCCCATCAGCTGCGCGGCTTGTTCGGCTCGGTCGGTCTTTGCAGCGATCCATGCCAGAGCCTCCAAGCACCAGGCAGCGCTGAGCGGGTCGTCGACCACCCGCGCCATCCGAAGTCCCTGACCGAGGAGCCCGGTCGCTCGGTCACGGTTGCCGAGTTGCCACACCTGTAGGCCGAGTACCCAGAAGGATCGGGACCTGTAGACCGATTCTCCGAGGTCGGTGCTGAGAGCGAGGGCCTCTTCGTTGCGGGCGATTGCCTGTTCGGTGTCACCGAGGAGTCCGCTGGCGAGTCCGAGTCCTTGGAGTGTGGAGATACGCAGGAACGGTGTGGGGTGGTTGTGGAGGACGGTGAGAGCTGCGGCAAAAGATGTGGCAGCTGTTTGTATGGTGCCGGAGTACAGCGCATGCATTCCTTCGGCGTGGTGCAGGTGTGCCTGTGCGATTTCGTCGTCGACTTGGTTGGTTGCGATACCGGCGGCGGACAGTAGTTGCGTTCCAGCGGAGAGGTCACCTTGGCGACCGGCGAGCACGCTCTGAGCGCACAGTGCCCTCACGGTGTCGACCAGGTGTTCGCCGTCGTCTGTAGTCAGTGCATTGTCTAGCCATCGTCGCCCCTCGCTGAGAAGGCCGCGGGAGAACCAGAACGGGTACAGAGCGGCGGCGAAGTCGATCGAATCCGACTCACGCTGGGTGATGCGGAACTGCAGTGCTTCACGAAGGTTCGGCTGCTCGCGATCCAGTCGAAGAAGCCACGTCAGCTGGCGGGAACTGACCCATTCGGCTTCTGCCTCGCGTGCCATCTGCCGGTACCAATCGCTGTGGCGGCGCCTCTGCTGCAGGATGTCTTCAGCTTCGCTCAGCTTTTCCCGGCCGTACTCGCGCAGAGTTTCGAGCATGCGATAGCGGACCGAGAGTCCTTCCTCCTCGCGGATCAGAATCGACTTGTCGACCAACGACGCGATGACGTCCAGGACGTTGTGGGGGGACACTCCATCGGCGCAGGTGGCCTCGACTGCGTCCAATCCGAAGCTGCCGGCGAATACCGACAGTCGTGACCAGAGCGTGCGCTCCTGCGGTGTGCAGAGGTCGTGACTCCAGTCGATGCACAACCGAAGGGATTGTTGGCGGGTCGGTGCGCCGCGCCGGCCTCGTGAGAGCAGTTTGTAACGGTCGGTGAGTTTGGTGTGAATCTGGTCGATCGAGAGCGCGCGGAGGCGGACCGCGGCCAGCTCGATCGCGAGAGGCAGCCCGTCGAGCTGTCGGCAGATGTGCGCGACCTGCTTCCAATTATCTTCTGTGAGGTGAAATTCGGGGAGTGTGGTGGTGGCTCGGGAAAGGAACAATGTCACGGCGTCGTACTGGCTCATGGTGCGCATCGACCGCGCTCTTCGCGAGTCCGGGGTCGCCAACGGTTGTACCCGTTGGAGTGTCTCACCGCCGAGCCCCAGAGGTTCGCGGCTGGTGGCGAGGATTCGTAGGTCGGGGCAGGACTTGAGGAGAGTCTCGGAGAAAGCGGCGGCGGCGTCGATGAGGTGCTCACAATTGTCGAGCACAAGCATGCATTGGCGTGATCGGAGGTGCTCGATGAGCCCATGAAGGCGGTGTTGCGCGGGTTGTTCGTGGATTCCGAGCGTGACTGCGGTGGTGTCGACGAGGAAGTCTCCGTCGGTCAGCTCGCTGAGTTCGATCAGCCACACGCCATCTGCGAATGCACGTTGTGATTCCGCGGCTACTTTTGTTGCGAGTCGCGACTTTCCCACTCCACCGATCCCGATCAGTGTCACCAGGCGCGAATCTGCGAGAAGTTTCTTGGTGGTTGCTAGATCGCGGCGGCGCCCGATGAAGGTGGTCAGGTCTGCGGGCAGGTTGCCTCGCGGACGGTGGGATGGATTCGGATCGAGGCCCGGAGTGGACGGCGCTTCGGTGAGAGCCGGTGCCGGTTGGGGTCGGGTGAGCTCGCCCGAGGCTTTGGTCATGGTCGGATGTGCCGGCTCGATGGTTGAGGGAGTGTCATAGTTCTCGATCAGGGCCATCTCGTCCACCGGGCAATCGTTGAGCCGTTGCACCCGCCGGAGTCGGCTTCCGAACTCTGCAGCTGTGGACGGGCGGTCTTCTGGGTTGGTTGACATGGCACGCTCGATCTCGGCACAGACACTGTGAGGAACTCCGAGGTTTCGGAGGTCGGGGATTGGTTGAGTCGTTATTCGCAGGAATTGCGAGACGATCGGTTCGTCGGCCTGCCGCTCGTATGCAGCGTGGCCGGCGATAGCGCAAAACATCGTCGAGGCCAGCGCATAGACATCTGCTGCGGGAGTGGGGACTGCCCCTTGGAGGACCTCTGGGGCGGTGAAGACGAGCGTGCCGGTGACGGTGTTGCGAGCGGTCTCGAAACCACCCACGACATGGGCGATACCGAAGTCTGCGAGCTGCGGTTCACCGTAGTCGGTGAGCAAGATGTTGGCGGGTTTGACGTCGCGATGAAGAATGTCGGCGCTGTGCGCGGCGGACAAGGCACCAGCGGTACGTACACCGAGGCGTAGCGCATCATTCCAGGTCACCGGGCCGTGTTTGTGGACCCGTTGCTCGAGCGAACCTCGGCGATGGAGTTGCATCACGATGTACGGCGAGCCGGACCTGGTGCTTCCGCACTGGAAGACGCTGACGATGTTCGGGTGGCCGGACAGTCGGCCCATCGCCCGCTGTTCGCGCACGAAACGTCCGAGGTTCGACGGTTCGAGCTGCGAGGTCATGACCTTGACGGCCACAGCCCGCTCCAGCGCGGATTGCGTGCAGCGGTAAACGACCCCGAAGCCCCCACGCCCGATCTCCTCAGCATGGTCGAACCCGGCGATCGCCAGTTCCTCCTGCAGGGATAGAGGTGCGATGTGCGATGCCGCAGTGACCGAATGCGCCGGTGTTCCTCGAGGGCAGTTGTTGTCTGCCTGGTGACCGGGCGGGGCAGCGTCCAGCTCGACGGGGGCGACTGAAATGCAGGTGTTCATGCGTGTGACCAGCTTCTGGATCGTCGAAGAATCGAGCGATTTACCAGTCACAATGCTCCCGTTCCCAGTGAACGGCTATTCCCTATGGGATAGAAGGATGCCGGGGTTTACTCCCCGGAAGATGACGCCCTCATCACGCCCGAGCAGTAGAACTGTGATCAGCACCCCACCTCGCTGGCGAAGATACCAATCCCTCGTTCCGTTCGAGACGGGTACGGGGACGTATACGCCCACTCGCGTGGCACCTCGTCGATGCAGCCTCACAACCGGTGGAGCTGCGCACCTAAAAGGAGATGAATGTTGTCTACCGAAGCACCTGCTCTCGTCCTCCCGACAGAATTCCCGATGACGATCGGCGGGCAGTCGGTGACCGCACAGGACACGGCACCGGTGTACAACCCGGCGACCACAGAGGTGATCGCCCATGTTCCCGTTGCGAGCTCTGACCAACTCGACGAGGCCGTCGCAGCCGCTCAGGCCGCGTTTACCGGATGGTCGTCGACACCGCTCGCCGAACGACAGGCCATCGTCTCGGCGATCGGTGATCGGCTCGAAGCCCACGCCGAAGAGTTCCTGGCACTGCTGACCGCTGAGCAGGGCAAGCCGCGTCCGATGGCCGAATGGGAGGTCTACGGTTCGGTTGCCTGGTTCCGGGAAATCGCCAAGCAGTCCCTGCCTGAAGAGGTCCTCGAGGACACCGCGGAACGACGGGTGATCAGCCGGCACACGCCGCTCGGGGTCGTCGGTGCCATCGTGCCGTGGAACTTCCCGATCCTGCTGGCGGTGTGGAAGATCGCGCCCGCCCTGGTTGCTGGGAACACCATCATCGTCAAGCCGTCCCCCTTCACCCCGCTGTGCGACCTCAAACTCGTCGAGCTGGTGCAGGATCTGCTTCCCGCAGGCGTGTTGAGTGCGGTCAGCGGTGACGACGAACTCGGCAAGTGGATTACGGCGCACCCGGGCATCGCGAAGATCGCGTTCACCGGCAGCACCGAAACGGGCAAGCATGTGATGCGGTCCGCCGCCGGCACCCTCAAGCGGGTCACCCTCGAACTCGGCGGAAACGATCCGGCGATCGTCCTCCCGGACGTCGACCCGGCGAAGGTCGCCCCGCAGATCTTCTGGGCCGCGTTCCAGAACAACGCCCAATTCTGCAACGCCGCCAAGCGCATCTACGTCCACGACGACGTCTACGAGGCCGTGCGCGACGAGTTGGTCGCGTACGCGCGGACCGTGGTCGTGGGCGACGGCGCCTCCGCGGACACCCAGCTGGGTCCGATCCAGAACCTGCCCCAGCTGCAGAAGGTGCAGGAGTACTTCGACGACTGCACGGCCAACGGCTACACCTTCGCCCTCGGTGGGCAGATCGACCCGAACGCCGGAGGCTGGTTCGTCCCGGTCACCCTCGTCGACAACCCGCCGGAGAACTCCCGCCTGGTCGCCGAGGAACCATTCGGTCCGATCCTGCCGCTGCTGCGCTGGACGGACGAAAGCGATGTCATCGCCCGGGCCAACAACACCGTCTGGGGCCTGGGCGCCACCGTCTGGGGTGAAGACCTGGAGGCGATCGAGCGGATCGGCCGCCAACTCGAAGCCGGAACGGTGTGGCTTAACGAAGTGCACCAGTACTCCCCGCATCAGGTCTTCGGTGGACACAAGCAGTCCGGCATCGGCGCCGAAAACTCCCTGCACGGACTTGCCGAATACACCAACCACCAGACCATCACGCTGAACAAGGTCCCCGACACGGTCTCGTAAGACCTCCGCGCCCCGACCGTCTTTCGAACAAGAAAGTGCCAACTATGAAGACCACAGCAGCCGTCCTGCGTGCGGCGCAGGAGCCGTTGTCGTTCGAGGAACTCGACATCGGCGAGTTACGCCCCCGCGAGGTCTTGGTGCGAATTGTCGGCTCCGGTATCTGCCACACCGACCTCGGGATGATCGCGACCGCGGAGACCAACGCGGCCCCGATCGTGCTCGGTCACGAGGGATCCGGAATCGTCACCGCGGTCGGCCCGGATGTCGACAGCGTCGAGCCCGGCGACCACGTGGTGCTCTCCTACAACTTCTGCGCCGAGTGCGACAACTGCGCACGTTCACTACCGATGCATTGCCGGGACTTCGTCCCACTCAACCTGGTCGGTGCACGCCTGGACGGCTCGAGTGTCCTCAGCTCCGGAGGTGAGCAGGTACGCGGACACTTCTTCGGACAATCTGCGTGGGCGACCTACGCCGTGGCCAACGAGCAGAACTGCGTCCGCGTCGCCCGCAATCTGCCGCTCGAGTTGCTCGCCCCCCTGGGGTGCGGCATCCAGACCGGCGCCGGTGCGGTGCTCAACACCCTCCACCCGGAGGAGGGGTCGTCGATCGCGATCTTCGGGACCGGATCGGTCGGGCTCGCCGCCCTGCTGGGCGCGGTGGTCGCCGGCTGCGGCACCATCATCGCCGTCGACATTCAGCCTGTCCGCCTGGCGAAGGCCACCGAGCTCGGTGCCACCCACACCATCAACTCCGCCGAGGAGGACGTGGTCGAGCGGATCCGCGAGATTACCGGCGGAGTCGGGGCGCAGTATTCGGTCGACTGCATCGGCCTGGCGGACGTCGTGCGCAGCGCACTCGAATGTCTGCAGTCGCCGGGGGTGTGTGCCACCGTCGGATTCCAGGGCATCCCGAACGAGATCTCCTTCGACCAGGGTCATCTGCTGTTCGGGCGCAGTCTGATCGGTGTTATCGAGGGCGACGCCGTCCCGCAGGAATTCGTTACCCGCATGATCGACCTCTACCAGGCCGGCAAATTCCCCTTCACCGAGCTGATCGACACTTTCGAGTTCGGCGAGATCAACGAGGCGATCGACGCCGTCCACCAGGGGAAGGTCACCAAGGCGGTCCTGACGTTCGGCGACCGCGGCGCCCATGGGGAATCCGGTGAGTAGTCGCGTCGCTGCGTCCCAGCCGTCTGTGGGGCCGGGCGAGATCCTGCCCTACGCTGCCGCACGGCATCCGGACAAGATCGCCCTCGTGGTCGGGCACACCAGACTGACCTACCGCGACCTCGACAGGATGTCGGACGCGGTCGCCGACGCCCTGCATGTCCGGGGTATCGGTGCCGGCGGGGTGTGTTCGCTGTATGGGCAGAACAGCTGGGAATGGATCGTCGCCTATCACGGCATCCTCAAGGCCGGAGCAGTCGTCAACCCGATCAATGTCATGCTCACCGGCCCCGAGCTGGCCTTCGTGCTGACCGACTGCGGGTCCGGCGCCCTGTTCACCGGGGCCGCTCAGGCCGCCACCGTCGACACCATCCTCGCCGAGGTCCCCTCGCTGGAGACGGTGTGCCAATTCGGTGGCCCGGACGAATCGACTTCCGTCACCGGCGCGATCTCCTTCGCCGACCTGCTTGCCACCGAGGCGAGCGAGCCGCAGGACTCCCGCCCGCGACCACAGCCCGAGGACTTGTGCAGCATCGGCTACACCTCGGGAACGACCGGACACCCCAAGGGGGCCATGCAGTCCCAACAATCCGTGCTCCTCAACTGCGCGCTGACCGCCACCATGCACGGCCGCACATCCGACGACGTCGTGGTTACCGCCCTGCCGGGCGCACACGTCTACGGCAACGTCGCCATCAACAGCACCTTCCTCGCCGGAGGCACGGTGATCCTGATGGAACGCTTCACCCCGGGTGAGGCGCTGCGTCTGATCGAAGGCGAACACGCGACCCTGTTCGAGGGCGTACCCGCGATGTACTCGATGATGCTCGCGGACCCAGGCTTCGACACCGCAGATCTGTCCACACTGCGAGCCGCCACCATCGGCGGCCAGACGTTCGCCCCGGAACTCCTCGCGCGGTGGCAGAACCGGGCGCCCGTCCCGGTCCTCGAGCTGTGGGGGATGACCGAACTGTCCGGACTCGGCACGACCCACGCGGTCCACGCACCCCCGGTGCCCGGTTCGATCGGAGTGGCCCTCCCCGGCCTCGAGGTCAGGATCGGCCCGATCGATGGCACGAGCGGCGAGGTTCCCGCCGGTGAGCATGGTGAGCTGCTCGTTCGCGGCCCGCTGGTGATGCTCGGTTACTACGGTCGCCCGGACGCGACTGCGGAGGCGATCACCGACGACGGGTGGCTGCGCACCGGCGACGTCGCCTACGTCGACCACACCGGACACTTCTTCATCGTGGACCGGCTCAAGGACATGATCGTCACCGCCGGATACAACGTGTATCCCGCCGAGATCGAACGCGTCATCGGCGCCCACCCGGACGTCGCGCTGGTCGCTGTCGGAGGCCGGCCCGACCCCGTCAAGGGCGAGGTCGCTGTCGCATATGTCGTCCCCGCACCGGAGGCCCACCTGCTCCCGGAAGACCTCATCGAGCACTGCCGGGGCCAGCTGGCCGCCTACAAACGACCCCGTGAGGTGGTCTTCGTCGATGCCCTGCCGACTACCTCGTCGGGCAAGCTCATGCGCCGCAAATTGGCAGATCTCGAGGTCGCCGACAGTGATCAAGGCATTGTCCGTGCGAGATAATGGTCACACGGAAAGCTATCCGCGACGCCCATGCGCCGGTCACATATTAACGGGCATTGTGATTAGCGCAACATAGCAAGTTGGATGTGGTCGAGGCCACCTTCCTCGATTCGATCAAAGGAGTACCAATGCAGGTTGTAGCCGAAGGGTTCAATGCCTTCGAGACGCAGAAGAGCCCGAAGGGTGAGGTCAAGTTTCTGGGCTCGCCCAAGGACGTGATCGAGGTCGTGCGGTCCGGAAAGTTGCAGGACTACATCCTGCTCGTTCGCGGTGGCACGACGACCTTCCTGACTCCGGCATTGAGCATGGGTGCTTCCGGCGTCATCACGATGTCGGGCGCTCCCGAGTCCCACCTCGGCATCCTCTCTCGCGAGTTCCAGATTCCCTGTGTGATGACCGCGTACCTGACCTCGAGCGATTCACGCTACGTCGTGGGCAACACCGACGATGCGCACTTCGAGGAGATCGCCGACAGTCTGATCGGCAAGACCGTCCAGTTGCACTGTGAGGACGAGGAGGTCGGGCGCATCAGCATCGTCAGCTGACCCGTTTTCCGACCACACACCATGGGCAGAGAGGAACAACCCCACATGAGTCTCGAAATGACACCCGGTGTCCGCTCGACGTACAAGCAGCGCTACGAGCCGAACGACGACGGTCTGCGCTTCCAGGAGCTGGTCTTCGAGGGCAACTTCGTCGGCCAGGAGCCGCTACGCGACGGCATCCTCGGCGACAAGGTGCAGAAGCAGCGCGCCAAGAGCAAGGTCCTCGAGAAGGTCAGCAAGGAGGACGTGCTGGTCGACCAGTTCACCCTGGACGAGCTCAACGACCTCAACAACTACCTGGCGTGGAACATCTGGGACGTGCTGGTCATGCGTGCCACCGAGGGCGTCTCGGGCATGATTCCGCGCCAGGAATACGAGATTCTCGCCTTCATGCACCAGTTCTACCGGTGGCCGGAGATCCTGCGCATGACCACCGACGAGGTCGGAGCCCAGGGCATCTTGGACATCGGGGCCTCCGCGCGGCGGGAAATCGGCACCAAGGTCAACGCCGTGCACGATTGGTCGATCGGCGCCGTCGGCTTCGGCATGGGCCGCTGCGGTCTGCTTGCACTCGAGGCGATCGGACCCAATGACTACATCGAGGAGAGCAACGAACTCCTCAAGTTCATGCAGCGGATCGAATTCGGCAAGCGTCAGGACGGGTACATCCTCAACTCGCAGGACCGCTACCGCTGCCAGATCCACGAGCCGGACTTCCTCGCGGGCATCGTCAACCAGCTCGAAACGCTCGAGCCGGGAAGCCCCAAGCACGACTCCTTCACCCGCTTCAACGCGGCCGCCGAACTGCTGGCGTTCCTCGACCACATGGACTGCCGGCTCGGTCTGGGCGACACCGGACCGTACGAGCTGGACAATGGCAACATCCTCATTCTCCGGGACCTGTTCGTCAACGAGCCGATCTTCCACTGGTCCGATGTGTGCGACGACGCCGGCCTGCCGCACGCCTACACCATCGCGATCGAGATCGACCCGGAGATTTTGGGGCTGCAGGAAATTCGCGTCAACGACATTTCCACCACCTTCACCCGGCCGAAGAACTACATCCCCGCGATCGTCGGTGGCGCCGTCTTCGCCCGCGAGCAGTGGGACACCCCGATGTCGGATGTGCGCACCATCGCGATCGACGACCTGGGCGGCGAGCTGCCCAAGATCCAGGACGCCACTCTCAAGATGTACGGAAAGATCTCGCGGATGTGCCGCCGGGACCTGATCTGGGCCGGCCAATACGTCTACTACGTCGACATGATCCTGCCGTACCTGCGTAAGGCCGGAACGTACGAGAAGGCATGCGACGAATACCAGCTCTGGGAAGTTGACCAGCGCGTGTCGAACTACTACTACGACATCAGCAAGCGCGGATTCGCGCAGGAAGTCGTTCCGCAGAAGATTTTCTCCGGTCAGGGCTACCTGCCCTTCGGGGAAGGCGCGGATCTGCGCCGGTCGAAGTATCGCTGGCTGTAGAACCCGTTCACCAGACACGGGGGCGGCGGGACCGACATTGTCGGCGTAGGAACCTGCGACCCGCCGCCCCCGTTCGATCGTTGGGAAACAACATGACTCAAACCCTGCTCGACAAACGTCTCTACGACGTTCTCAACGCCGTGGCGCTCAAGAAAATGGCGACCGCGGCCGCTGTTGCGGAGATCGTCAACCTCAGCGCCGACGAGGTGCGAGGGATCTTCACCGAGCTCGAAGACGGTGATCTGGTCGCGCTCATGGGTGAGACGGCTCTGCCCACCGACGCGTCCGGCCCGGTGCTGGTTGATTCTGCGGCCGCGATCTACGGACCCCTTCGCGACGATCCGTCGGTGCTGCAGGTGGCCGACAAGTTCGAAGAGGTCAATTCTCGTTTCCTGCGCACCATGTCCTCCTGGCAGCAGATCGAGGTGGGCGGACGCAAACTCGCCAACGATCACAGCGATTCCGCCTACGACGCGAAGGTGATTACCACCATCGAGCGCCTGGTATCCCGGCTCGAGGGGCTGCTCGAAGCCCTCGCCGAAAAGGACGCGCGCTTCCGCACCTATATCGGTCGCTTCGAGCGTTCCCTGGGCAAGGTCGACGCCGGCGACATCGCGTTCGTCTCCGACCCGACCAAGGACTCGGTACACAACGTCTGGTTCGAATTCCACGAAGACTTGCTGCGCACCCTCGGTCGCGCACGTAAGGAGTGAGCAGGGTGAGCTCTGTGATTGTTACGACTGGACTGACCCGCGCGTTCAGTGAGCCAGGTGAAATTGACCGGAACATTCTGGGCGGCAAGGGCTACGGCCTGGTCGAAATGACCCAGGAAGGGTTGAACGTGCCCGGCGGGTACGTCATCTCCACCTCGGCCTGTCACGACTACCTCGAGCACGGTTCCATGACAGAGGACCTGATCGAGGAAATCCACGGCCGCCTGAGCGAGCTCGAACAGGCGACAGGTAAGACCTTCGGCGGCGGCCCCTTCCCGCTGCTGCTGTCGGTGCGCTCGGGAGCCCCGGTGTCGATGCCGGGGATGATGGACACCGTCCTCAACCTCGGGCTCGGCCGTGACGCGGCGATCGCGCTGGCCGACGTCACCGGGGACACCCGATTCATGGCGGACGTGCTGTTCCGGTTCCACGGAATGTACGCCGAAACCGTGATGGGGGCGCTCGAAACCCCTGACCGCGACGACCTCGCCGCACTGATCGACGGCGTCGAGGCCGACAGCCAGCCCGGACCCGTCTATGACCGAGTATGGGAGCACTGCCAGGCACTGCTGCGCGACGAACTCGACGACGAGGTTCCCAGCGATCCCCGCGCTCAACTCATCGGCGCCGTAGAGGCCGTCTTCCGCTCGTGGAACACCCGGCGCGCCGTGAAATACCGTGAGGTGCACAAGATCCCGAACGACCTAGGAACCGCGGTCGTCGTGCAGTCGATGGTGTTCGGCAATCTCGATCAGGACTCGGGATCGGGTGTGGTGTTCACCCGCAACCCGGTCACCGGTGAACCTGGGCTGTTCGGCGAGTTCCTGGCAGCGAGCCAGGGCGAGGACGTCGTCGCCGGTATCCGCACCCCGGACCCGGTGACCGCGCTGCGCGACCGGCTTCCGCACGTGTATACCGAACTGGAAAATACCTGCGCCGAACTCGAACGCCGCCGCGGTGACGTTCTCGACATCGAGTTCACTGTCGAGCGCGGCATCTTGTACATGCTCCAGGTCCGCAGCGCCAAGCGCACCGCCCAGGCGGCGATCCGGATAGCGGCGGACCTGCTCGCCGAGCAGGTCGTGACTACATCCGGTGCCCTGTCGGCCCTGACCCTCGACCAGATCCGCCAGGTTCAGCGCCCCGGCTTCGACCCCGATGCCTACGCCCGCGCCCGCGAGGACGGACGGCTTCTGGCCACCGGCGTGGGAGCTGCTCCCGGGCACGTGGTCGGCGAACTCTACTTCGACTCCGACGCCGCACAGCAGGCGGTCAAGGAAGGCAAGACGGTCATCTTGGCGCGGCCGGTGACCAGCCCGACAGATCTGCACGGCATGATCGCCGCCGATGGCATCCTCACCGCGACCGGTGGTTCGACCAGTCACGCCGCCGTGGTGGCGCGTGCGCTGGGGACAACGTGCGTCGTGGGATGCGGGGCGTTGGATATCGATCCTGCCGCGGGCACCATGCGGGTGGCGGGCAAGACCCTGACCATCGGCGATGTCGTCTCCCTCGATGGTTCGTCGGGTGAGGTGATTGCCGGTGAGATCGAGCTCAGTGAGCCGGCGGCCGAAGACGACCGTCTCTCAGGGCTGCTCGAACTCGCCCGCGCCCGCGCCGGCGCGCAGGTGTTCGCTCGGGCAACGACCCCCGATCAGGCGTGTCAGGCGCTCGCGCGCGGGGCGACGGGGCTGGTGGCGGGAATCGACGATGTCCTGGCGACCACCGGGCACCTCGACGGGATCATCTCTACGCTGCGCGAGGGTGAGATCAGCGATGCCAGCGCCGCCCTCGAGGCGGCCGTGGCCACCGAGTTCTCGAAGTTGTTCGCCGGTGCGAGCGTGTCCGAGTTCGGGGTGCGGGCGATCGACTTCCACGCCGACGAAGCCAGCGAGCTGCTGCGCACGGCCGAGTTGTTCATCGCGCATCCGGAATTGGCGTTGCCTCTCGGGTCCGAGGAGATCCTGTCCGCGCAGTTGCGTGGCATCGCCACGGCATTGCAGAGCGCGGACACCGAACTGCGCGTGCACTTCACGGTCCGCAAGATCGCCGACGGCGGTGAGATCGCCGCGCTGGTCGCGCTACGGGACAGTCTGCCCGATTCAGGCCGGGTCGAGATCGGTGGTTATCTCACCAGCCCTCGCGGTATCGCGTCCATCGACGCCATCATCGAGCGCAGTGATGTCGTGTGGATCGAACTGCGGGTGCTGCAGGCGGCCGTGGCCGGCATCTCGGCGCGGCACCTGCTGACCAGCGAGCCGCTCGATTCGTATCTGCGGCGGGGTCTGATCACGGTTGATCCTCGCGTCGAGATCGACGATCAGGTCGGTGCGCTGGTAGACACCGTAGCTGCGGTCCTTGCCCAGGATCCCGCGCGACGGGTGGGGATCCGGTTGAGCGGATCGGTCTCGGCAGAACTGGTGCAGTCCCTGCAGGAGCGCGGGTTCACCCGCTTCGGCGTCGACGGTGACGAGGTGCGGCCGTCGATCCTGGCTCTGGGGCAGCGAGACCGCCGGAACTAGCCTCGGCGTCCGAGGGTGGTACACGGCGACCGCTTGCAGGTCATTGTGTGCCACCCTCGGGCAATTGCGCGCGCAGGACCACCCGGGACGGTGGGGGAGTTGTGGAGCGTCCAGAACAAGAACCGGGCCACAGATCGAACTGGCGACGGGTGGTGTGTGGTGAATACCCGGACCGGGGGACCACACACCACTCTCAGCCGAATGGCGGGTGCGATTGGCCATCCAAGTCGCTGACCGCCTCGGTCACCTGCAAGAGCCGCAGCGCCAGGTCGGCGCGCATCCGATCCGAGTGTTGCGACAAGTCCAGATTGGTGAGTTTGCGGATCAGCTCGAGTCGGTAGGCGAGGGTCTTGGGATGGACGAAGAGCCGCTCGGCGGCATCCTTCTGTGAGCAGTTGGCGTCGAAGAAGGTGCGGAGGGTTTTCAGGAGCGATCCGTCGGACTGCTGGTCGTACTGGAGCAGCGGCTCGGTCACCTCTTTAATGAAACCCTGCAGGTCGGGATTGTCGCTGCTCCCCAGTAGAAGCCGGACGATCCCGAGTTCGTCGTACAACGACACCGTTCCCAGGCGACGGGAGGCGGCGTGCGCGGTCTTCGCTTCGCCGAAGGCCGCCGGATAATCGGCCGGATCACTGCGCGCTGAACTGACCCCCCAGGTGATGCGCAGGTCCGGATGGCACTGCGTAGTGACCTTGTTCAATTCGTCCAGCAAGGCGCGGGCACGTTCACGGTCCTTGATCGGGGCGAGAGCCACGATCCAATTTCCTCGCACACTGGTCAACGTCAACGGCGCGGAAGTGGTGCAGCCGCGAACACCGTTGAGAACGTTGCGCCGCAAGGCGTCCGCGGACGAAGTGGTCCACCCCTCTTGGGCGGCAATGGTGTCGGCGTTCTCGAGCACCCCGTAGACGACCCGGTGAAAACCCTTGAGCCGGACCCCCATCTGATGGGTGCGGCTGCGGGCGGCGGACCGTTGTTCCGTTGTCCCCTCCATCAGGTCCCAGAGCAGCTGGTCGAGTGCTTCGGCGCGTGCGGCGCTGGCCGCGCGCTGCTGGAGCTGGGTGAGCGAACAGACCATGGCGGCCTGTCCGCACGCGACCTCCATGATCTCGGCGTCCTCGTTGCCACCGATCAAACAGACTGCACCGTACTGATTTTCGGCGGCGATGACCGGGTGGGCCCAAATGGTGCGGCCATCGCGTGCAACGAGCTTGATCGCTCGTTGTGGAAGGGCGCCGTTTCGGCCGGCCACGTCGTCAAGCAGATCAGCGGCGTCGAAGGCACGAGGAAAGGTGGCCTCGATTTCGCCGGTGTCGGAGATGATGGCAACATCGCAGCCCAGCTCGGTTCCGACGGTGCGGGCGACGGAGCTGGTGACGGCGGAGTTGGCGAGCACGATCTCGATCAACGAGTGCTGCAGCGTGGAGGAACGGTTGAGTAGACGTAGTTGTCGTTCGAGGGAAATGCGGGTGTTGTCGAGTTCGTCGACGGTGGCGCGTTGGGCGTCGTAGAGCCGGCCGTTCTCGATGGCGATGGTGGCGAGGTCGGCCAACGCCACCAGCCTCCGGACGTCGCGGTCGGTGAACGACGAGTAGCGGCGCCGCCATACCTCGAGGACACCGATCAGGTCACCGTGCACCACCAGTGGCACGGCCAGCGCCGAACGAGTCGCTTCCTGTTCGGCGAGGGACATGAAGTCCTTGCTGATGGTGGCGTCCTGTAGGTAACTGTCGATCTTGGCGACCTTCCCGGTTTCGAAGACAAGTCCAGCCACGCCCTGACCCTTCTTCATGCGCAGCCGCGCGGTGTCGATCACTCGGTGCCCGGCGCAGCTGCGCATGCGCAGCTCTTCACCCTCCCGGAGAAACACGCCGCAGATGTCTGATTCGGACATTCGCAAGGTCTGGGTGGTGATGTTGAGAAGCACCTGGTCGAGGTCCTGGGCGCTGAGGATCTGGTGGGCCACGGTGCGCATGACCGCGGCCTCGTCGTCGAGGGCTGCAAACTCCTCGGTGGAGGCATGCGCCTGGGCGGTCAGGTCGATCCAGACGCACAGCTGGGCCAGCAGGGTGCGGTGCGCCGCGACCATGTCATCCGGTACAACCGGGTCGACGACGACGGCGACGTTCCCCACCGTGGCCGCGCGCGGCATGAGCGGCCCGGCGGCGCATTCGAGTGCGGTCAATTGGGTCTGGTCAGCGTGGGCTTCGGTACCGGCGAGGACGGACCAGTCGAGGTCGTGACGCTGGAAGACGGTGACCGGGAGGCTACTGCCGAACGCTGTCACGACCGCTTCCGCGGCATCGGCGGCGGTCTGCGGCAGAGTCGCCAGCAGCTCCCGAAGCCGCTCGACGGGAAACGCCCCGTTCAGCATCGCGCTAAACGGGGTGGCCTCGCGTGACCGCTGAGAGCTTCTCGGGTCGTCCATTTCCGCCTCGTCGGTAGTGTGCCTAGGACACTTCGATGACTGCCTTCAGCGTACGGCGGTCAGTCATCGCTTCGTACGCGGCGGGCGAGTCCTCGAGGCCGACTCGCAGGTCGATGATGACGGTCGGGTCGATCGCCCCGGAGGCCACCAAACCAGAGAGCTGGTCACGATCGCGGATCGCGTTTCCGATCGCGAAGCGCAGCGTCAGCTCGTCGGCGAACGCCCGTCCCACCGGCAGCGGCCAGGTCGATTGTTGATGAACTCCGACCGAGACGACGGTTCCGCGGCGGCGGACCAACCCGAACGCGGTGTCGAGTCCGCGGGGGCCGCCGACGGCCTCGATGACGGCATCGGCGCCGCGCCCATCGGTCAGGGCGTCGATGAGGGGGCGTGCGTCCTCCGGGGACGCGACCAGGGCACCATGCGCCTGCGCGATCGCTCGCCGCTCCGCGACCGGCTCGACCAACACGACCGGCCCGGCCCCGCAGGCCTGCGCGGCGAGGCTGGTCAGCTGTCCGACCGGACCACCGCCGATGACCGCGACGGTCTCGCCGGGCGAGATGTCACACCGTTGCACCGCCGCGTACCCGGTTGCCAGCACGTCCCCGAAGAACAGGGTGGCCTCGTCCGAGACTCCGTCCGCGATGTGATGCAGGACGACGTCGGCGTGCGGTACCCGGACTATCTCTGCTTGAGCGCCGGCCAGTGCGGGACCGAAAGCCTCGCCGGTGCCGAAGAACTGGCGCTGACCACACTCCCAGTGATTGCCGTGGCGGCACCACCAGCAGTGCCCGCACGCGGTGAAGTCGGCGCCGCTGACGCGATCTCCGGACGCAAAGGTGCGCACCGCGGATCCGACCGCGACGACGGTGCCGGTGAACTCGTGTCCGAGAACGGCTCCGCGGGACATGCCGTCGGGATGGCCGATCGTGTGCAGATCGGTTCCACAGATCGCCGCCCGATGCACCTTGACCAGAGCGTCCGTCGGATCGACGAGAACGGGATCGGACACACTGGAGACCTCGACGGCGCCGACCCCAGCGAACACCACCGCTCTCATGACGGGGCCGGTGTTCGCTCGAGGTCGGCCACCCGTTCAGCGATCCGGGTAGCGGCCGTGCGCACTGCCGTCAGTTCGTCCGCCGCCAGCGGCAGCTCGACGATCTCCCGCAACCCGGTGCGGCCCAACCGGGCCGGCAGACCGACGTAGCCGTCGGCGATGCCGTACTGCCCGTGAGCACGCACGGTGGCGGCGATGATTTCGTCGGAAGTGGTCGCCATCGCCAAGACCATCCGGGCGGCGGAGGCACCTGGGGCGAAGAAGGCGCTACCAGATTTGAGGAGTCCGACGATCTCGGCGCCGGAGTTGCGGGCCCGGTCGACCAGTGCGGTGACCTTCGCCTCCGGCAGCGCGTGGGTGATCGTGGTGCCCCCCACCCGGGCTTGGGAGAGCGGGATGACCATCTCGTCGCCGTGACTGCCCAACGCCAAGGCGCTCACTGTCGACGGGGCGGCGTCGGTGGCCAACCCGGTCAACGCCTGGAAGCGGGAGCTGTCGAGCACTCCGGCCATCCCGATGACCCGCTCGGCGGGCAACCCCGAGGCGCGCCAGGCGTGGTGGGTCATCTCGTCGAGCGGATTGGTGACCACCAGCAGCACCGTCTGGGGCGAGATCGCGGCCGCGTCGCGGGCGATGCCGCCGACGATGGCGGCGTTCACCTCCACCAGGTCGGTTCGGCTCATCCCGGGCTGGCGGGCACGGCCTGCGGTGATGACCACATACTCGGCGGACCCGGCCTCCGCGAGGCTGGTGACGCCGCGGACCTTGGTGTCGAAGCCGAGCAGCGCCGTCGAATGGGTCAGATCCAGCGCGATGCCCGCCGCCAGGCCTTCGGCGATATCGACGAGGACGACTTCCTCGATGATGTTTGCCTCGGCGAGCTTCATCGCGGTGATCATTCCGACATGCCCGGCGCCGACGACCACCACTCGCTTGACCGACTTTCCGGTGCCTGCGACCTCGGGGCGTCGGGGGCGGGGCTGATACAGCGCGGCAGGTGCTACGGAGGGATGCAGCGGCGCCCCGCGCCGGTACAGAGCCGGGGCCGGCGGCTTCAGCGGCGCCGGGGGAGTGGACGAGCCGTTCGAGGACGGGGGAGTGAACACCGGTGTCACCAGGGGGGATGCCGGGGAAGTCGCCCCGTTTGAGGTGGCCGGGGCGACTGGGGCAGTGGCCGGGCGGGCGGTGGCGACGACGATCGTCACTCCCCGTTCGCGGGCCAACTCCCGCGCGAGCGGGGTGACGATGTCTTTCGCACCGACCGTCAGCTCGCTAGTCCCCGCTGGACCAGTGAGAGCTTCCACCGCATCGACACCGAAGACGGTCATCGCCGGGCCTCCTCAGTCCCCTCGAGGGCTTCGAGGGCGGCGACTGCGGCATCCCGGGCGGTCGCCACTTCGCTCTCGCTGCCGGCCAGGAACAGACGACCGAACCGGCCCACGGCGCGGATTTCGATGACATCGATGTCGGCGGCCTTTTCCGCTTCGTTCGCGGCCAGCGCCACATACGCCGCGGGGGAAACTTCCATGACAAACAGACTCGACCCGGGCATCAGCAGAGTGCCCTTACGCCACTTGTTGAGCAGCTGCGCCTGGTAGCCGTGCACATTGGTGATGAACTGGGTCGACGCCACCACCGGCTTGATCCGGTCGGTTTCCTTCATGCCGAGCGCGTCGAGCACAGCCTCGCCGGCCGCCAGGACATCCGCCTGGTGCTCGGAGTGGATCTCGAGCAGGCCGAATTCTCGTTCGATGATCTGCAGGGCCGGCCGCACACTGGAAGACTTCAACGCGATGTCCGCCGCCCGGAATACCTCATTACCCGGGGCCATCTCGACGAACAACTCTGACATGCCAGCCAACGGCGGGTCGCCGGGACTTGTTGCAGCGACGTGCGCCGCACACTGCGGCTGCATTCGATCGATGAATGCGTATGTCCGGAGTGTTGCTGTGCCTGTCATGATGCGTACCTCGCGATTCCCAATGGAGTGATGAGCAGCGCGTGCGGATAAGCCTGCACGCGCCGGCCCAGGTATTTGCTGATGGTCGTATCGGCGCCCGGAAGCATCAGAGCGCCACCGGCGAGATGGAGTTCGAGGTGCTCGGCACCTTGGGTCAGATCCCGAATCGAGGAACAGATCCGCTCGATTCCCGGCCGCAGGATGGCGAGGTAGTCGTCGGAACCAGCGCGTTTGCATTCCTCGGCCTCGGCGACGGTGGCACCCAAGGCGCCGGCGAGAATCAAATCCAGGTGGTGTCCTCCGCCGGGGCGGTCATCGAGGGCGGTCAGTTGCCCGGATTCGAAGACCCCGACCCCGGTTGATCCGCCACCGACGTCGATGACCACCCCGTCGGTGACCTCGAGGGTCTTGTTGGCGGCGCTGACCTCGTCGACCAAGGTGACCTCGTCAAAGCCGGCACTTTCGAGGACGAACCGGCAGGCCCGACTGTCGGCCTCCCCGATGCACGGGGGAAAGGCGGTGGCCGCATTGACCAGCTCGATACCCAGTTCCGCCTCGGCGGTGGCCTTGAGCTTGCGCACCGCGGCAGCCGCAGCCGCGAAGTCCACCACGACACCGTCGCGAATGGCGGCGGTGCGATCGAAATCGATCCACACCGGCTGGCCCGCGGCATCGACCACGGTGATCACGCAGGTAGCGGTCCCCAGGTCGATGCCGGTGCGCAGATCACCGTCGTGATCCGTTCTGGCGGAACGGATGCGCTGGTGCGCTTGCTCGAGTGTCTGCGCGATGTTCTCGGAAGACATCAGTCGAACACTCCACGCCACGGCCGGGCCTCGTGAGCGATGCGCTTGATGTTCACCAGGTGCAGCGGGGTGACGTTGTCCGAGCAGATCGACCCGCTCCACGTTCCGGTGCCGATCTGAAAGGAGGGATCGACGTTCGTCGAGTACCCCATCCCACCGAAGAGGGCGGGAGTGTTGACGACGATGCGGCCGGCCGGCAGCTCTCCGAACTTGGCCACCACCTTCGGATCGGAGCTGTGCACGGCCACGGTATGTCCCTCACCACCCAGTGCCAGGATCTCCCGGCAGCGCCGCCACCCCGCCTGGTAGTCCGCCTCCCGGTAGATGGTCAGCACCGGACCGAGGATTTCCCGTGAGAGCAGGGCATGGTCACCGACCTCGGTCATCTCGGCGGCCAGTACCTTCGTCGCCGCCGGGACAGTGAACCCGGACATCTCGGCCAGCCGGATCGCGGACTGACCCACCGCGTTTGCGCGCAGTCCACCGCGCTCGTCGAACAGCGTCTTCGTCAAGGCGGCCTGTTGGTCCGTCGTCAGCCAGGCGGCACCGGCGCGGGAGAGTTCCCCGACGAACTGATCGGCGACAGCGGTGGCGACCACGACGGATTGCTCGGCGACACAGGCGGTGCCGTTGTCGAAGGACTTCGAGGTCACGATCATCGTCGCCGTCTCCGCGAGATCCGCGACCGTCGAGTCGACGTACGCCGGGACGTTCCCCGCGCCGACCGCAATGGTCGGTTTGCCGCTCGAGTAGGCGGCCGCGACCATGGCGGGACCACCCGTGGCAAGAACCAGACGGATATCTCCGTGCCGCATCAGCTCCCGGGTCGCCTCCAGGGTGGGCTGCTGCAGGCAGGCGACCAGACTCTCCGGGGCACCGGCACGCACCGCCGCCTCCGCCATGATCTCCGCCGCCCGGGCGGAGCACCGCGCCGCCCGCGGGTGCGGCGCATGTACCACGGCGTTGCCCGACTTGATCGCGGCCAGACTCTTGAACAACACGGTGGCCGTGGGGTTGGTGACCGGGATGATCGCAGCGATCACGCCCATCGGAGACCCGACGGCGGTGACCTTGTTCTCCTCGTCGGCCCAGAGCACGCCGACCGCGCGGCGTTCGAGCATCCAGTCCGCCACGAAACCGGTGTTGAAACGGTTCTTGATGATCTTGTTTTCGTAGACGCCGTAGCCGGTCTCGTCGACCGCCATCCGGGCGAGTTCTTCGGAGGCGGCGTAACCCGCTTTCGCCATGGCCCGAACGATGTTGTCGAGCCATTGCTGGTCGGCGCCTTCGATCGCGTCGAATGCCTTCTTCGTGGCGGAAACCTGCGCGCGAACATCAACCAGCGCCGCCAGGTCCGCGTCAAGCGTTGCTGTCACGGTCTTCTACCTTCCATGGCTCGGTCCGGAGCGCAGACGGGTGTCGCTGCGCTCCGAGCGAGATCGATTCTCAAGCACCCTTGGGCCGAGTCAGGTTTGACAGCACACTCTCGGTTTCGTCGTGGGGACGCGGGATGACGTGCACTGAGACGACCTCGCCGGCCTTACCTGCGGCGACTGCGCCGGCATCGGTGGCGGCCTTGACCGCGCCGACGTCACCGCGCACCATCACGGTGACCAGGCCTCCACCGATTTCGCGGTGCCCGAGCAGTTGTACGTTGGCTGCCTTGACCATGGCGTCGGCTGCCTCGATCGCCCCGACGAGACCCTTGGTCTCGATCAGGCCGAGTGCTCCGGCGCCGCGGGCGGGCAGGGTGGTCTGAGTGGTTGCCATGGTCTTTCCTCCATTTGTGGTCGTGCTGGGTAAATCGACGGGTGATGTGGGCACTGCGTCAGTTCTTGTGGTCATTTCGAGTACGTGACCTCACCGTGAGTGACGATCGTGTCCGCGATGGCGACGATCGCCTGGTCGACCGGGACACCGGTGGTGGCCTGGTCCACTCGTGCCGCGCCTCCGGACACAACCAGGACGACTTCGTCCTGTCCTGCGCCGACGAGGTCGATAGCGGCATACGACCGCCTGCTCTCGCCGTCTGATTGGGCGATATCCTCGACGACCAGAATCGTCGTTCCCGACAGTTCGGGGACCTTGGCGGTGGACACCACCTGGCCGACAACACGTGCAAGTCTCACCGTGAGGACCGCCTTCTTTACTGGTCGCCGAAAACGAACGGGATCGATGCACTCCCGCTCACCCCTAGTGACCCGGGAGTGCATCGATGAGGACGCTACGGTGACGCCCCCCACAAGGTCGTTATCTCTCAGGGACAGCTCTCGACCGGGCAGTTGTCCCGCATGGATGTGGCGGGGGCATCTCGGGTTCGGCAAGGTGTGCGGTGACGAGGACCGCGTCGGGTAATCAGACCGTGCGGCAACCGCCAGAGCCTAGGAGAGTCAGATGATCGAAGACATCGACGCCGATTTTCACACCCCCACCAGCGACGATCCCACATGGACGGAGACGAATTTCTTCGGCTTCTACATCCCGGAAGCCACCCTGAACGTCGGAGTGTATGCGCTGTTCCGGCCGAACGCGGGCGTCGCGATCTCCACGATCGCCATGAACTCGAAGTTCGTTCAGGCGCCCTGGCAGGCCGAGTACTGGGACGCCCAGCACCATCTTCCCATTCCGGAGCCGCGCAACCTGCGCGACTACCGTTTGAACAATGGCCTGCACGTGGTCTGCCGCGAACCGAACCGGGTGTGGGATGTCGAGTTCGACAACGGTGACGATGTCTCGCTGGCCTTCCGCTACACCGCGATCGCCGACGCCTTCGACATCCACGACCCCAAGCAGGATCCGATCGTCGCCAAGCAGGCCGACGACGGCGTTTTCGCCTGGGGCGAGGCCTACGCCGGGCACTTCGACCAGTCGGGCCACTTCGAGGGGGAGGTGAACCTGCGCGGCAAGAAGTATGCCGTCGACTGCGTCTCGACGATGGACCACAGCTGGGGTCTGCGCTCGGAACACCAGGGTCACACCATGAGCTGGTTGCACGCGCACTTCTCCAAGGACTTCGCCATCCACGGAATCTTCGACTTCGATCCCAACGGTGGCCCCGACGCCGCCACCGAATTGACCCTCCAACACGGTTACGTCGTCGACAAGGGCGAGCTGTATGGGTTGGCGGCGGGCCGCGGGCGCACGATCCGGGAAGGGTTCTTCGCGAAATCGGTCGAGCTCGAACTCACCGACAGCGAGGGCCGGGAGTACGAACTCCAGGGCTTCGGGCGGACGAGTTTCCCTTGGCAGGCCGGCCCGGGCACGGTGGGGTACAACGTGCTCGCCGAATGGCGTTCGGGATCGCGACGCGGGTGGGGCGAGATCCAGGATTTCATCGGCCCCCAGCAGCTGTGCAAGATCTACAGCGCGTCCGACGCGACCGGCAGCTGACCATGTGCCGACCAGAGCCACCCCAGGCGGTGATCTTCGACCTCGACGGCACGCTCGTGCAGACCCGCGAGGCATCCTGGCGTGTTTTCGAAAAAATCAGTGCCGCACACCGTCTCGGGGTCACAACACCCGAACAGTTCTACGAGATGTTCGCCAACAACTTCTTCGTCTCCCTGCGCGGTCTCTGCCGCGACGCCGAGCATGCGCACGTGGTCGAGGAGGACTTCATGCGCAGCCTCGGCGCCGACTACGCCCCACTGATGATCCCCGGCATGGTCGACGTCGTGAAAGCGCTGGTGCCGCATGCGACATTGGCCGTTCTGTCGTCGAACTCGACCGAGGTCATCCGCCGAATTCTGCGCAAGAACACGCTCGAATACTGCTTCGGGCACGTGTTCGGGGGTGACGTCGAACCCGACAAGGCCAAGGGCATCCGGCGGTTCCTCGACGATGCGGCGCAAGGCTCTGGTCGGCGCTGCCAGGCGTTCTACGATGAATCGGCGGCCGGCGGTGCGGTTCCGGCGGGGGCGACCGCCATCATCACCGACACGGTCGGTGACGTCGAAGCGGCAGTGAGGGCCGGGATCCGAGCGGTCGGGGTCGCTTGGGGTATGCATACCGAAGAGCAGTTGCTCGCCGCGGGCGCGGAGTTCGTCGCGATCTGGCCGCAGGAGATTTTGGCGCATCTGTTCGCCAGGGCGACCGAGACGTCGGCATGTGCATGCCCGGCTTCGCCAGTCGTAGCGTTGCCCACGTCCCCCGAGGTGCCGGCGCGGGTTCAGCGCAGAGTCTCCGGAGCGAAGGCCTTACAAGCACGGATCACTCCACACCGGCCCCCGGCGACGCAAACTTTACAGGCGGACTCGACCTCTGCCCCCGGGCCCGGGGGGAAGCCGTTAGTGGCCGGCGCCGAACCCGCGGAGGACAATGAGTTGCTGCTCGCGGTGCGATTGGCGATGCCGTGAGGCGTCGACCCCACGTGCTGGTCACCAACGATGACGGGATCGACGCGCCGGGGTTGCTCGCCCTCGCTCGTATCGCATGTGAGCAGGGGTATGACGTCACGGTCGCCGCTCCTCACCGTCAAGCCAGCGGTTGCGCCGGCGGTTTGACGATGTTCCTGGTCGACGAGCGCCTCGAGGTAAGCCATCGTCGGCTGCCGGGTCTACCGGGAGTCGAGGCCTACGCAGTGGCGGCGCATCCGGGCATGATCGCGCTCGCGGCGGTGCTCGGCCGTTTCGGCCCAGTGCCCGACCTCGTACTTTCCGGGATCAACGAGGGTTCGAACCTTGGTGCTGCGGTGCTGCATTCGGGCACCGCCAGCGCGGCAATGGTCGCCGGCGCCCACGGCGTGACCGCACTGGCAGCATCGCTTCACCTCGACTTCGAGATCGAAGAACCCGAGGCGGACGGCGTTGAACGTCATTGGGACACCGCCACGGCCGTGGTCGGCGCCATTTTGCCGAACATCATGAGCGCGGACGCCGGATCGGTGTTCAACCTCAACGTGCCCAATCTGCCCGGTGAGCAAGTGCGACCGCTGGTCGCGGCGCCGTGGACGCTCGCCGGCACTGCACCAACGCTGCTGCCGTTCATCGCCGACTTCGATCGGCACGCCGACGCGCTGCCGGTACGGGATCTGCCGTCCCCCGGTATCAGCATCGTCGAGGGATCTGACATCGCGCATGTGCGCGGCGGTCACCCCACGCTGTCACTGCTCCGATGGAACGGCGACACCGCAATCGAGTGGGTCGACAGCGTGGCTCACTTAGTTCATCATCCGCGGTAATCGTCGAGGTGCCCGTGGCTGTCACAGCCACGGGCACCTCGACGATGTAGCTCTGTGTCAGTCGACCGCGGGAATCGCGGCCGACAGTACGTCCTCGGTCTCACCGTGCGGGCGGGCGATGACGTGCGAGGTTGCCAGTTCCCCGGTTTCGCGGGCGGCGACGATGCCCGCGTCGACCGCGGCCTTCACCGCTCCGACGTCACCGCGCACCATGACCGTGACCTGGCCATTTCGCAGAGTGCGGTAACCCACCAGGTCCACGTTGGCAGCCTTCACCATCGAGTCGGCCGCTTGGATCGCTCCGACCAGCCCCACCGTTTCAATCAGACCAACAGCACCGAAACTCATTGGCCGGCCTCCCTTTGCGTTAGTTATGCGATGCCCGTCACATCCGTGGCCGACGTTAGCGCGGGCTGTTGCCACGGTCGCTATCCCGCGGGGATATAACAAACCCCAAATCATCGCTGCGGGAGCAGGGGGCACGCACCGACAACCTCACTAGGTTAAGAGTCATTAACCGAATCTGCGAGGTAATGAGGCGTGATGGTAGGCAACGATCCGCGCAACAGGATTGAACACGCGAAGTTGGTGGACGAGTTGAAGTCGAGGCTGGCCGTGGCCGCGCTCGGTGGCAGCGAGAAGTCGCGCGAGCGGCACGTCAGCCGAGGCAAGCTCCTGCCCCGCGATCGAGTAGACACCCTGCTCGACCCCGGAAGCCCGTTCCTCGAGATCTCCCCGCTCGCGGCGAACGGCCTGTACGACGACGAATGCCCCGGAGCGGGCGTCATCGCCGGCATCGGCCGGGTGTCCGGGCGGGAATGCGTGATCGTCGCCAACGACGCGACCGTCAAGGGCGGCACCTACTACCCGATGACGGTGAAGAAGCACCTGCGGGCGCAGGAGATCGCGCTGCAGAACCAGTTGCCGTGCATCTACCTCGTCGACTCCGGCGGCGCGTTCCTGCCCAGGCAGGACGAGGTGTTCCCGGACCGCGAGCACTTCGGCCGCATCTTCTACAACCAGGCCACGATGAGCGCGCAGGGCATCCCGCAGATCGCGGCGGTCCTCGGCTCGTGCACCGCGGGCGGCGCCTACGTGCCCGCGATGAGCGACGAGGCCGTCATCGTCCGCAACCAGGGCACCATCTTCCTGGGTGGCCCGCCGCTGGTGAAGGCCGCCACCGGTGAGGTCGTGACGGCGGAGGAACTCGGCGGTGGCGACCTGCACTCGAAGGTCTCCGGCGTCACCGACCACCTCGCGGAAGACGACCAGGACGCGCTGCGCATCGTGCGGAACATCGTCGCAACCCTCGGCCCGCGCGCCGAGCGTCCGTGGGACGTGATCAGCGCCGTCCCCGCGTCGGCACCGCAGACCGACCTCTACGACGTGGTCCCCACCGACCCGCGCACCCCGTACGACGTCCACGAGGTCATCGACCGCATCGTGGACGGCGTCGATGGATCCGGCACCGCCGGTGGAAGCGAGTTCCAGGAGTTCAAGGCGGAGTACGGCAAGACCCTGGTCACCGGTTTCGCGCACATCGAGGGCCACCCGGTCGGCATCGTCGCCAACAACGGCGTGCTGTTCGCCGAGTCCGCGATGAAGGGCGCGCATTTCATCGAACTGTGCGACAAGCGCAAGATTCCGCTGCTGTTCCTCCAGAACATCGCCGGCTTCATGGTCGGTCGCGACTACGAAGCGGGCGGCATCGCCAAGCACGGCGCCAAGATGGTGACCGCGGTGGCATGCGCCCGGGTTCCCAAGCTGACCGTCGTGATCGGCGGCTCCTACGGTGCGGGCAACTACTCGATGTGCGGGCGGGCGTACTCGCCGCGGTTCCTGTGGATGTGGCCGAACGCCCGGATCTCCGTGATGGGCGGCGAGCAGGCGGCGTCTGTGCTCTCGACGGTGCGCAGCGAGCAACTCGACAGCGCGGGCAACCCGTGGTCGGCCGAGGACGAAGAGGCGTTCAAGGCGCCGATCCGCGAGCAGTACGAGGCGCAGGGCAATCCGTACTACTCGACGGCCAGGCTGTGGGACGACGGCATCATCGACCCCGCCGACACCAGAACTGTTCTCGGACTGGCGCTCTCGGTGTGTGCGAACGCACCGGTCGAGCCGGTCTCCTACGGCGTTTTCCGGATGTGAGTGGAATGACTGAAATGACTCGGATAGATACCGTCCTGGTAGCCAACCGCGGCGAGATCGCGGTGCGCGTGATCCGCACCCTGCGGGCCATGGGAATCCGCTCCGTCGCCGTGTTCAGCGAGGCGGACCGGGACGCGCGGCACGTCCGCGAGGCCGACACCGCGGTGCTGCTCGGTCCGGCCGCGGCACGGGAGAGTTACCTCGTCATCGAGAAGGTGATCGCGGCGGCGCAGGCAACCGGCGCGCAGGCCATCCATCCCGGTTACGGGTTCCTGTCGGAGAACTCCAAGTTCGCCGGGGCCTGCGCGGACGCGGGAATCGCGTTCCTCGGCCCGTCCGCTCACGCGATCGAGGTGATGGGCGACAAGATCACCGCCAAGAACGCGGTGGCGAAGTTCGACGTGCCCGTCGTACCCGGCATCGCCCGTCCCGGCCTGTCCGACGACGAACTGATCGCGGCCGCAGGCGACATCGGATACCCGGTCCTCGTCAAGCCGTCGGCAGGTGGCGGCGGCAAGGGCATGCGACTGGTGGAGGAGCCGGGCGCACTCGCGGAGGCACTGCGCAGCGCGCGGCGGGAGGCGGCGTCGGCGTTCGGCGACGACACACTCTTCCTCGAACGCTTCGTGCTGCGGCCCCGGCACATCGAGGTGCAGATCCTCGCGGACGGGCACGGGAACGTCGTCCATCTCGGTGAGCGCGAATGCAGTCTGCAGCGTCGCCACCAGAAGGTCATCGAGGAGGCGCCGTCGCCGCTGCTGGACGAGGCGACGCGCGCCCGGATCGGCGAGGCCGCCTGCAACACGGCGCGCAGCGTCGACTACTCCGGAGCGGGAACGGTCGAGTTCATCGTCTCCGCCGACAAGCCCGACGAGTTCTTCTTCATGGAGATGAACACCCGGCTGCAGGTCGAGCACCCGGTCACCGAACTCGTCACGGGCCTGGACCTCGTCGAGTGGCAGGTGCGAGTGGCCGCCGGTGAGCCTCTCGGCTTCACCCAGGACGACATCACCCTCACCGGTCACGCCATCGAAGCCCGCGTCTACGCCGAGGATCCGAGTCGCGGATTCCTCCCCACCGGTGGACTCGTGGCCGACGTGGTCGAACCCGCCGGCCCCGGTGTCAGGGTCGACTCCGGGCTGCAGCCCGGCACGGTGGTCGGCAGCGATTACGACCCGATGCTGGCGAAGGTCATCGCCCACGCCGACGACCGCGCCGGTGCGCTGCGCAAGCTGGACCGGGCACTGGCCGGCACCGGTGTGCTGGGAGTGGTCACCAACATCGAGTTCGCACGCTTCCTGCTCGCCGATCCCGACGTGGTGGCCGGCAACCTCGACACCGGTCTGCTCGACCGACGGCTCGAGGACTTCGTCGCCGCGGAGGCCACCGACGCCGCCCTGATCGCCGCTGCGGCTTTCCGCTGGTTGCAGCGCTGGCCCGAGCGGGCGCAGGCGGATCCGTGGGACGTTCCCAGCGGCTGGCGGGTCGGGGTTCCCGCGCCCACCAGCATCCGGTTGTCGTCTGCCACCCGCACCGACCACGTGCGGATCACGGGCAGTCCGTCCGAGGCCACCGCGCAGGTCGAGGACGGCGACACCCTGTCCCTGACGGCGGCGCTCGACGGAACCACGCTGTCCGTGGTGATCGACGGCAGGCGCGAAACCTACCGGGTCGCCCAGACCGACGGGCACATCTGGCTCGCCGGTTCCGACGGAACGACGATGCTGCGTGAGGTCCGCGAACTCAGTGTCCGCACCGGCGACGTCCACGCCGGCGAGGCCGAGATCACCAGCCCCATGCCCGGATCCGTCATCGCCGTCGGCGCCGAGGCGGGCGCCCATGTCACCGCAGGCCAGACACTCGTCGTGGTCGAGGCGATGAAGATGGAGCACTCGCTCACCGCCCCCGTCGACGGCGTCGTCGACATCCTCGTCGCACCCGGTGACCAGGTGATGGTCGACCAGCTGCTCGCACGAGTCACCCCGCACACCGACACCACCGACACGAAAGAAGACGCGTCATGACCGAATTCCTTGCCGATGACGTCAAGCGGATCGTTCAGCGGGGCCTGTGGTTCGAGGAGTTCGAGCTGGGTGCGGTGTACGAGCACCGTCCCGGCCGGACCGTCACGGAGGCCGACAACGTCCTCTTCACGACGCAGACGATGAACACCCAGGCACTGCACCTGGACGCCACGTACAGCGAGAACACCCAGTTCGGTGAGCGCCTCGTCAACTCGATGTTCACCCTCTCGACCGTGGTCGGGTTGTCGGTGGCACAACTGACGCAGGGGACGATCGTCGCGAATCTGGGGTTCTCGGAGATCAGTTTCCCGAAGCCGCTGTTCCACGGCGACACCCTCTACGCGGAGACGAAGATCGTGGACAAGCGTGAGTCGAAGAGCAGGCCCGGCGAGGGCATCGTCACGCTCGAGCACACCGGCCGCAACCAGAACGGCGACGTGGTGGCGATCGCGGTCCGCAAGACCCTCGTCCAGAAGAAGCCGTCGTGAGCTGGGAACTGCCCGGGCCCGCCTGGTTGTTCTGCCCGGCCGACCGGCCCGAACGGTATGCGAAAGCGGCTGCAGCAGCCGACGTGGTGATCCTCGACCTCGAGGACGGGGTGGCGCCCGCGGACAAGGAAGCGGCGCGGGTCGCCCTGATCGACACCCCGTTGGATCCGGATCGCACGGTGGTGCGGGTCAATCCGGTCGGAACCGAGGACCACGAGCGCGATCTGCTGGCACTCGACGGCACCCGCTACACGAGGCTGATGCTGGCCAAGTGCGAGTCCGCCGACCAGGTGCTGTCGTTGGCGCCGCGTGAGGTGATCGCCCTCGTCGAGTCGCCTCTCGGTGCGCTCGCGGTGAGCGAGATCGCGCTGGCGGCGAGCACGATCGGCGTGATGTGGGGCGCCGAAGATCTCGTGGCGGCGATGGGCGGTAACTCCAGTCGCCACGAGGACGGCAGCTATCGTGATGTCGCCGATCACGTGCGGTCGTCGACGCTGCTGGCAGCCAAGGCATATCACCGGCTCGCCCTGGATTCCGTCTATCTCGACATCAAGGACCTGGGTGGGTTGCGCGCCGAGGCGGTCGACGCCGTCGCCGTCGGATTCGACATCAAGGTCGGCATCCATCCCAGCCAGATCGCGGTGATCCGGGAGGCGTACGCGCCGTCCGACGAGGACGTCGACTGGGCGACGCGGGTTCTCGCCGCCGTCGCCGACGAACGGGGAGTCTTCGCGTTCGAGGGAAAGATGGTGGACGCACCGGTGCTCCGCCACGCGGAACGGGTCCTGCAGCGTGCAGCCCTAACCGTCGTATAGGAAGAGGGTGAGCAGTGGCGTCAATCGGGAGACGATTCCTCAGCCTGGGCCGGACATCCAGATCGGGCTACTGGTGCAATACAGGTGGGCTAGTTGACATAATATAAGTTATCGGTACTTCGAAAAGGCCTTTCTGTCAGCGTATTTGGTCGGTCCTCGCCGTGCCTGGATTGGTTCGCCGAACTGATCATGACGGTGAACATCGATGACGTTGACGATGTGGTCGTCGGCTCACTCGTGGCCGCGTACCGCGCGGTTCCTGGGTGCGGGAACGGCCCAGGAATGAGCCGCAAGAGCATGGGCTCACGATCGATCGGCTGTTGTCATCGCGGTATCCGGTGCATCTCCAGCACGGTGAATCCGAGGTCGTCCAACCGGGCCAGGATGCTTCGCATCGCCGCTCGACCGGGCATACTTCCCACCAGGGTGGTTGTCGCATGTTCGTCATCGAAGATGTGATCCAACTCGGGAAAAGCTGCCAACGCCCGGTCGGACATGATTGCGTCCACGAGAAAGTGATAACACTGCGGTCCGGTCATCATCGGTGCCCTCCGGCGATGAGTGCTGCAGGCCCGGAGGCACTGTGTGGCACGGTGCGGCGGCGGGACGGTGTTGTCCTACCATCCGCCGATGGCGTCGCGGCCGCATCATCCGCAGCGTGTGACCCGTAGTGGTAGGTGGAGCCCTGGTGTGTGGTGGCGCCCGAGGGGGCGGGACCGGCAATCAGACTGTCGTCTGAGAAGACGGTGACCATGACATCTCGTATCGCTCTGCCGATCGGCCAGGTCCTGCTCAGTCAGTGGCCTCGAGGTGGTCGTCGTCGGCGAACACCAGTCGTCCGTCATCGAGGGCCACAGCCCCCCGTCGCACCGGTGCCCATCGGCGACCGATCTCCGCCGCCATGCCTGCCTCGTCCGCGAAGTCCTCGACGACCACGCCCGCGAAGGTCGCTTCCGCTTTCCTGGTTTCGGAGTCGGGGTGGACGATCACCCGGGATCGGCGACGAATCCGCCGCGATTGATGTTACTCGACATTTCAGACACCCTAATCGCTGGTAGATGGACCAGCCTGGAGGCCGCCACCCGTGGGCTGCGACGGATGTTGAACGGATGCCGGTACCGGCACGGTGCCCCTCCACCCAGGGTTTCCCGGGCCACCCGCGAAACCCTGGGTGAAGGGGTCGGGCACCCGAGGGCTCACGGATGACAGCGGCTCTCGAGTCAGAGGTCGGCGCGAGAGTCTGGCTGCCCGCGAAGCCGTCGACCCGCGCGCAGTGTTCCTGAGGGATACCCACGGACCAGCACTTCACTCCGTGGACGCCAATGATCGCGCCGCTACCACGTCAGCTGTCTCATCCCACCAGGGGGCGGTATTCGCGGAGGTGGAGCAGGGCGCGGACGTACCCCGCTTCGGCCGCCGCGGTGACCTCGTCGAGGTGGCCGAGTTCGGCCGGCCCGGCGGTGTCGGGGTCGAGATGCAGTTGTTCGGCAACCCAGCGCCGGATGGAGTCATGGGTAGTCATAGGTTCACTGTCTTCGAACTAAACGGTGCGAGCCCTCTCGGCCAGCGCGTCGTGTGTCAGGTCTGATCCTCGGTGGCCGCTGTTGCAGCAGTGGCTTTGATGGACGCAATCCCATTCTGCGCCGCCGCCTTCGTGGTGTAGCCCTGACTGGCCGCGATGATCTCACCGTTGGCGGCCTTCAGATGAAACCGGAATTGGCCGGCGGTGTCCTTGAACAGCTCAAACTTCGCCGTCATCGCCCCTCCTCGGGATGGTCGTCGGTGGTGGTCGCGACACCGCTCACGGTAAGCCGACCGATCACATATCGGCGGCCGAACGGACGATTCTCGGCGGCGCGCACAGCACCCGGCGGGCGTCCTGTTCGCGTCCGCGTCCGTCTTCAATGGGCAGGCCCGCAGGTCAACGGCGCGCGTGAATCTCGTCGGTGCCGCACCGCCACCGCGACCACGGGGCAGCAACAACATCATCACCAGAAGCAGTGCCCGCCGGCAGTTTCCGGCTGCTGTGCTACTCGACGGTAGGAACATCTGGCGGGTCGGGAAGGTCGACGTCGAGGAGGAAGTCCAGCCAGATCAGTGCGTCGGCGAGAGTTTCTGCCCGCCGCAATGGGTCGAGCTGCCGTGCCGCCTGCGCCAGCTGATACTCCGCCTCGGCGGGGGCGTCGGCCAGAAAGGCCGCCGCGGTCCGCAGCACCCATGCCCCCGATGCGGGCAGCTCGCCCGAGACCAACTCGCACCCGTCGGTGCGGCGGACCTCGAGGACGAACGTCTCCCCGGGCGGGGCCGCCCCCAACCGCGCCTCCACGACTTCGACGATCGCCCCCATGACCCAGGCCAGCACGTCCTCGTAGCGGGGACGGTCGGTGTCCGCCCCGGGTATCAGGGCGACCAGGGACACCTCGTGCGCGAGTGCGGCACCGTCCCGGTCGCCGACCAACCGCACCAGATATCCACCCACCGCGGCGGGGCTGAGCGGATGGTCGGCACCAAAACCCATGCCGGACGAGTTCCCCGTCACCCCCGCCCGCACACCCCGGGTGAACCCCGTCGGGCATACGATTCGGGCCGTATAGGGGTGTGGCACACTTCCGGTGTCCGCCGAGCCCGCGCGGCAGCAATGACGGCGACGGCTCAGGATGTGCTGGGCGGGAGGGGTATCGCATGAGTGAGCTCGACGAGGTGGTCGGGGCCGGTGCCCCGCAGCGGGTGGGTAGTTTCCGGTTCTTCCTCGACGGTCACCGTTGGGAATGGTCCGACACCGTCGCCGCCATGCACGGCTACACCCCGGGACAGGTCACCCCGACCACCGAACTGCTGCTCTCGCACAAACATCCCGACGATCACCCACAGGTCGCCGCGATCTTCGACCAAATGATCACCGCCGGGCAACCGTTCAGCAGCCGCCACCGCATCTTCGACACCGACGAGCAGATCCATCACGTCATCGTCGTCGGGGACCGGATGCTGGACGAGGACGGGCAGGTGGCCGGCACGTCCGGGTTCTACATCGACGTCACCGATCTGCGTGCCCAGGATCTCCGGGACATGACCGATGAGATCGTCGCCGACCTCGAGCAGTCGCGGGCGGTGATCGAGCAGGCCAAGGGCATGCTGATGTTCGCCTACGGCATTCCCGCCGAGCGGGCCTTCGACATCCTCACCTGGCGGTCGCAGCAGACCAACACCAAACTGCGCATCGTCGCCGAACACCTCGTCGCTGCCGTCGCCGCCGCCGCGTTGCTCCCGGATGCGGTGCGGGCCCGGTTCGACCATCTGCTGCTCACCACGCACCGCGACGGCACCGGGTGAGGTTCGGCTCCGCGCGCTGCTGGGACTGAACGCACGGAACCTCGGATCGTCCGGTCGCCGGCAACCGAAACGATCTTGATCCAGAATTGCCCACTACAGGGCATCGGCAAACAGTTCCGATCGCAGACGGGCGGCCCGGAGCGGCGTACCTGGCTGTGGATAGCCGGCCGGGGTGAAGCTGCAGGGGCACGGGATATTCGGTGCCACAGCGCGGTGATGCGCGATAGTGGCAGGGGTTCGGACACGGGCTCGATTGAAGGAGGTCTCCTGGTGGCACTGTCGCTGGCCGCGGTGGCGGACCTGGCCGAGGAAGAGGGCCAGGGCATCGTCGAGTTGTTTGCGCCGCGGGTGCGGTTCCGGAGTGTGGGTCACAGCGACCTCGACGCCTGCCTGGACTGGTTCGCCGAACTGGTGATGACGGTGGACATCGACGACGCCGACGACGTGATCGTCGGCTCCCTCGACTTCACAGTGATCCGCCTCGGCACCGGGGACCCGATCGCCCTGTGCCTGGACCAATTCGACGGCGATCACGAGATGCTGGCGGGGTTGTTCGACGGCAATCAACTCGCCGAGCAGGTCGCCGAACAGTACGAGACTCTGACCGTCGTCACCGAGGCGGTCCTGATCCCGAACATCGCGTTCGTCACCGAACCGCTGCGGGGCCACGACCTGGGACTGTGGCTGGTGGCCGAGACGATTCATCGGATGCTGCCCACCGGGATGGTGCTGATGTGGCCCTACCCGGTGCTCACCACCGACTCCGTCCTCGCCACCGACCTCGGTGCGGATCCGGACGCGGATCCGGTGCAGATTGCAGCGCTCGACAGCGCCATCGGCCGGCTCTCGGACCACTTCGCTCGGTGTGGGCTGACCCCGGTCGAGTCGGCGCCGTGGGCACTGGGCATGTCGACCACCTTCGAAGCGCTGACCGTGGCACGGTCCCACCTCGGTGCGGCCGGTCGCACCACGGTGTCACTGACGCTCGATCAGCTCCGGACCGCCTCCCCACCACCGGCACCGGACGAGTAACGAAAGTCCACGCCATATCGTCCGCCCGACACAGAGGAGAACACCCGATGCGCACCTCCGTCCATCTGGTCCTGTTCGCGTGCGCCATAGCGGTCGCGATCGGTGCCTTCCGTCCCGTCGCCTGGAGCATTGCGCCGGGCGACGTCGCGCTGATCGATCTGCGCGACGGCTTCCCCACCGGAATCACCGTCGAGCAGATCGAGAATCAGGCGGTGACCTTCTACAAGTCCATGATGGCATTGCTGCTGGGGGCCGCGGTCTTGCTGCTGGTCGCCGCGCTGGTGGGTTCCCGTGCGGCCGGGTGGCTGGGCGTGATCGTGGGGATCGGCACCCTCGCGGTGTTCTTCTGGCGGCTCAATGACCGTGTCGGCGACTACCTTCGGGACAACTACGACACCGTGCTCACCGATCGCTGGGGGCTGTACCTCGCCGGCGGCGGCATGATCATCGCCCTTCTTGCGCTACTGATACCGAAGGAACGACCGACTGCGTGACCGGGGGCACTCCCCCGCGACGGTCGCGGAACCTGGTAGACCCCTCCCGGTTAATTCTGCCGTCGCTGAACCCGCCGTAGGCGGTCGGTCAAGGTGGGGTGGATGCTGAACCGCTTCACAGGTGATGTCGCCGGATGCTGCTAAATTCGTGGTCAGAGCCGGTTGTTGCACGGCTGACCCCGAGCCACCATCGATGCCCGCATCATCATTTCCGGTGGCACTCGAGGGCAAGGTCCACCGGATCTGCGACAGCCGATCCGTCACTGACCGCGGCGGCGAATGCGGGGCGTCGCCCTCGAGTAGTGATGGGACCACCGCGATGACGAAGAATTCCGCGAAGAAGAAGGCCGCCCGCGCCTACCAGGCCACCCACCCAGGAACGACCCTCCCCGAGGCGCTCCGCGCGGTCGAAGACCCCGCCGCCGGCGCAGACGCTGCGATCGCTCCTGTGGGTGCGCAGCCCCCTCCTGCCCTGGATGACGACTGGCCGATCGGCCGCCTCGTCGAAACGATCTGGGCCATGGATGCGGACGCGAACGGCGGCGTCGACGCCCTGCGACGGAATCGGCTCGCCGACTGGGTTACCCGCGCCCGCGCCGTGCACCGGTGCGGGTGGGCGGCCGCCGAACCCTGGTCCTCGGGCGAGCGGGAAGCCGCTGCCTGGATCCTGGACGATCACGACGCGATGACCAGGTTCGACACCACACCGGCAGAGGTCGTCACACGCCTCGGCTACGACATCCAGGCCCGCAGCCGTGCCGACGCCGAGCATTACCTGGGCCTTGCGAAAGCCACCTTCGCGGCCGAGCACGATCCCACCGCCGGGCCGACCGATGTCCAGAACGGACCATGAGTTGCCCGGTCCAGCTGACCGCCATTAGGGGACCGTGACACTCGGGGGTCGAGCGCAGTGAAGACATTTACGCTCCGCCGAAATTCGATGCACCGTGATGGGTCGAGATTGCCCTCGGCACCGATCTGCGATCTGACGGGCTGCACCGAGTGGTATCACCGGTGATACCATCATTTGCATGTCGAGCAGGCGAAACTCCTCGCAAGTATGCGCGCCAGTCCGCAGAGCGTGACCTACACCGAGCTGTTCAACTTCTGCTGCGACGTCTTCGGGGATCCACGTCAGAACGGCACCTCGCACGCGGTGTTCAAGACGCCGTGGCCCGGAGACCCCCGGGTGAACATTCAGAAAAGCAAAGGCGGCAAGGCCAAGCCCTACCAGGTCGACCAGGTCCTCGCCGCCTACGACAAGCTCATGAAGGAGGCAGACAATGGCTGACGCATCGCACTACACCTACCGGGTGACCTGGTCGGAACCGGACAGCGAGTTCGTCGCCACCGTCGCCGAATTCCCCTCGCTGTCCTGGCTCGCCGAAACCCAGAACGAGGCACTCGACGGCGTCATTACCGTCGTCCGCGACGTCCTCGAGGACATGGCGGGCAACGGCGAGAAGCCACCCGTGCCGATCGCGGACCGCTCCTACAGCGGCACCTTCACCGTGCGGACCTCACCACAGGTACACCGCACTCTGGCGGTCGAGGCCGAGGAGCAGGGTGTCTCGCTGAATCTGCTGGTCAACCAGAAACTCTCCGCCCCGGCCCCAGCCCGCGGTACCCCCGATGTGAAGGCGGGGTAAGGGGGCGAGTAGCGGCACCGGTCCCCTTGCGACGGCGTCCGCCGGCAACGGGGCACTCCCGCAATCGCGATCAGGGATCACCAGATGGCGAGCTGACCGGTTTCACCCCGACGCGATGCAGCCGGGGTGGTGTCCCACCGCTTGCTGGCCTGGCGGGCGGTCAGGCTGGTGGCTTCGCCGATCTCCGCCCACCCGGCACCGGCCGCACGGGCGCGAGCAATGTCCTCGGCGAGGTCGAAATGCGCCTGATGCGCGATCGCGATCCGCACTAACAACCGCTTCTTCACCGAGTCCGCCGCGGTGCTCCGGTGCGTGTACCAGGCCCTCGAACCCGGCGTGGGAACGGCCATCACCCGGTCCGCTAGGCGTTCGAGCAGCATGTCCGCCTTCTGCGTCAGCAGTTCCGCCGCGTCGGCAATCGCCGCATTCGACACCGCGCTCTCGCCCATGCCGCGCAGCGTAGCGACGGGGTACGACACATCCTCCGATGCCGCCGAAGCCGCGCCGCCCACTAGCCCGCGCCGTACGGCGCCGGTGGCCCCAAGTTCCGGTGGTCCGATCGGGCCGCTGGGCCCAGTACTGTCGTCTGGTCCGTACCGGAGAAGGAGTGAATCTGTGGCACGCAAGGTCGTAGTGGAGATGGTCGACGACATCGACGGCACCGTGTTCGGTGACGACGGCGAGAGCATCAGCTACGCCGTCGACGGCGTCGAGTACGTGATCGATCTCAAGGACGAGCACGCGACAGAGCTCCGCGAGACCTTCGAGTACTACATCGCCCACTCCACCCGGGTCGGTGGCCGCAAACACCGCTCGGACCGGCAGTCCAACCCCGCTACCGCGAGGCGGTCGTCGGACGAGACGAAGAAGATCCGAGCATGGGCGATCGAGCAGGGCTACACGCTGTCCTCCCGCGGCCGCATCCCCGCCGAGATCGAGCAGGCCTTCTACGACGCCCACTGACCACGAGTGACCCGGTGGCAGGACAGTTCACTGTCGCGAACGCCCCCGCCCCTCGGAATACCACCAACTCGTCCGCTGTTGAAGAGGCTGACGGTGGCGCGCATACCCCGGGTACCACACCAGAAAAGTCGCTGCGAGCGACCACTTGCCGAGAGGCGATATGGCGTCACCGTCTCCCCCGACCGGGTAAGACCTGCACTGCGCAGCGTTCCCGGGCGAAGGGGATGAGGAGCCGCTGACACCGGGGAAGGTGCCGGCGGCTTCCCCACTTATCGGATGCACTCCGTCACAGGGCATCCCGGGTGATCGACCCCGGATCCAGGTCCCCGCGTTGTCCCTTGAAACTGGGATGCCGAAGCCCGCCCGGAAGGTATTCGCGATACGCGACGTCCACCACAATCACCGGTTCGACCCAGCGCACGATCCCGTGCTCCTCCGCGGCTGCGGCATCGGTACCGAGTGGGCTGGTGCGGCGTTCGAGGGTGGTCAGCTTGTCCTTCAGCTGGCGGCGCACCGCCATGGTGAATCCGGTCCCGACCGCACCCACATAGCGAAGAACACCCGTCTCGTCGTAGGCGCCGAGGACGAGGGCGCCGACCATGTTGCGCTGCACACCGCCGCCCGGGACCCAGCCGACCACCAGGGCAGAGCTTCTGGTGCGTAACAACACTTTCCGCCACGACCGGGAGCGTTGACCTGGCAGGTAAAGCGAGGACACCCGCTTGAAAACCGCGCCTTCCATCCCGGAATTCCGGGCGGCCTCCAAAATGACAGGACCATCGACGCCCATCCAGTGCGGCAAGATCTGGACGGGTAGGCCGGCGCCGTGCAGCTCGTGGCCGAGGTCGTTCAGGGCGGCACGGCGCTCCAGATACGGGGCCGCCATCAGATCGTCGCCGTCGGCAGTGAGAACGTCGAACGGCAGAAACGTGACCGGTACCTGCCGCTGCAGGGCCGTGGTCGGGCGCAGGGTGTTCGACCGTTTCTGTAAGCGTGCGAACGATGGCCGACCCTGGGTAAGGGCCACGATCTCACCGTCGAAGACGATCCGGCCGCGGCCGCCGAACTTATCGGCCAGCGCCGCGGCCACCTCCGGGTACGAGGAGGTGACGACGTTGAGGTTGCGGGACCACAGCACCGGCGGCTCACCGCCCCCGGCCGCGGCCAGCAGACGGAAGCCGTCGTACTTCATTTCCGCGGCCCAGGCACCGTCCATTTGCTCCGGTGGTTCACCCGGGGTGGCCAGCATCGGCGCGATCAGCCGCATGGGCCGATTGTGCGCCCATTTTCGCAGCTCGGGCGGCCTTTACGGTTCCGGAGCCCGAGAATGCGGCGCGTTCATCTCCACCCGCCGGCCTGCTTGACCACCGCCGGCATGACACCCTGTCCCATGAGAATCGCCGAACGTCGGAAGGACCCGCGCCCACCCATGACCACCTGGACCCTCTGGCTCGGCGCCCTGCTGGTCGTCGGCGGCTCGGCAGCCCTGTTCAAGCGTCAGGCGGTGGCGGCTCGCGTACTCTGGGTGCTCGCCGTGCTCGCCTTCGCCGCCGCGGCTGTTGGGGCGGTGACCGCGTCCGAGGTCTCGCTGCCCTTGCTGCTGGCCGTCGTTATCGCGATCGTTGCAACCGGCGCCCTGGTCGCAGTCACCGTTCCCTCGAAGAACCCTCGCGAGAGGTTCGCGTCGAATGAGCAGCGGCTTCTGCGCCATCGTGCTTGGCGTCGCCAGCTGCGTGCGGTAGGTACTGGGTCAGTGCCAGGAGTTCCACCAGAGAACGATGGGCACCAGCCAAGGTGTCCACACCATCCAGCTGTCGCCCAACCCGTACGGGGGAATAGGAATTACCGTCATCACCTCCGGGGTTAGTTGAATGGAAGCGACTGCCACCACCTCGTTGCTGCAACCATTACGTCGACAACAGGCGTGAGCCAGGGGTACCAGAACAAGAGGTCCATCGTGATCTCCTTGGTCGGAAACGGGCTCAGTTGAATGGAAGCGCACCTCCTGCGCTGTGTATCGCCCGCCGGAGGCGGATCGGTACAGCTACCCAATCGAGTGGGCCCAATTAGGTGCAGGCCGAGTGATGGCGGGTTCACCCGCAGATCGCAAAGAGAAACAGGCCGCCACGCACCTGCCAATCCGCGGAATACCGCAGATCAGGACCGTGATCAGATCACCGGTCTGGGCAGTGAGTGGCGACCTGTTGCTCGTCGCGGTTGTCAGAGTAGATCGTCCCTCTGACAGAGACGATCAGGACTTCGCCGGGACGAGAAACTTCACCGCGACGCTGAACGCGTATTTCCCTGGGGAGTCGATGATTGACTCGATGCGAGCGTGATCATCTTCGATGTCGAGAATGCTGAAGACCGAAACACCCTCCGGATGCAGCATTACGCGATCGCCAACATTCACGAACCAATTCCTCCGTGCCTAAACCACTGAAAACGCAGGTCAACGGTGGTTGAGAGTATATGCCCCGGTCGGCTTCCCTCCGAGCCGGGGCACCGCCCACAGTACCTCGAGTCGAACGCATGTGCGACTAGAATGGGGTGGTGAAGTTCGTCGAGGAGGCTCCGGTTCGATGCCCCAACAACCATCTGTTGGTCGGCGGAAATTGTCTTGTCGGCTGGGAGGTCTGTGGATGCTCGGCGGCCGCCGCCACCAGCACAAATGGCCACCGAACCTTCTTCTGCAGTTCCTGCGGGGAAACCGTGCGAATCCCGCCCTGCTCCGGTGCGCAACCACAGGCAGACCGGTGGTTCACTCCACCCAAATCTGTCTGACTGCGATTCGTGGCCCACGTGATCACCTGTCGGGTGTTGCAACGACCGATAGAATCCAAGCCCCCGATGTCGGGGCACAACATGCGCAGGGTCGGACGAGAAGATCGAGGCATGACGCATACGAGGCCGGGTCGGATCCCGGTGGGCGATCCGATCGGACTTCGCTTCGACCCCGACACCAAACGCCGACTCGACGAGATGGCCGAGGCCATCGGCCCGCGCCGAGTAGGGGCGCTGATCCGCGTGGCCTGCCGACGACTGGTCGCCAAACCCGAACGCATCGGCCGTGCTCTCGCGGAACACCGTCGGCTCTCCGAAGCGCTTCGGGTGATTCCGCTGGTCATGGTCAAGATCAAGCTCGAACCCGAGACCGTGCAGCAGGTCGCGGCCCTGGCCGCCGACCACGGCACCACGGTCAGCGCACTCATACGGGTCGCGCTGCACCGGTTCCAGGAAGCGCCGGGCCGGTACAAACACCCGATGCTCCGTGAAGCCGAGCGGACCGGGCTGTCCGACCGGGTCGACGTGATGATCACCCCGTCCAGCAGGCAGCGGATCCGGCACCTCGCTGGCCGATACGGCGACAAACTGGGCACCGCACTCCTTCGGGTCGCACTACGGCGCCTCCTCGACGAGCCCGGTGACCTCGCCGCCGACCTGGACACCATCGCCCCGCTGCGTGATCTGCGACCCGAGAACTATCCCGCCACGATCAAGGTGCACTTCGACGACCCGTTGCGCGACCAGCTCGACGAGCTGGCCGCCCGCGTCGGGTCCGATCGCACCGAGCTCGTCCGCCTCGCCGCCCGCCGTGTGCTCGACCAGCCCGGACTGATCGAGCACGCCGTGAACGACGAGATCATCCGCAGCGACAAGCACAAGGCACACCTGTTGGCCCGGCACGCCCGCCGCCGGGCACGACGCTACCCACAGCCGGACTGACCCCCCGGGCCTCTTCCGCCCCACGCACCGCCACCCGGCGTGGTTCTCACCGTCACCGAAATTCGGGCGGTGACTGCCGGGTCCGCTTGCCGCGGCGTCTCCGGCTCCCCGATGTACCCGCCTCCGGCGGTTACCAGGCCACCTGCGGTGTCCCCCGATCGGAGCTGCGCTGCGCTCCGCCCCGGAAGAAGAACATCGTTCTTTTGACCTGCTGGCCTGGCGATCCTGATCGACGGCGGCCGGGGAACAACCCCTGGCGGCGCAAGCGCCGGCACAAGGCTCCGAGAACTTTCCCACCCGCACTCGCTTCGCTCGCAGGGAAACTTCTCGGCCCAGGGGTTGCACCCCGTCCTGATACCGCCGATCCGGACTCTCCCTGCCAGCAGGGCAAAAAGAACGATCAGGGCGCCGCAGGTGGCCTGATCCGAGCACGGGAGGCTTTCGTTGAGCAACACCAACATTCTCGATTCCGTCTTCGACCCGTTCGACGTCGCGCGCGTGATCTACGCCGAACTCACCGTCCCCGGCGATCCAGGGTTCGACGACCTCGACACCGACACCCGCACCATCCTTCTCGGCATGGTCTTCGGCCTCGGACCGGACGACCCTCGCATCCTCGCCGCCCACCGGCCGGTGAACCCGGCCGACTTCGGTCTCACCGCCTGAACTCAAACCCCCATCACCGAAGGAGAACCCATGACCCGCAGCACCGACACCATCACCGGCATCACCATCGAAACCGGCGGAACCTTGCAGGTCACCGACATGCGCGTGGACGACTTCTGGACCAGCCGCCGGATCACCGATGGGCGCGGCGCGGCACTGGACGCCGTCCGCGACTATCGCCTCGCCGCCTACCCGATCGGCGGCAACGGCCGACCCGGTATCGCCTGCCTGTTCGCCGGAGCCAACCACCGCTTCGACCCCCTCCAACCCGACAACCATGCGGCCCGCGCGATCGTCGCCCGCTACGGGGCCGGTGCCGACATCCCGATCTGGGGTCGGGCCGTCATCCTCGCCGGATGGGAGAGCGACCCGCGACCGATCCTCGAGCTGGTCGCCCGCGAGCTGGTTGCGCAGATCAACACCGACCTGTTCGCGGCCTCGTCGACGCGGATGCTCCGCATCGCCTGACACCCGCCGAACACCCACGGAGAAAAGGAAAACACCGGACAGTCGTTACCTGCCCGGTGTTCTCCTCTCACCCTAGGAGAGAGAACACCATGACCGCAAACACCACCGAAATCGCTACAGCCGCACACGCGGAACTGGTCTACCTGAACCCGGCCGAGGCCGAGATCGAACCCAACACCCGCGACACCGTCGACCCGGTCAAGCTCGCCGAACTCACCGAATCGATCCGCGAACACGGCGTACTCCAAGCGATCAAGGCCGTCCGCTACGCAGACGGCACCATCCGGGTGCGAGACGGCCAGTGCCGCACCCTCGCCAGCCGCGATGCCGGTGTGACCAGCCTCCCTGCGCTGGTCACACCGGACACCGCAACCAACGACGCCGAACGCGGCATCCAGCGGATCACCCAGCAGATCGTCGCGAACGATCATCGCAACGACCTGACCGACGGGCAGCGCGCCGCCGGTATCGCCCAGATGCTCGACCTCGGCGCCTCGGTGACCAAGATTGCCAAAGCGGTGCACCTGCCCCGTACCCAGGTCAAGGCCGCCGCCGCCGTCGGCACGTCGGCCACCGCCCGCACCGCCCTCGACTCGGGTCAACTCGACCTCGAGCAAGCCGAAATCGTGGCCCGGTTCTTTCTTATGTGGACATCTCACGGCGAGTCGGCACGCGGATCGGATCACCCGGTGGTGGGCTGGGGTCATGCACGTGCAGACCGTGAAGACGGGCGGGATCGTGTCCTCGGTGGTCCTGGTGGGACCCGATGGTGAACCGGTGCAGCCGGTGACCCGGTTCCTGCGGTACGTGCTGGACTCCGGCCGGAGCCCGAACACCGCGCTAGGGTACGGCTACGACCTGCGCCTGGTGTTCGAGTTCTTCGCCGAACGCGGAATCGATTGGCGCGAGTTCCGGCCAGCATTGGCCCTGGAACTGCTCGGATGGCTGCGGCGACGACCGGTACGCGGACCTGCCCAGCGGTTGGGCCTCTCGTCAGTCGGGTCCGGCGGGCGGCTGTTGGCGCCGGCGAGCGTGGCGCGGGTGCTGGCGGCAGTATCGAGCTTCTACGACTGGGCGATCGTCGCCGAACTCGTCACCGGCGAGAATCCGATGCAGCGCCGCCGTGATGTCGCGCTGGCGATGGTCGCCGAACGGCACCGCCCCTTCATGGGAAATGCAAGTAGGCAGCAGCCGGTCAGCCGGGAGGTGCGGGTCCGGTTGCCACACCGGTTGCCACGTCCGATGAGCGAGCCCGAGGTGACTGCGCTGTTGGAGAGCATGACCTGCTTGCGGGATCTGACGATGGTGCTGTTGATGCTCGACGGTGCCCTGCGGCCGGGAGAGGTGCTCGGGCTCCAGCTCGGCGACATCGCCTACGGCCGACGGCGGGTCACGATTCGTAAACGAGACGACCATCCGCGGGGCGTGCGGGCGAAGTCCCGGCACGAACGGGTCGTCGACCTGCTCGAGCCGCGCACGTTGGATGCGGTCAATCGGTATGTGCTCCATGAACGTCCGGTCGACGCACCGAGTCCGTTCGTGTTTCTGGTCGGGGGCAGGGGCGCTCGCCGCTGCGAGCCGCTCTCGTACGCCGCGCTGGTGCGGATGTTCGCCCGGCGTCTGGACACGCTCGGGATACGCACGGTGGACAAAACCCCACACGCCCTGCGGCATACCCACGCGACAGCGATGTGGGAGGCGGGGATGCGGGAGTTGGCGTTGCAACGCCGCCTTGGACACGCCTCACCGGAGTCGACCCGGATCTACACCCGGGTCTCCGACCACCAGGTTCGTGACGAGTACGCGGCCGCGCTGCGGGATCGCCGATGACCGGGCCGGCAGCGGCTGGGCCCGTACCTCTCCCGCGCCGGCACGTCGATGAAAGTGAATACCGGGGGTGGGTGGACGCGCACGTTCCCCACGTGCCGGCCCGGTGGGAGCGGATGGGTGCCTATCGGCGGTTCGTCGAGCGATGGCCGAACCTCGAGGCGTGGTTCGAGCAGCCACTGCCGGTGCGCTTGGGATTTGTCGGCGAGGGCATGCGATCGAACGGGCGCACCGACTCGCATCGCGCCAGCGGATATCTGGTGTATCTGTCCATGGTGCAAGGGGTTGGCCTGGACTTCGACTTCCTTCTCGGCAGAAAGTACGCACGTCTGCTGGACCGGCGCAGTGGCAGCACCGGCCTCGGCGTCGATCTCCTATTGTTCGAGCAGTGGGTCGCGCGACTGACCGAACTGGGCCACTCCCCGGCCAAGGCCCGGAACAGTCTGACGTGGTGCCTGGGCCGGGTCATGCTCCACCGCGGCGACCCCGACATGACCGCGATCACCGCCGCCGATCTGTTCGCATTCGGGTCAGCCATCCGCGACTTCGCCGCACGCGACGATTTCAATGTTCTGCGCCGGACCCTGTTCGCGAACGGCCAGTTTCACGATGATCCGGACGCCAACCGCGGGTTCCTCCGCAATCACCTCGCGAACCTGCACGCCACCCACGTGCTGCTGTACAACGTCGGCCAGGTCACGGCAGCGCCACGCATCGGCACGCGAACGATCGAAAACTGGACCGACCGACTGCTCCCCGAACCGTGCCCGCCCAAAATCAGGACGGTCATCGAGCGATACCTACAACTGCGGCTCGACGCCAAGCTCGATCGCCCGCAGACAGTGCACAACGCCCGGCAGGCTCTGCGCCGGTTCGTCAACTGGCTCGGCGAAAATCACCCGCAGGTCAACAGTTTCGCCCAGGTCGATCGCGCCATCGTCGAGGAGTACATGCGGTGGCTGCCGACCTGTCCGAGCCAACACACCGGTCTACCGCTGGCGACGACCACGGTCAAGCACGAACTCAACGCGATCGCCGGGTTCTGCCGCGACACCGCGGTCTGGGGATGGGCGGAGGTGCCAGGGCGACCGTTGCTGACCTCTCGTGACACACCGCGGCGTCCGGAGTCGATTCCCCGGTATCTTCCGCAACACGAACTCGACGCGATCATGACCGCGGTCGACGACCTGGCCGATCCGCTACAACGGGCCGCGCTGTTGTTGCTGCGGTGGTCCGGCGCCCGCCGCGACGAGATTCGCCGACTGACCTGGGATTGCCTCGACACCTATCCGGGCGGGCATCCACGGCTGCGGATCCCGGTCGGCAAAGGCCGCACCGAACGGATCGTCCCGTTGCACCCGGACGCGGCCACGGCGCTAGAGCTTGCCATCGGCCTGGCCCGGGCGCAACGCTCGATCGCCCGGATCGACGAGGTCACCGGCCGCCGGGTCGATTACGTGTTCGTTCGGCGCGGCAAGCTGCTCTCGGTCACCACCCTCTTCGACGAGGCGTTCCGCACCGTCTGCGCGGCAACGGGACTGGTCGACGATCGAGGATCCCCGACCGTCAGCGCGCACCGGTTTCGGCACACCCTCGGCACCCAGCTCGCCGAGGGCGGCGCCCGGATTCAGACGATCATGGCGATACTCGGACATCGCAGTGCCACGATGTCGATGATTTACAGCCGCATCTCCGATCCCGAGATCCGGCGCCAGTACGAGACGGCCCTCGCCGACGGGCACCGGATCGCCGGCCCGGCCGCCGACGCCCTCCTGCACGACGCTCTCGACGACAAGACCGTGGACTGGCTGAAGACGAACTTCCTCAAGACCGAACTCGAACTGGGGCACTGCCTGCGGCTGCCCGCCGAGGGTCCGTGCGAGTGCGACCTGGTCCTGACCTGCCCGAAGTTTCTCACCACCAGCGAGTACGCGCCGCGGATCCGGGCGCGCCTGGCGACCGAGCAGGTCCTGATCGATGACGCCCGCGCCCGCGGCTGGGACCGGGAAGTCGAACGGCACGAAGCGACCTGCCGGCGGCTGCAGCACCTGCTCGACGACCTCGACGACGGCGAAACCCGCTGAGGTTCAGGAATGGTTGGGGCACAACAGGTCCGACTCCACTACCCAGTCCTGTTGCGCGAGCCAGTCCCGCACCGCCGCCGGGATTTCGTCGGTGCCGGAATCGGTGCCGGTGACCAGCGGACCGTCCCCGCACCGGGAGCAGCTGACCACCAGGACGTGGTCGTGGGGCTGACAGTGGGCGCAGTGCCGGGCCTCGCGCAGCTCGCCGCGATCGCCGAGGTGCAACCAGATGGTCGCGAGATCGGCGCGGTGCGGAATGAGGTCCCGGCGGGTGGCGGGCTCGTATCCGCAGGTCGGACAGGACGACGGTCCGGCCGCCGGGGACGAAGGCGCCGTGACGGGTGTCGGGGTCTTCGTGTCCTCGGGTTGCGGGATGTCGGCGGTGAGCGTCTCCGGCGGACGAGACGGGAGATGGCGGTAGAGGGTCGAGCGGGTCAGTCCGGTCTTGTCGGTGATCTCGGCGATGGTGGCGCCGCCGTCCCGGAGTTGGGTGGCGTAGGCGAGTTGGGCGTCGGTGACCACGCTGGGTCGGCCGGTGCGTCGTCCCTTCTCGGTGGCCACGGTGCGGGCGTGGGCGGCCCGCTCGACCGCGTAGGTGCGTTCCATCTGCCCGAACAGGGCCAGTAGCACCACCGCCAACTGGCCCATCGGGTCGTCCGGGTTCGTCGAGTCGATCCGGATCGGATCGGCCAGGTTTCGGAATCCGATGCCGCGCTGGTGCAAGTCGTGGATCAGGTTGAGGGTGTCGCGGACGGTGCGGCCGAGCCGGTCGAGGGTGTGCACCACGATCACGTCGCCCTTGCGGGCGTAGCCCAGCAGCGCCTGTAATCCGGGACGTTCGGTGGTGGCCCCGGACTTCTTGTCCACGTAGATGTTCGCCTGGTCGACCCCTGCCTTGCGGAGCGCGTCGATCTGCCGCGTCAGGTCCTGCTTGCTCGTCGACACCCGGGCGTACCCCAACTCCATGTCACGAGAGTACCGAAAGTTAGGTCTGTACGATGTTGTGACACGGAATATAGGACGAATTTTCGAGCTGTTAGCTGGGCTTTTTGTTGGTATTCGGGACGGGCCCGATGGACCGCAAGAACGCCGAGCGGCAGGTATCGGATCGACCGCCCCTGGGGGTCTGGTTGGCGATCGTGGCCCAAACTCTATTTTCGTATTACGATAATGGGTATGGCTGAGGAGACGATCAACGGAGTACCCGTCACGGACGGGATGATCCAGAAGTGGGCAGACGAGGCCGAGGCCGGTTACGACGTCGAAAAGTTGCGCAAACGCGGCCGACCGACCGTGGGGGCCGGCCCCGGCGCGGTGGTGCCGGTACGGATGGACGAGGCGTTGTTGGAGGCATTGAACGCACGTGCCGAGCAGGAGCATGTTTCCCGCTCCGAGGCGATTCGAGAAGCGGTGCGTGCCTGGACCCGGGTCGCGTGAAGGCGCATAAATCCGCGCTCAAACACGGGATCAGCGAAAACGATGGCATCTACGCGGCAGAGCATCACGTGTATACCGCTGGTCTGGACGACGACAACCCCGCGCGCGAGTTCCGGCTGGGTTTCGACCCGAACGGTCGGCTCCTGGAACTGGTTGTCCTGCGCTTCGACAGTGGGACCGAGCTGCTCATTCATGCCATGAAGGCTCGCTCACAGTACTTCGACCTCTTGTAGCGATCGCCGCTCGGCCCGGTGCGAGAGCCTCCCCCTAGAGGCGGACGGTGCGGCCGCCGGAGTGTGCACCACGATCACATCGCCCGTTCGAACGTAGCTGCAGTTCGGGACGTTCAGTGGTGGCCCCCGGACTTTCTGTCCGCGTAGACGTTCGCCGGGGGTTGATCCCAACTTTGGTGAGCGCGTCGATCTGGCCGCGCGAGTTCCTGTTTGGGCGTCGTTATCCGTGCGTACCCCAAATCCATCTCCAGGGGCGTACTGAAAGTCAGGTCTGCACGAAGGTTGTGACACGCAATTGTGGAATTAACTTGTGAGACGCCTCGACCAGGGTTTTTATAGGATCCGGATACGGTCCGGGTCGCGTCTCATTTTTCAAGGTAATGAGCCGCCGTTCAGGTTCTCCCCTATCGCTGTGAGTGCCGCGGTCTCAATCGAACTGTCAACGTGGGAAGTCGAGCGCTGGGGCGAGTTGAGTAAGTGTGGGCAACAGGTCTGCGGTGCGCGCGAGGGGTTGGATTGCTACATGGTCGGCCCCCGCGTCGAGATGTTCACGAAGTTGGGTGGCGATGGTCTGCGGTGTCCCTTGGGCGACGAGGGCGTCGATCAGTGCTTCACTGCCTCCGTCGCCGAAGTCGGAGTCGGTGAACCCGAGTCTCCGGAAGTTGTTGAGATAGTTTTTCATTCGCAGGTTCAGGTAGGTTTTCAGGCCCTTTCGGCCGAGGGTGAGGGTGTGGTCGCGGTCCGTGCCGACGGCGATTTTATGTTCGGGGGCGAGCAGCGGGCCGTCGCCGAGTGTGTCCCGGGCCGATCGGGTGTGGTCCGGAGTGACGAGGTAGGGGTGGGCTCCGGCGGTGCGGTCCGCTGCGAGTGCGAGCACGCGGGGCCCGAGTGCGGCGAGAACCCGGCGTTCGGCGGGGACGGCATTCTCGTCGAGAGTGTCGAGGTAGTTAACCAACCCTTGGTACGGCTTGACCGCACCGTTCCCGTTGACCTCACGGTGGCCGGCGCCGATCCCGAGCAGGAATCGGCCGGGGTAGGCGGTGTCGAGACGGTGATACGACTGCGCCAGCCGGTCGGCGTCGGTGCTCCAGATGTTGACGATGCCGGTCGCGACGGCGAGGTGAGAGGTGGCCGCGAGTGCGGTCTCGGCCGTTACCAGATCGTCCGCGGGTGATCCGCCGATCCACAGGGTGCCGTAGCCGAGTCGTTCGATCTCGGCGGCGAAGGCCCCGGTGATGTCGGTGTGGCGCACCCAGACGCCGAAGGTTCCTAGCTTGACCGGTGTCGCGGTCAGACTCATGCGTGGGGCTCCTTGATGGTGGGGAGGGGCGGTGCTCGGGCCTTATGCGCCGATCGGCGCGAGTGTGCGGAACGTGCTGCCGTGGAAGACGAGTGGGTTTCGGGTGGGGTCGGCGGCGAGGGTTTCGATGCGCAGCAGCACGATCTGGTGATCGCCTGCCGGGATGTCGCCGATGATGGTGCATTCCATCGTGGCGACGGCGTCGTCGAGCAGCACTGCACCATCGGTTCCAGCGCGCCACTGGACGTCGGCGAAGCGGTCGGTGCCCCGGGCGGACAACGCACGGCACACCAGGTCCTGGCCTTCGGCGAGGACGCTGACCCCGAGCCGGGCGATCTCGCGCAGGGCGGGCCAGGTGGTCGAGGTGTGGGCCATGGCGACCGAGACGATCGGGGGGTCGAGCGAGACGGTGGTGAACGAACTGGCGGCGAGACCGCGGGGGCGCCCGTCGTCGCCGAGACCACACAGGGCGATGACGGTCTGGGGAATGTTCGCGAAGACGGTGCGCAGGGCGGCCGGGTCGGTGGGGGCGGCGACTGTAGTCATGGCGGTGTCCTTCCTTTGGAGGCCGAGGGGGCTTCAGTTCGAGGCGGCGAGGGATTCGGGGAGCGGTGCGGTGGTGGCCAGGTGGTGGTCCAGGCGGGTGCGCTTGGTGTGCAGGTACACGGTGTTGTCCACGGTCGGTGCGGTGAGCAGGGCTTCGCGGCGGGTGATCACGGCACCGGCATCGGTGAGTTGCCCGCATTTGTCGGGATTGTTGGTGAGCAACCGGATGCCCCGGACGTCGAGGTCGCGCAGGATATGCGCTGCAGCGGTGTAGGACCGGGCATCGACGGGAAGCCCTTGGGCGAGGTTCGCGTCGACGGTATCCATGCCCTGGTCCTGCAAGGAGTAGGCGCGGAGCTTGGCGGTCAGCCCTATACCGCGGCCCTCGTGGCCGCGCAGGTACACCAGGATTCCGCGGCCTTCGGCGCCGATTCGGGCCAGTGCCTGATCGAGTTGCTCACCGCAGTCGCAGCGCAGCGATCCGAGGATGTCGCCGGTCAGGCATTCCGAGTGGACCCGAACCAGCACCGGGGTGGTGCGGTCGGTGACGTCACCCATCACCAGGGCCAGGTGCTCGCTGGCCTCGGTGGTGGACCGGTAGGTGATCGCGGTGAACTCGCCGTGGCGGGTCGGGATGCGGGCCTCGGCGGTCCGGTCCAGGGGGTGGTCGTTCCGGCGCCGCCAGGCGATCAGGTCGGCGATCGCGATCATCGCCAGCCGGTGTTCGTCGGCGAACGCGCGCAGCTCGTCGGCGCGGGCCATCGCACCGGGCTCGGTGCGGCTGACGATTTCGCAGATCACCCCGGACGGACGCAGGCCCGCGAGGCGGGCGAGGTCGACGGCGGCCTCGGTGTGGCCGGCACGGGCGAGGACTCCGCCGTCGCGGGCACGGAGCGGGACCACGTGACCGGGCCGCGTGAGGTCGTGCGCGCCGCTGTCGCGGTCGGCCAGGACCCGGATGGTGGTGGCGCGGTCGGCGGCGGAGATGCCGGTTCCGATGCCCGCTGTCGCATCGACCGTCACGGTGTACGCGGTGCCGTGCTTGTCCTGATTGATGGTGCACATCGGCGGCAGGGCCAGGCGGTCGCAATCCTCGCCGGTCAGTGGGACACACACGAATCCGGAGGTGTGGCGCACCATGAAGGCCAGCAGCTCCGTGGTGGCCTTCTCGGCGGCGAAGACCAGATCGCCTTCGTTCTCACGATTTTCGTCGTCGACCACGACGACGGCCTTGCCTGCCGCGATGTCCGCGATCGCGCGATCGATGCTGTCGAATCTCGTCACGGTGGCCTCTCATCCTCTGAACCTACTGTGTAAGCATGCTTATATTAGCCAGCAGGCTTACATCGTGTCAACGGCTACTCGTTGCATGGGGACCCGCGAACAGCACCGGCCACTCGCCGGGTGGTTCTCACCCGAGGAGCGGCCGGTGCCGGAACGGTCTGTGTGCAGTTGTGGTGTGCGGTCAGGGTGCCGACGAGGTGCTCGCCGGCCACGCGAACGAGTCCCTCGGCGTTCTCGATCGCCCACTTGTGCGTGGGCCAGGCCTTCGCCCACGCGATCAGCGTGTTGTAGCCGGTGAGTGTGGCGTCGATGCGGATCGAGCCCGAGGTCGGTGTTGGTGGCCGAGTCGACCGCGGTGGCGGTGTGGCTGGACTTGTGGGGATCAATTCCGATCACGATCATGGAAGGCGGTTCCCTTCTCTGCTCGGATTGGGGAATCCGCGGAGGACAATCCGACTTCAAGCACCTCTCACAGCAGCTTGTGGTCACCTCCATTCAGTCACTCCGCGAACGCACCGGGAGCGGTGGACACACCCCAGGAGGGTCAACCCAACGCGGGTGACAGGAATGGAACGACGCTACGGGCAGCTAACCCGACCACGGACCGATGACACGAAGATAAGTCGGAATTTCGTGACCGCTGACACAACCACTGACCGGCCTTGCTGGTGATCGAAGAGGAGTCATGTAAGGGCAGTACTGCCTTGTCCGGGTGCTCGAAGCCGAACGCGTCTGCACGGCTCGTCGACTTCGCCGGTGTCATACTCCGTGGCCACCGGGCGCCGGGATGCGTTGAAATACGCTGAACGCGAGTAGAAGTGAACCGCAATACTAAGCTGGTGGGATTGGTCATCCGGGTCAGCAGAAGTACGAATTGGTTCGCCAATCGACCTCGGTGGAAGCTTCCTCATCTTTCAGTCAGTTTGATTATCGCGTTCTCCTGGTCTGCTGCCACGTAGACCGCCCCGTCGCTACCCGCCGCGATACCGCCAGAACGGGCATATGGTTCTTGGAGATATCCAATGGGAAGATTCGACGCTATGGTGACGACGTCTCCCGTTTCAGGATCCAGGAGCCACAGGTCGCCGCTATCGGCTTCCAACACCGCGAGTCGTCCATCCGGCAAGACGTCGATGGATCTGATGGTGTCGAAGTCATCGGCGATCTCTGTGAGGGAACCAGAATTCGTTTCGAGCTTCAGAATCCGTCCGGCTGTGCTCTCCGCGAAGTACACGCTGTCATTATCGGCGCGTACCAACGAGGTCGGCGTGGTAAGACCGTCTGCAACCACTGTTCGGTCCTCGCCCAGGACTCGAACAATTCGGCCGCTGTTTCCTTCCCCAACGAGCAAGCTTCCGTCCGAGAGCCCTATAACATCCGAGGGATGGTCGAAACCTTCCACCTTCTTCGTGAATTCACCTGTGCTCTTATCCACGACCTGGACGGATCCAGTGTTTTCGCTGACAAGGTAAACATGCTGGGAATCGACACCGATTCCTGATGGAAACTGGAGTGCAGACGTCATACGCCGGGCGAGATCGATGACTTGTCCTGTGCCGGTGTCGACGCTGCGCATGGCAGTGCTGTCGGCGATATAGAGGACATCGCGACCGTCCACCGACGCCAATGCGATGTCCTTCGGGAAGGCAAGTTCCCCGTGCGTAAGACTTGTGGCAACGCCCCTCGCGATATCCACTGCGATGACCGCATTGTCAGCCATGTTCGTGACGTAGGCCGTACCAGTATCGGTGATAACCATGTTGTCGACCGGTGCTGCTACTTGCGCGACTAGTTTGGTGGCTCCCGTATGTGGGTCGATCTCCAGAAGCTCGCCGGTCTCTCCCGCCAATGCGTACAGGTGATTGTCGGGTCCCCAGCGCACTGAGACCGGAAGTTTCATGCCGCCGGCCACGACTTCTGTCGCGCCGGTGTCGGGGTCCATACGCACTATCGTTCCGTCGTGGGCTATCGGACCATAGATCTTGCCGTCCATGCCGAACGCGAATGCGTTGACGCCTCCGGTATCCGCTGCGACACGTCGTGGTGGTTGGTGACCTTCTGGATCGATCTCCCAGAATGAGTCGCCGGAGGACGTTTGCCCCACGAATAGTCGCCCCTCGGGGGAGAACGCTATCGAGTTCACACCTGGCAAGTCCTCGGCGATGACTGTGACCGCACCGTCGTCGCTCCTGGTCCGTACAACGCCTGACCGTGGGTCCGTCCAGAACAGATTGCCGGAGGACGACACGGTGAGATCATCGGAACGACCATCCCGCCCGGCGACTTCGGTCTGCACCCTTTTTGAATCCGGATCGAATCGAAAGATCGTCTCACTCGCGATACTGGCGATCAGAATGTCACCATTTTGGTCAAGCGTGAGTCCGTTGACAGTGTGAAAGGGCGATCCCGGAACGAGTGTCTCCTGCTTCCACAGCCCGGTAGGAGCGACGTCGGCGCCGGTCGCCGCGTTATTGCACCCGGTGATCGTCGCCGCTAGGATTCCGCAGATTGCAACGTTGAACAGGCGGATTCGCCTCACCTGAAATTTTCCAACTCTATGCATAATCTCTCCCCTCGATAAAGGTCTTCTGCTTACCGAGTGCAGTGCAGCGGCGCTCGCTTCCCCTGTGCCGACTTGGTCTCGAGGATGAAATCGGGGCGCATAGTGGGGGGGGGGTTCGACGCTGAGTCGTTTGCGCACCCACAGGGCGGTGACAGCGCTGAGAGTGGCACCGAACATCAGTAGGAAGGCGGGCGCGTTCGGATTGCCGTGATGTTGACCAGAAGCTGGCCGAGGTAAAGCGCCGACCATCGCGGCAAGCGTGACTCGCCGTAGGGTCGGGGATTCGTCCAGCGCGGAAGTTGATGACGGAATTGTGTTCACCGTTCTCCTCGAGAAATCGGAAGCGGCCTCGCGCGGAGGACAACGAGCCGCATGTGACACGCCGAGGCGCGGTCCCGAGCTGTGTCCCGGACGACTATCAGCATGCTTACGCTATATCAGCATTCGAGTACTATGCAAGCATGCTTACGGTGTCTCACCGAGGCGAAAGGCGCAGCGGGCCGACATCTTCAAAGGCGGCATATTCGGACAGTGAGAGGTTCCACCGCTCGAGACGCTTGTTGCCGATTCTGCTGATTGCTCGTTCGAGGCGAAAGACCGCGATCCTTGACGACGCCTTGGCCGTCGCGGTTCCGCGCGAGAACCCGCGGTGTGGTCAGGCGCGACCTGGAGGTCCGCTATCGGCGCCCGGTCCCGGTGTCGAGACCACTGTGGATCATCGCGCGAGTAGTCGAGCGCGAGGAGCGAACCTGGGGGTTACGGCGGAAATGCTGCTCGACGATCCCTCGCGCCCGGTCCTGGCGACCGCGTCGGCACATTTCGTAGCTCGCCCCGAGGAGTACTACGAATGCCACCGCCGACGGCCTGAACAGCGCAGAGCGCTAGTGCTTTTGGTGCCAGGTCTCTCGTCGCGGTGGCCTCTCTCATCCTCTGGACCTTTCATGTAAGCATGGTTACGCGATGTCAACGGCTCTCCGCTTGCCACGGGGACCCCGCGAACAGCACCGGCCACTCGTCGGGTGGTTCTCACCCGAGGAGCGGCCGGCGCCGGAACGGTCTGTGTGCAGTTGTGGCGTGCGGTCTGTGTGCAGTTGCGGTGTGCGGTCAGGGTGCCGACGAGGTGCTCGTCGGCCACGCGAACGCGGGACGATCACGGCGGCGATCCTCCGCAGACCGCGGCACGGGCCCGGTGTGGCGGAGAAATCCCGGGCTGCGCACCCCGACGACCTCGGCGAGCCAGGTGGCGGCCTCGACCAGCGCGGGAAGATCGAGGCCGGTGGGGATACCCATGAGCTCGAGCATCGCCGCCGCGTCCTCGGTGCAGACCCCGCCGCCGCGGGCGGCCGGACGGGCCGGGTGCCCCCCGGCGCCGCCGAGGGCGGTGTCGATGTTCGTGACTCCGAGGCGGGCGAGTTCGGCGATACCGGCAACCCCCATGCCTCGGTGGTCGTGAATGTGGACGGTGAGCCGTCCCAGCTCCGTGATCTCGGTCGCGGCTTCCACCATTGCCTGGATCTGCGGCGGCGCCGCATACCCGAACGAATCGGCGAGAATCCAGTCGTCCACCCCGATCGCCTGCAGCCGCCGCGCGAGCGGCGCGACATCGTGCCATGTGCGGGGCAGTCCGGCCGGCCCGCCGAAGGCCCCGATCAGATAGGTGCCGAGGGTGATGTCAGCGGTGCCGGCCACCGCCGACATCTGTTCGAGGGTGGACAGTGCCTGCTCGATGGTCCGGCCGGTGTTGTTCACCGAAAAGGCTTCGTCGACCGAGAGCAGAAACCACGCCTTGTGGGCGCCGGCGTCGATCGCGCGGCGCAGCCCGGTGAGGTTGCCGACGCAGCACTCGAGCGAGACTCCCGGGCGGCGTTGCACCCGTGCGAACACTGTGTCGGCGTCGGCGAGGCGGGGCACGAGGTCGGGCCGGACGAACGAGGACACCTCGATCGCCGGAACACCGGCAGTGATCAGTCGGTCGACGAGCTCGATCTTCTGCTCGGTGGTCGCGTCCGCGGACTGGAACGCGAATCGGGGCGCGACGTCGCGCACTCGCACCGCCGGTGTCGCCTCAGTGACGGGCGCGGTGCTCGGCCCGGTCACCGGGACCACGCGAATTCGCCGCGCTGCGGGTCGACGTCGGCGGCTGTGCGGGGCACCGCACCGGTGCGGCGGACGAACCCGCCTTCGCCGCCGCCAAGGATTTCGTCGAACCAGTTCGCCGCGTCGATGAGAGCGCGCAGGTCCACCCCGGTGGCGACGTCGGAGCGTTCGAGCAGTTGCACGGCGTCCTCGGTGCAGACCCCGCCGGCCCGCGCACCGGGCACGGCGGGGTGCCCGCCGGCGCCGGCGAGGGAGGTGTCGATGTTGCGCAGTCCCATCCGCGCCAGCTCCGCCACGTTCGCCACCCCCATGCCGCGGCTGTCGTGGACCTGCACGGTCAGCTTGTCCATCGCATTGATCTCGGCGGCGAACGCCACGGTCTCCCGTATCTGCACCGGGCTCGCGTACCCGCAGGAGTCCGCGAGAATCCAGTCGTCGACCCCAATTTCGCGCAGCCTCCGCAGCAGGGGTTCGAGATCTTCGGGGCGCCTGGGGGTGCCCAGTGGGCCGCCCCAGGCGAAGATCAGGTACGTGCCCACGGTGGTGCCGGTGCCGTCGGCCTCGGCCCGCAGCCGCTCGAGGACGGCCAGTGATTCGTCGATCGAGCGGCCGGTGTTGTTGCGGGAGAATTCCTCGTCCGCCGACAGCAGGAACCAGGCCTTGTGGGCGCCGGCGTCGACCGCTCGGACCAGACCGCTCTGGTTGCCGATGCAGCATTCGAGGGAAACCCCCGCGGGGCGCTGCACCCGGGCGAAGACTTCGGCGGCGTCGGCCAGCCCGGGAACCAGATCGGGGCGCACGAACGAAGACACCTCCACCGCGGTGATCCCGGCGGCGGTGAGCCGATCGACCAATTCCACCTTCTGTTCGGTGGTGGCCGGTTGGGCCTGAAAGGTCAACCGGGGGGCGACGTCCCGGATGCGGACAGTGTTCATCTCAGGGTGCTCCTGCACTGGCGAAAACGGTGTGGGCCGCCGCCGGGTAGGTGGGTCGGGGAAGCTCAGAGGTTGCGGGTCGGGCGCATGCCGGCGGCGTCGGCGTCCCAGGTTCCGGCGGTGAGGCCGTCCTCACGCAGCGCCACCTTCCGCAGTTTCCCGGTGGGGGTGCGGGGAAGGGTGGTGGTGAGCTCGAAGTACCGCGGAACCATGAAGTGCGGCAACTGCGCATCGCAGTGCCGGTAGAGCACCTCGAAGTCGATGGTGGCCGGGTCGTCCACCTCCAGCACAACCTTGACCTCGTCCTCGCCGAGTTCCGAACGCACCGCGACCGCGGCCACTTCCTTGATGCCGGGGAATTGACCGACGGCGGATTCGACTTCGTGGGAGGAGATGTTTTCCCCGCGCCGGCGCAACGCGTCCTTCTTGCGGTCGACGAAGTAGAAGAACCCGTCCTCGTCGACGTAGCCGAGATCGCCGGTGTGCCACCACAGATCGGCCATCCCGGCCAGCGTCGCCTCCGGGTCCTTGAAATAGCCGGCGAACATGATGTTCGCCATCGTCGGCCGATACACGATCTCCCCCACCTCACCCGGCGAGACCGAGCGGCCCAGCTCGTCGTGGATCTCGACGATCGAGGTGGCGGTGGGCTTGCCGAGCGAGCCGACCCGGCGACCGCGGAGCGGGTTGTACAGGAAGTTCTTGGCCTCGGTGGAGCCGTAACCCTCGACGATGTGCACCCCGAACCGTTCCTCGAAACGGTAGAGCACGTCCGCCGGGGCCGGGGCGGCGAAGACCCGCTCGACCGCATGGTCGCGATCGCGCGGTGACGGTGGCTGCGCGAGCAGCATCGGCAGGATCGAGCCGAGGGCGAAGAACTCGGTAGCCCCGGTCTCCCGGATCTCATCCCAGAACCGGCTGGCGGAGAACCGCGGCGACAGACAGATCGTTGCCCCCGCATAGATCGCGTGCATGCTGCAGGTGATGGTGGCCGCACCGTGGAACATCGGCAGGCAGGTGTAGAGACGGTCCCGGGTCGTCGTGCCCATCGCGACGGCGGCCTCGCGGGCCATGACCACCCCCTTCAGCGCCGGACTGAGCACCCCCTTGCTGCGGCCGGTGGTGCCGGAGGTGAAACTGAGGCTGGTGAGATCTCCGGGTGCGACCATCGGGAGGTCCACCGTGACTTGCCCCTTGGTGTGGATGTCGTCCCAAGCGTAGGTCGCGACATCGCCGGCGGGAAGCCGGTCCGGCTGTCCGTCGAGGTAGATGAGGTTGGTCACGGACGCAGGCAGATTTTCCAGATCGGCGAGGGGGCCGGTCATTAGCCGCTCGGTGATGATCGCCCGGGATTCGGAGTGCTCGAGTGCGAACTCGAGGAACGAGCCCTTGTAGGCGGTATTGATCGGCACATACTGCAGGCCGGCCCGTCCGAGACCGAAGAGCGCGATGAGGAATTCGGGCCGGTTGGACAGGAAGACGCTGACTGCGTCCCCGGGCTGCAATCCGATCGCGAGTAGTCCACGGGCCAAGCTGGTAGCAGCGTCATCGAGCTCGCGGTAGCTCAGTTCCGTTCCCTCGAAGACCAGTGCGGTCTTGTCGGGAATTTGACTGGCTCGGGCGGCCAGCAGACCGGACGCGGTTCCGCCGCCGAGATCCCGAAGGTCGTGTGTGCTCATTGTTACTTTCCTCCATGTGCGGGCCGGACCGGCCACGGTCGTCGACCGTTGTCACCCTGTGGTGACAGGAAACATCAGGGCAGCATGCTCGTCGTCAGAAGCATGTTTAGGTCAGTCGTGTGGTGCTGCCGTCACGGGTCAAGGACCATCATCGCGCCGACATGGGTTGCCGGAGAAGGATGCGGTGGCCGGTGACGCTGCACCCGGGTCGGGTCAGGCGTGCTTCTCGCCGGGTGTCCGCGCAGGTTCGTCGACCACGTGTCCGGAACCCCGCGATCGGACGCGGCTTCAGAGTTCGCGCTTGACCCGTGCGAGGAAGTCGTCGAGTTCGGGGGTCCACTTTGGTTCGGTGCCGGTGGTCAGCAGGAAGGCGCCCACCCCGAGGTCGCGGTACTGCCGCAGGGATTTCATGATTCGGTCGGGGGTGCCGACCAGGGCCGCGGAGTTCGCGAATCCGCCGAGGAGAGAGACCAGGCGGGCCCAGAAGCAGTCGTCGTGCAGTTCCTCCTGGGCGTAGGCGAGCTGACGTTCGCGGCCGACGGAGGCGTCGGTGCTCGACGAGCGCAGAAAGGTGTGGGTGCCCTGGGCCTCGAGGATCTCGTTCTCCGCGCGGCGGGCCGCTTCCCAGGCCAGATCGTCCGTCTCGCCGAGGAACAGCCGCAGGCTCAGCGAGAACTGCGGGGCGCGGCCGTAGGTTGTCGCCGCCGCCTGCACCCGTTGAATCCGTTCCCGGGTGCCGGCGAGGGGTTCACCCCAGAGCATGTAGAGGTCGGCGTGGCGGGCACCGAAGTCGATGGCCTCGTCGCTTTCGCCGCCCATGTAGATCGGGACCTGCCCGTTTACCGGGCGGACGAGCTGCTTGACTCGTTCTTCCTTGTAGTACTTGCCGTCGTGATCGAATGCTTCGGGGTCCGCCCAGGCCTGCCGCATCACGTCGAGGTACTCGATGGCGCGTTCGTAGCGGGCGGTCTTCTCGGTGTAGTCCCCCTCGCGGTGCAGGTCCTTCTCGGAGCCGCCGCTGACCATGTTGATCGCGATCCGGCCGCGGGAGACGACGTCGAGGGTGGAGAAGTACCGGGCCGCGGCGGCCGGGTCCATCACTCCCGGGCGGTGCGCGACAATCAGTCCGAGCCGCTCGGAATTGGCCAGCATGTACGGGGCGTAGGCGTGGTTGTGCGGCCAGATCGAGGAGTAGCCGACCAGCACCCGGTCCAGTGCCTGCGAGCCGTCCAGTTCGCGGGTGCTCTTCTCGAGTTTGTCGACGGCGGCCTCGTTGAACGGCATTGCGTTGGCCACACTGAATATCTGAACCATCAGGTCTCTCCTCGAGGTATTTCGTCGAACCGATCACCGGCGGCCGGTGCCGCGGGAAGGCCGGAATGTCGCCCGCGGGGCCTGCCTCGCGAGTCAACTCCCACTTCGTATGCGTCACGACCACAGAAGGCATGTAAGCATGCTGTCAATTATGACAGCATGCTTACACGCTGTCAATCAATCGTTCGTCTCATTGCCCGCGCCACACCGGGGCGCGCCTCTCGGCGAAGGCGCGGGCACCCTCCTGTGCGTCCTTCGACGCGAAAACCGGTTCCGTGTACTGCTTCTGGGCAGCAAAGTCATCGGCGTCGGTATAGCGGGCGGACATCGCGACGACCTGCTTGGTCGCGCGGATCGCCAGCGGGGCATTGCCGGCGATCCGGCCCGCCAGCTCGCGGGCGGCGGCCAGGGCGCCGCCCGGGTCGGTGAGGCGGTTGACGAGGCCGTGGCGGTGGGCGGCCTCGGCGGGCAGCGGGTCGCCGGTCAGGGCCATTTCCATGGCGAGCTGGTAGGGCAGGATCTTCGGCAGCCGCAGCAGACCGCCGCCGCGGGCCACCAGCCCGCGGGTGACCTCGGGGATACCGAACTTCGCGTCCCTGGCTGCGACGATCAGATCGGCAGACAGCGCCAGCTCGCACCCGCCGGCCAGCGCCCACCCCTCCACCGCGGCGATCAGCGGCTTGGACGGCGGCGCCTCGGTGAGACCGGCGAAGCCGCGACCGGCAATTGTGGGCCGTTCTCCTCGCGCGAAGCCTTTGAGATCCATTCCTGCGCAGAATGTTCCACCGGCACCGGTGAGGATTGCGACGGTCAGGTCCGGTCGGGATTCGAATTCGTCGATCGCGACCGCCAGCGCCTTCGCCAGTGCGAGATTGACCGCATTCTTGGCGTCGGGGCGATTGAGGGTGATGACGAAGATTCCGTGGTCGGACTCGGTCAGTACCTCACTCACTCTGGCCTCTTCCGCATTGCGCATGGACGGCCGGCTCACTGTGATGCCGACTCGGTCGGCGCGTCCTGCGGCCCAAGGACGCGGAGCGCGTCGCGTTCCGGGTTGATCGCGAGCAGGGCGAGGGCGGCGCCGGCGATCGAGACGAGGCCAAAGACCTGGAACGCCTGGGCGTAACCGGCGGCGGGTGAGGCGGCGGCGTCGACGATCTCGCCGGTGATGAACGGCGCGAACACTCCGCCGAGGGACATGAGTGCGAAGAAGACCCCCAAGGCGCCGGCGAGCTGACGCTGCGGGCAGATCTGCGAGATCGCGCCACTGAGCTGCGGATAGATGACAGTGCCGAAGCCGTAACCGATGGACACCACCGCGACGACGAGACCGGGAGCGCCGAGATACGGCACCGAGACGAGGCAGAGGCCGCACAGCAGCAGTGCGATGCCGGGCAGCACGCCGCGCAGCGCCCGCGAGCTGTAGCCACGGCTCATCAGGAAGTCGCTGACCGGTGTCACCAGGAACAGCGCGAGGAGAGCGCCGACGCTGGGCAGGACGAACAAGGTGCCCGCCTGAACGCGGGAATAGCCCAGACCCGCTTCGAAATACGAGGGAATGAACGTCAGCGCGACGGAGAGCACCGCGTTCATCGCGATAACCGCGCCGGTGGCGGCGATAAACGTCGGGGTCCGGAAGATGCGCAGCCACGGCACCGTCGGAACCGCGCCGGCCTCGATGTCGTCGGCAGTCACGCCCTTGGATGCGGCGGCCGCCTTGGACTCACTGTACGGGCCCTCGGTCCAGGTCAGCAGCCACAGCACGCACCACGCGACACCGATACCCGCGAGGATGAGGAATCCGGTGTGCCAACCCCAGTGCACAATCGCCAAGGTGAGGCCCGGGACGATGAGCAGCTTCGCGAACGAGCCCGCGGAGGTGATGAAAGCCCCAGGGAAAGAACGCTTTTCCATCGGATGCCAGGTATAGACCGCGGTGAAGATGAGTGAGGCACCCGGCCCCTCGGACAGGCCGAGGAGGAACCGGCTGGCCAGCAGCACGGCGAAGCTGGCGGCGAAGACCATCGGCAACATGCACACCGCCCACGCCAACGACATCAGGATCAACGACCAGCGCAGCGCCAGCCACTTGTTGAGCAGCCCGGTCGCCATGCCGCCGATGATGTACGCGAGGAAGAACGCGCTGCCGGCCAATCCGATCTGGGACGAGGTCAGGCCCAGGTCTTCCTGGAGAGGCCGGGCGACCAGGCCGAGCAGCATCTTGTCCGCATAGGTGATGACGTAAAGAGCGGAGAGCACCAGCGTCAGGCCCCACGCCCGAAACCGGGAATAGGAGGGTCCGGACGAGTTCAATGGCGCGTGCGCCGAGGTCTGCAGAGCGGCTTCGGACATGGTGGTCCCTTCGAGGAGGGGAGGAATGTGATCCACCCGGGATTCGGCGCCACGATCGTTTTCGGGCCCGATCATCCGGGTAGCTGCTATGTACGCATGCTTACACTAATCAGCATGCGTACGTGATGTCAACCACACATCCGCTCCATCGACGGGTCACACGGAGCGACCGCGCCCGCGTTACAGCACGTCGTCGCCGGAGAACTCCTTGATCTCGGACTCGACCGCATGGGCGCACTGACGCAACATCGTGTTCAGCTGCTCGATCTGCTCGGCGTCGAACAGATCGGTGAACGTCGAGTTGATCTTGTTCACCCGCGTCCCCATCTCGGCCAGCGCTTCCCGCCCGGCCTCGGTGACATGCAGCGACAGTGCGCGCTCGTTCTCCGGGCGTTGGTGGCGTTCGACGTAGCCGCGCTTCTCGAGCTGAGTGACCATCCGCGTCATCGTCTGCGGCCGGACGAACGCCCGTCGGGACAATTGAATCAGGGACAGGTTCGGCTGATCTGCCATGATCCGGAGTGCGGCGTAGCTGGCCAGGGTCAGATTCCACGGCGCCAACCGCATCGTGCCGATCTGATGCACCGAGCGCTGCAGGCGTGACACGGCATCGATGACCAGGCTGGCGGGCTCGAGTGGTGGCAGCGTCGCGGCGGTGGTGTCACGGCTTCCGGCCGGGTCGGTGGTAGTCACGGCTACAGAGTAGGCGCTCGGACCCACACCAGGTCCACACCTCGCGCTCGGGCGGTTTCACCGACACGCTGTTGACGATTATGTAAGCATGCTGATGTAATGCAGCAGGCTTACATCCATCGGTGGTCGCCACACGCCCGCCATCCCACGCGCACGTGATGTGACCCGGACTAGGAGATACCGCAATGATTCTTTCCGTCGATAACGCGCGATCGCTCGCCGAGGCCGCGATGACCGCGGTCGGGCACACCCGCGCCGAAGCGGCGATCATCGCCGATCACCTGATCGACTGCGAATTGCGCGGACTCTCCTTCGGCGGCCTTCCCCGGGCGCTGTCCGTGACCGAACACATCCAGTTGACTCAGCCGACTCGCCGACCCATCGAGATCGTCCGGGAGACACCCGTCTCGGCGACCCTCGACGGCGGGAACCAGGTCGGCTACCTGGTGGCGCGGCGCGCCACGGAGATCGCAATCGAGAAGGCCGCCGCCACCGGCGTGGCCGTGGTCGGCGCGTCGAAAACCTGGTACACGGGCATGTTCTCGTACTACCTGGAAAAAATCACCCGCGCCGGACTGGTCGGAATGATCGCCGGAAGCGGTGGCCCGAAGGTCGCCCCGCACGGCGGAACCGAGCCCCGGTTCAGCACGAACCCCATCGCATTCGGATTCCCCACCCAGTCCCACCCGGTGATCTGGGACATCGGCACGTCGAGCATCATGCTCGGCGAGGTCATGCTGGCAGGGCGGCTCGGCACCGAACTGCCCGAGGGCCGCGCGTTCGACACGGCCGGCCAGCCGACCCGCGATCCCAATGCCGCTCTCGACGGCGCATTCACCGTCTGGGGTGGCCACAAGGGCTCGGGGCTGGCGATGATGGTCCAACTGCTCGGCATCCTCGGCGGCCAGGCGGCCAAACCCCAGGGCCTGACCGACTGCGGATTCTTCGCCGTCGTGGTCGACCCCGCCATCCTCGGTTCGACCGAAGACTTCCGGCAAAAGGTCACCGACTTCACCGACAGTGTTCGCTCGACCAACCCGCTTGAGCCCCAGGCCCCGGTCCGGGTGCCGTTCGACCGCTCAGTCGCAGAACGGACCCGGCGCATCGCCGCGGACGCTATCGAGGTACCCGATCAGGTCGTCGACGCCCTCACCCGGATCTCCGGCGTGAGCGCCTCGGCCTGAGCGGCGATTCTACCGCCGTCGTCATCATCACAAGTCACCGCCACGAAAGGACAACACACTTGTCTATCAACCGGATTCGGGTCGTCGGTGCGGGCGCCATGGGCCGAGGCATCGCCCAGGTCGCCGCTGTCGCCGGGATCAGCGTCGAGATCACCGATGTCTCCGACGAGGCGGTCACCACGGCGCTGGATTTCGTGGCCAGGATGATTCGCCGATCGGCGGAGAAGGGTCAACGCTCCGTCGCCGACACGGAGGCTGCGGTGTCGCGGCTGCGTGCCGGTGCCGGTCCCACCATCCCCGATCACGGTCTCGACCTGGTCATCGAGGCGGTCGTGGAGAACCTCGAGGTCAAGCAACGGCTGCTTGCCGAGATGGAAACCGCCGCACCTCATGCCCTTCTGGCATCGAACACCAGCTCGATTCCGATCACCACCATCGGCGCCGGTCTGCAGAATCCCGGCCGGCTCGTGGGGCTGCACTTCTTCAATCCGGTGCCGCTGATGCCCTTGGTCGAAGTGATCCCGGGTCTACGAACCGATCCAGGAGTTGTCGAGGAGGCCGTCGGGTTCGTCGACACGCTCGGCCACACTCCGATCGTGGCCCGGGACACCCCGGGATTCCTGGTCAACCACCTCGGCCGGGGACTGCCGACCGAGGCACTCGCCCTGCTGTCCGAGCAGGTCGCCTCCGAGGTCGACATCGACCGCATCGCCCGCGACACCCTCGGGCTGAAGATGGGGCCGTTCGAGCTGATGGACCTGACCGGCCTCGACGTCTCCCACCCGGTGATGGAGATCGTCTCCGCCGGATTCTACGGAGATCCACGCCTGCGGCCCTCGCCCCTGACCGCCTCGCGGGTAATCGCCGGGTTGCTCGGCCGCAAGACCGGCGCCGGGTTCTACCACTACTCCGGCGGTACCCAAGCCGTCCCCGACGAGGAGTTACCCGCCGCGAACCCCGCGGCGGTGCCGGTACACGTGCACGGCAACATCTCGTTCACCGACACCCTGCGCTCGGTCGGGATCACCGTCACCGATACCGCCGAACCGGACGCCGTCTCGATCGTCTTCCCTCTCGGTGAGCCCGCACACCGCACCATCCTTCGCGCGGGACTCGACCCGGCCCGAGCCGTGGGCATCGACCCGCTGACCGTGTCCGGACCGCGGCTCACCGTCGTCGTCCCCGCCACTCTCGATCCGGCGGCCGGTCAGGCGGCGCTGAAAACCCTGGCCGCGCTGGGCCGCCCGATCACCGTGACCGCCGACGGGCCCGCACCGGTGGCGCAGCGTTTGCTCGCCGCCATCATCAACATCTCCTGCGCGCTCGCCGAACACGGAATCGGCTCGCCCGCCGACATCGATGGGGGTGCCCGTCTCGGTCTCGGCTATCCCCGCGGCCCCCTCGAATGGGGCGACCGACTCGGCCCCGACCTGATCGTGCGGATCCTCGACGGGTTGCTCTCCTACACCGGCGACCCGCGGTACCGCGCCAGCGGATGGCTCCGCGCACGAACTGAACTCGGTATGTCCCTGCGCGAACATGGCACCAGGCTGCCTGTGGACATCCCCCACGCACACGCCGGCATGACCGGATGACACGTCCAGCGGAGTCGATGAGCGACGAACACGCGTTCTTCACCGCCACCGGCCTGGAGTTTCTGCCCCTACCGACCGCGAGGGGCGGTTGGTCCGCCGACATGATCACCGGGCCCGCGGTGACCGGCCTTACAGCGCGGGCACTCGAGACGGCGCACAGCGCGGCAGGATTTCATCCGGCCCGCCTGACCGTGGATCTCTGTCGGCCCGTGCGAAACAGACCGCTGACCGTGGTGACCACCAGCGTCCGGGAGGGCAACCGAATTCGGGTGGCCGATGCCGAACTTCTCCAGGACGGTGAAACGGTGGCCCGCGGATCGGTCGTGCTGCTGAAGCGCTCCTGCCCGCCACCCGGGACAGTGTGGCAACGTCCCGGACTTCCCGGATCACCCCCGCCGCACCTCGTCGATGACCTTTCCGTTCCTCCAGGATCGGCATGGTTCGGCAGCGATGACCACCCAGCCGGATGGTCCACGGACCGGACCGAACACCAGGGGCCCAGCAGAAAGCGGATGTGGCAACGCCCAAGCAACATCGTCGCGGGCGAGGAGCTCACACCTTTCATCCGCGCCGCCATCGTCGGCGACGCCACCAACCTGATGACGAACTGGGGCACCGCCGGCGTCGGATACATCAACGCCGACCTCACCCTTGCCTTAGCCCGACTACCCGATGGGGCGGAGATCGGGCTCGAATCGGACAATCACCTCAGCGCCGACGGTATCTCTGTCGGAACAGCGACCATGTTCGACCGCCACGGACCTGTCGGGACATGCACAGTCAGCGCACTAGCCAACGAGGGGCGCCAAATCGACTTCGCGTCACAACGCCCAAAGTGCACTCGCGCATCCCGCAAAGAACACCCGAAACCTGGCACTTCGGTGTACGCGGATCCTGACGGGCCGCGTTCATTGTCAGCCAATTGACTTGTGAGGATTGTCCACATAATCGAGACGGAGGGGGATACCGAGGCCGTCGACAAGCTGATGACCGCTGGCCGGTATCAGTTCCGCTACATCGCGCAGCGGCTGTTCGACGACCGCGCGGAGAAGGCCGAACGCGCCGCCGCCGCCCAGCCCTATCTCGACAGGGGATACACGATCCTTGCCGAAGAACCCCAGTACGGAACGGATGTCCTGCTCGCGGACCTGGTCACCGTAGACGACGGCGGCGAGGTCACCGCCGCCCACACCGAGACCGACCCGGCCCGGTGGGCGGTGTGGCTGAGCAAGGACGAACGCTACTTCGACACCGAGAGCGGCGAGGAAGTCGACGGCGAGGAGGTGGATTGGTCCACCGAGAACCACCCCGACGCCACCCCGTACGAGGGGCACCGGCACGCGAACACGGTGCAAACCCGCCAGGTCTGGACACCGGAGTACGTGTGCCTCGACCTCGACGGTGCCGCAGTGGCGCTCTCACCGGTACTCGCAGCCGCCCGAACCGCCACCGAGGGTGAAGGCACCGAGGACGACGCTGCCGCAGCCCTGCGGATGGAAGCCGAGTCCAATGAACGCCAGCGTAAGGAACGCCGCCAGGTGCGGGAGCTGAACAAGCAGGCCGCCGCCGCGACCACCGTCCGCCGCGACTTCCTGCGCACCACACTGCTGGCACGCAAGACCGCCCCGAAGGGCACCGCCACCTTCATCGCCGCAACCCTCGCCGCCGACTCCGGACTGCTCTCCGAGTACAACGCCAGCACCCTGGTTCCCGAGCTGCTCGGCTTCACCGACTTCAACATCGGCAGCGGCGTGCTCACACTGCTCGACACGGCCACCGATAACCGCGCCCAAGTGATCACCCTCGCGCTGGTCGCCGCCGCACTGGAAGCCCGAATGGTCAACGACGCGTGGCGCTCGCGCCCCCGAAGCGCCGACCGCTACCTGACCTTCCTGACCGAGCACGGCCACACCCTTGCCCCGGTCGAGGAAGTCATCGCAGGACAGCGCACCCCCGACGACGTCGAGATCGACTGACCAAAACCCCACTGGCCGAGGGCGAGAACCCACCTCGCCCCGGCCAGGGGGGCCAGCCGGGTCACCGCGCGCACGCGGTCGGCCGCACCCCGCGCCGAAGACCCAGCCCCACCCCACCCAGCCCACACGCGGCGCGGGCTGCGGCCGAAGGCGGACCACTCGCCACCGCGGCCGGCCCGCGGGCCCGGCGCACCAACGGCAGGTGCCCCGATAAAAAGAAAAAGCGCCGAGAAGCGAAAAGAAAAACAATCCGGGCACCTTTTCCCTTTTCTCTTTCAGTTTTCTATCGCCACGCCTCCGCATCAAGGCCGCTCCCCGGAAACTTTTCCACGCGGTCGTCCACTCCCTTATTTCGCGGAAAAGTTTCCCCGCTCACCTTGACGCTCCGGCGACGCGCCAGAACCTTCGCCAGTGCAAGGGAGGGCGGAAGTACGGGCAGGTGAGAGGGCTTAGCGGTTTGCTCGCCTGGGTTGATCGCGGGCCGTCGTATCGCGGAAGAATGGCGTATCAATATCTATTAATGGCCTGTAATTTTCTCTTCGAATAACTGGGAAAGGCTTGGAAATGGCGCAATTATTCGATAAAATAAACACAATCAGAAATTCGGCGAAGGGGGAAATTGTGACGGTCACCGTATACGCCAAACCGGACTGCGTTCAGTGCAATGCCACCTACCGCGCCCTCGACAAAGAGGGGGTCGACTATTCGATCGTCGACCTCACTGAGAACCCCTCCGCCCGCGACCGTGTGATGGGACTCGGCTACCTCCAAGCGCCCGTCGTCGTGGCCGGCGACCAACACTGGTCCGGCTTCCGCCCCGACCGCATCGCGGCACTCGCCGCAGCCTGACACCCCGATGTCCGCGAGAAAGGATCGAACCGGCATGAGCGCTGCACTCTCCGTCGTCCCCGGCACCCCCGAGCTTGCCGGTGTCGACCCGATTCAGCCAGAAGATTACGCAGATGACCTGCACAACGACGTCGAAGCGCTGTTCCTGTGCGCCCTGCTCTGGGCACCGGCCGCAGCCGCCACCCGAGCCGTCGACATCCTCGAGACCACCGACTTCGAACGCACCACCCACCGGGAGTTCTTCCGCCTCATCACCCGCCTGCTCCGCGGCGGCGCACCCCACAACCCGGCCATGGTCGGAGCCGCCCTCGAGCAGTCCGGTCACCTCGCCGGTCACCACGGATCCGAACGCTCCCGCCACCTCGCCAACATCACCACCCTCGGCGCCGAACACACCGCCGTCGACCACTACGCCCGCGCCGTCTTCAGTCAGGCCTACCGACGCTCCTTCGCCGCCGCCGCCACCGCCCTCACCCAAGCCGCACAGCAACTCCCCGAAGACCAGCTCTACGAGCACATGTGCGAAATCGGCCGCCGCCAACGCACCTTCACCGAACGCCGCAACACCATCAAAGGAGACACCCGATGAGCCTCGACCACCACGTCCACCCCGACGACGAACGCGACGCCTTCCAACTCCACGAATCCGGATTCACCTGGACCCAGATCGCCCACGAGATCGGCTGCACCGAAGGAGCCGCCCAAGCCTTCGCTGCCGCCTACCAGCAACGCACCGATACCGCCGCCGCCGAATCCCAGATCACCCTGTTCTGACGCTCTGACACGCACCTGATTATCAACGCCCACGAAAGGATCCGCTTGCCGTGACCGGAGATCTCCAGGACCTGCAAGGACGGACAGCGGCCGCGGTCGCCGAGATCCGCCCAGCCGCCGTCCTCGACCCCGCTGGGACCGCCATCCTCGACAACTTCCTGCGCGCGCACTACCTCCGCACACTCACCACCGACGGCAACGATCACACCATCGAGTAACCGGCCCGAGCCCCACGCCGAAGCCGCGTGTCAGACCCCTCGGGAATGCTGTCACCACACGGCCCCAGCAGAAAGGTCCACCCATGGCAGTGGCAGCACTCATCGCCATCGGGGCGCTACTGATCTGGGCATTCGGCTCCATCACCGCACGGCTTATCGGTGCCCTCATCATCTTCGAGGGACTGCTCCGCATCGGATACACCGGCGCGGGTCCCCTCTCGGTCGCGCTCCTCGCTACCGGATTCGCCGCATGGTTACTCGGACACTGGATCTGGGCATACAAACACAAAACCTGGCGCACCCGACTCGCACTCAACGCCTACAGCCTCCCCGGCCTCCACCACCTCGCACCCATCCGAACAAACCGTGCACCACGCCCCATCGTCAAGTGGCCATCACAGCGGTAAACCCGGGCCTACAAAACAAATCTGGCATACCTGGCTCGCACTCAGTTCCGGAACGCACTCTAAGCTTGTCGTTTAACCTCGGCCATCGCGCGGGGCAGTTGGTAATGATGTTGTTCGGCGTGTCGCCACGGCATGGGGCGACCACCGCCTGATCATC
>NZ_JBHXWI010000023.1:0-146525 GCF_042671975.1 Rhodococcus sp. NPDC127593 | reverse complement strand
GATGATCAGGCGGTGGTCGCCCCATGCCGTGGCGACACGCCGAACAACATCATTACCAACTGCCCCGCGCGATGGCCGAGGTTAAACGACAAGCTCAGACACAGCTCGTATCCGAGCAGTGCGCCCCAGTCGTGCGCGATCAGGCTGACCCGGTCGAGTTCGAGTGCGTCCAGTAGCGCCACGACGTCCGCGAGCAGCTGCTCGCGGGTGTATCCCGTGGGTGGAGCGTCGGTCCAGCCGGCGCCGCGCAGATCCGGGCAGATCACCCGGTAGTGCGCGGCCAGCCCCGGGAGGACCCCGCGCCACTCCCACCAGTTCTGGGGGAAGCCGTGGAGTAGCACGACCGGTTCGCCGTGACCTGCCTCGACCACGTGCATGCGGAGGCCGGGGAGTCGGAGGTAGCGGTGCCGGACACCGTCCAGTGCGGGAAGGGTGTTGGCCGGCTCGCCGTTCGGGCCGGAAACTGTGTCGTTCTCGCGGGCCTCGTGTCTCATGACCTCACGCTACTACGATCATAGTATCAAGTCACTATGTTTATAGTAGCCGTATGACGTCAACGAGAACGAGAGCGCTCGATGCAGCGATCGACCTGGTCGGAACAGAGGGACTGCGATCGCTCACCCACGCACGGGTCGACGAACGCGCCGGCCTGCCGAAGGGGACGACGTCCAATTACTTCCGCACCCGGGTGGCGCTGCTCACCGGCGCCGTCGACGCGATCGTGGACCGCGAGATGTCCGAAGTCGGCGTGCTGGCAACGACATCCGCAGAAGACCTCGTCGACACACTCTGCCGTCTGATCGACTACACGACCGTCGCCAACCGAACCGTCACCGCCGCACGGCTGGTCCTGTTCCTGGAAGCCAGCCACGACCCCGCTCTCCGGGAGGCGCTGGCACGCGGGCGCGCAGCCATGGAGGCGTCGGCCGTCTCGGCATTCCACCGGTTGGGCGCCCGCGACCCGCACACGGCCGCCACAGCAGTCATGTCCTGCGCAGAAGGCCTGATTCTGCACCGCATCGCCCGACACGACACCACGGAACCGCGGCCGACGTTCGAACTGGTGGTCCGGGCCGCGCTGAGCTGATGCGGTTCATCCGATGGTCGGCCGGCTTCACGGAAGCGGGGCGGACCACCGAAGCGTGGTTCCGCCGCCGAGGGTCGTGTCGACGACGCAGTGCCCGTTCATTTCCCGCGCCCGGGCAGACAGATTGTCCAATCCGCTGGTGACGACGTTCTCCGCGAACCCTTTACCGTCGTCCGCGACCTCGATGGCGAGATCGTCGTAGACGGAGATGCTGACCGTGACCGTGTCGGCTCCTGCGTGCCGGACCGCGTTGCTCAACGCCTCACGCAGGACAGCCTCGGCATGTTCGGCGAGCGTGGCGTCGATGACGGACAGCGGCCCGGACATGTGCACGGTCGTGCGGAGCCCGGAATCCGCGGTGGTCTCGGCGACGATGTCGTGCAGCCGCCGCCGGAACTGGGTCATACCACCCGAACCGCCGTGAAGGTCGAAGATGGCGGTGCGGATATCCCGCACGATGTCGTGCAGGTCGTCGATCGATTGTTCGAGCCGCTGCTTGACGATCGGAGCCTTCGCCCTCTGCAACGTGCTCTGCAGTGACAGGCCGACCGCGAAGAGCCGCTGGATGACGTGGTCGTGGAGGTCGCGCGCGATGCGATCGCGATCGGACAGGACGTCGAGCTCACGCATTCGGCGTTGACTGTTGGCGAGCTGCAGCGCGACGGCCGCCTGATCTGCGAACCCCGACATCAACGCCAGCTGGTCATCCGTGAACGGCGACGCGTCGACGTGACGGAGCGTCACCAGCACCCCTGTCACCGATTGCGCGGCGCGCAGCGGCAGCGCCAGCGCCGGACCGAACCGCGTTCCTGTCTCGAACCCCGGATCGAAGGCCAGCGCAGTGACGCGAAGCGGTGTCCGCTCGCGGAAAGCCTCCCCGGACGTGGATTTGTCGACCGGGATCGCCCGGCCGATGATGCGATCCGACACCGTCCCCGCCGATGCCGTCACCACGAGTTCGGTGACCTCGTCCGACGGGATGTCGGGATCGTCCGGCACCGCGAGGAAGGCACTGTCGGCGCCGGTGAGGGCAAGCGCGTCGTCGGCGATCACCTGCAGCACCTCCGCCGTCTCACTGCCCGCGAGCAGTTCGGTCGCAATCTCACGGGTCGCCTCGAGCCAGGCTTGCCTCGTCCGGGACTCCTCGTACAGGCGGGCGTTCTCGATGGCGATCCCGGCGGCGGCCGCGAGCGCGCGGAGAAGCACCTCGTCGTCCTCGGTGAACTGTCCACCGTTCGCCTTCTCCGTGAGATACAGATTTCCGAACACCTCGTCACGGATCTGAATGGGAACTCCCAGGAAGGTTTTCATCGGCGGATGATGGGCCGGGAATCCCACCGACGCGGAGTGATGAGACAGGTCCTCCAACCGGACCGCCTTCGGATTGGTGATGAGGAAACCGAGGACCCCGCGACCACGGGGCAGGTCGCCGATACGCGCGCGTGTCTCGTCGTCGATGCCCTCGAAGACGAATTCGCTCAAGCCCTCACCCGGGGCGAGCACTCCCAGCGCGCCGTAGCGGGCATCCACCAGGTTGATCGCGGCATGGACGATGGTATGGAGCGTGTTGTCGAGGTCGAGTCCCGACGTGACCGCGAGCATCGCCTCGAGCAGCCCGTCGATGTGATCTCGGGCATCGACGATCTGCGCGATGCGTTCCTGCACCTCGGTCAGGAGCTCGCGGAGCCGAAGCTCGGACAGGCTACCGAGTAACGGACCCCGGTCGCGCTCATCCGGTTGACGAGTCACACGACGAATTGTCCCACGTAGTGACATCGCGAGGAGCCGGAACCACCACCGGCACGCACACCGACCCGACCCGGTCCCGTCAGGTGCCGGCCGGTCTCGACTGCATCTTCGTGGCGAGCACCGCTGCCTGAGTCCTGCGCTCCACACCCAGCTTGGTCAGCAGCCGGGACACGTAATTCTTGACGGTCTTCTCCGCGAGGAACATCCGCGCAGCGATCTGACGGTTGGTCAAACCCTCACCGAGAAGGGCGAGCAATGTCCGCTCCTGATTGGTCAGGTGCCCGAAAATTCCGTCCTTCTCGCTGGCGTCCGCCCGAATCTTGGTGATCAGAGCGCCGGCGGCGCGGCTGTCGAGGAGCGACTTTCCGGCCCCCACGTCGTGGACCGCCTGGGCCAGTTCCATGCCCCGGATGTCCTTCACGACGTATCCACTCGCCCCGGCGAGAATCGCGTCGAGCATCGCCTGCTCGTCCGTGAACGACGTCAGGATGAGGCAATGTAGCTCCGGCATCAGCGAGTGCAATTCGCGGCACAGTTCGATTCCGTTGCCGTCGGGTAAGCGCACGTCGAGCACCGCGACGTCGGGTTTGAACGCCGGCACCCGTGCCATCGCCTGCGCATAGGAAGCAGCCTCACCGACCACCGTCAGATCGGGATCGGAGGTGAGGAGATCCGCGATCCCGCGCCGGACGACCTCATGATCGTCCACCAGAAAGACCCTGATCACGGGCACCCTCCAGTCCTGGCCGCGTCACCCTCCCGGGAACCCAGATTACGCCGACGAGCATCGGAAACGTGATCACTCAGCGGGCAGCGGGACGAAACGGGCGGGTTCCGCGACGCCGTGGCCGGTGGGGCATCAACATCGCCGCCGCCAGACCGACGGTAGCGACGAGGGTCGCGGCAGCGCCGACTCCGACGAGGGGAGTCGCGAGCCAGGCGCCGAGCAGGACGACCAGGCCGGCCGCCGCCGCTCCTGACGCCACCGCGAGCGCGAACCCTGCGGGATGCACGTACAGGAACTCCCCGGGTTCGTCGTCTCGGCGGTGACGATCGTCGCGCGGCGATGCGGTGGCATGACCTTCGAACATGATGTTCCTCGTTCCCTCGCCGACGGGTGGATCCGATGTCGTGCGTCGGCCTCTTCCACAACGGTGCGATAACGGCGAGCACAATTCCAGGGCCGAAGGTCACTCGTCCAGGGCGGAGGGTGTCTCTGCCCGCGTGGAACCGGCCCGCTGGGCCAGCATCCGGCCCCACCGCTCGGCACGGACGGCCTCACCCTCCTCGAGGCGAGACTCCTTGTCGACGAGGAAGCTCTCCGACTCGGCGACGAGTTCGAACCCGAGACGGCGCAACTTCCTGCCGATACCCTTCGATGCCCTGCCGGTCAGCAGGACAGGGCCATCGGCGCGGGTGTCGAATGCCGCCGCTTTCCCGTGGGTCCGGGGGAGTGCACCGAGCCATTCGCGGACACCTTCGCTTGCCGCGTCGGGTTCCAGCGTCACGTCCTGTGTGCGCGCCGTGTCGACCGCGCCGCGGCGGGTCGACGCGCGACTCATCCCGTGGACGTGCGTCGGACCGCCGACCACCACGAGGTCGTAACCCGACAGGTCTTCGTCATCGGCCCGAGTCACCGGGACCGTGCTCACCGTGCCGGCGGACGCGAGTCCTCGGGCGATCGCGTCGGCCACGTGACGGGTGTTGCCGAACATCGACTCGTAGACCACCAGGGTTCGCATGTCGACTCCTCGATTGGTCATGCGTGCGGAATTTCCTGTCAGTCTTCTCCCGCACGCGGCGACTGCGAAGAGTCGAAAGTCACGGGGCGACGCTGCGACGCCCGAGCCGAGAGATCGTAGGACACTGGAAGGACGAGGCCCTTTCACCTCGGCCCCGCACCCACACCGAACGGAGGCCACCGGACATGAGCGAGCAGACGTGGTTGGTGGAGATCGTCATCGACGAACACGACTCGGAGGAAGGCGGCTCCAGGACCCGCGCGCAAGCTCGGCTCCGCACCCGCGACACCCGCACGTTCGTCGGCGTCGGACTCGCCCGCCGAAATCCTGAAGACACAGAAATCCCTGAGATCGGAGAGGAACTGGCCACCGCACGTGCGTTGTCCGACCTCGCTCACCAACTGATCGAGGCCACCGCGGCCGACGTGGAAGCAGCCACACGCAGCCGCGTTCATCTCACCGAATAGCCGCCCATCGCGTGGCTCGTCACCGGGCGAAACCTCGGCGGCCGACCGACAACACCGATTCGACGGGTCGTCTCGGCGTCTGTCGTGGTGGAGACGTCTTCTCGGTGGTGCCCACCCGGACCAGCGCCTGCGGGAACCCGCGATCAGGGAGTAGTTCGCGGATGATCTCCCTGCCCTGACGGAGTTCGGTCGTGTGAGTCAGCGGACACGTCGACAGGCCGCCGACGGTGGCCTCCAGGAGCACCGCGGACAGAGCCTCACCGGCCCGGAGCCACTCGCCGCGGCCGTCGGTGTCGGTGCTCAACACCAAGACCGTCGAGCGGTCGATCTCCGTGGTCACGCTGGTGTCCCGGCCGTCGGGGAAGCGGCGCCCGATGTCGACGCGGTCACGGCTGCCCGCGGTGGCGAGCGCGTCCGGCGGAATCCCGCCCTGCGGGTTGGAATGACCCGCCCACCAATGAAGCTCGGCCTGATAGGCGGAGTCGTATTTCCTGGCGGCCGCGGTCATTTCGGTCGCCTTCGCGAGCGTTGGACGTGCCTCCTGAGCCAGCACCGTCAGGTGGACGTCCCGGCGGCGCACCACGTCGGTCAAAGCCCGAGGCAACGGGGTCTTCACGCTGACCGGGCCGAAGGGCCTGCGGTCGGAGTGCCGGTGCCGGATCGCCGCGAGCAGATCGAAGTCGTGCGACTGAGGCCGGGCGTCGTGACGGAACCGAATGGTCGCCAGGTGCCCCGAATGAGGACCCTCCGGGACACGCTGGATGTCCACAGACCATTTGAGAGCGGTCAGCGCCGTCTGGAGATGATTCAACGCCGCACCACAACTCACGACCAATTGCCGGCCCGAGGGATCCGTCGAGGCCAGGACCCGGCCGCGTTCGGTGTAGAGGTCGAGTTGCCCGTCGGCGTACGTCCACTGCCACGGCTGACTGTTGTGTACCGACGGCGCCCGGCAGGCGAGGTCCACCGCAATGCGAACGACGTTCTCGTCGGGAATGATGTTGTCCACGATCGCCTCCTCGGTGAATCGCGCTCCGCCCCGACCGGCTGAATAGCCGGTGCATGTACCTCAGTGTCCGCCGTCCAGCGGCCCGAGATTAGGGCCGATGGTCACTGCCGGACACCGGCGACGATTCGAGGACTCATCTGCGCAACTGAAAGCGTCTACGTAGATCTCATACTGTCTGCCACTTGCGTGGCGGGCGTGGGAGATGGACGTGTGTCACGGCTACCCGCATCACCGTGCGGTGGTGCGGGTTGGACCGTGTCCCACACCGACGCTTGTGATGCAGGAACATGCTGTTTCGGAGTCACCCCCAACCGCGGTGTCACGGTGGGCAGGCTGCGGCGGACCCGGCGATGCCGCGGCCTGCTCGGTGTCGGAGCGTTCTTGCCACGACACTTGCGCACCGGCGCGTGTTCGGCCACCCGGATCGCGGGCAACTGCCCACGCCGGCGGGTGACGTTGTTTCTGCCGAGCAGAGCGCGTTTGGCCAGGTTCACCCCGGCCATGTGGTCGCGGTTGCCGCCGACCCGGCAGCGTGAACACCACGCGTCGTGGTAGCCGCCGGGCCGTGCAAGTGGTTCGTCGCAGCCCGGACACAGCGCGGACGATCCCCGGGCGGGCACCGAGACCACCGCGACACCGACACCCGCGGCGGTATGGGCGAGGGCCGCGACGGCTTGGCGGCGGGCGGACTGCGCGGCCCGATTGTTGTTGACCCGCCCGTGTCCGCGGGTCTCGAGGGTGGTGAGATCCTCCACCGCGATCAGCTGCGCCTGGGCTGCGTTGGCGTAGTCGGTGACCTGCCGGCCGAAGTGGAACGCCAGTTCCCGGTTGATCTTCCCCCGCTTGATACCCACCGCGGTGCGGTGGGCGTCGAGGACGGCGATCTTCTCCTCCAGCTCGGCGCGAACCTCGGGTTCGGCGGCGGCGGCCAGTCGCGTCAACCGGGCAGCCTTGCCGTGCAGCAGCTGCCCCTCGGCCTGCAGGCGGGCCAGCTTGATTCCGAGGCCGCGGTCGTCGTAGGTCCATCCCCGATAGTCCGACACCAGCCCGTCCGGGTCCTCTGACGCGGTGGCGGCGGCACCGAGCGTGGACGGGGACCAATCGACCCCGACCGCGACGGTCGCCGAGTCCGGGTCGCCTGCCGGGACGAGTTCGGTCGCCGCGCACCGCCACAACAGACCCCGGCGGTCGAGGACCAGGGTCGGCAGATGCCAGGCGGTGACCGCCCTGCCGTGCAGGTGCGCGGGGATGGCGGCGGTCAGCCGCACCCGCCGCCACTGCGCCCGCCCCGCCGGGGCGGGGCTGGTGGGCAGCTTCACCGCCAACACCAGCTCCCGTCCTGCCACGGTGATCTGCGCGAGCTGCCGGTCGGCGGCGGAGAGTCGGGCCATCGCGCTCGTCTGCGGCGGTCCCTGCAGGTCGGTGATCCGCACTCGGGTCGACTGTGCTCCGCCGCCGGAGCGGGCGCGAGCTGCGAGCTGGCGCAGTACGCCCCGAGCGAAACCCGCAGACACGTGGTCCGCCGACCCGGTCGGCGGCGCCACGGCCCCGGTGGCGGGGTCGAAGCGGGCCGACAGTGCCGCGATCGCGGTATCCCGGAATGCCAGGGTCCGCAGGGTGGCCATCACCTGCGCCGTCACCACCCTCGTCATCCGTGAGGGTACGTAGATTCCGTCCGGGTAGATGGGGTTCCAGCCGCGGCGGGCCGCGGCGGCATTACCCTGTGTGGGCAGCCTGCGGTCCTGGCGGTCACGACCGGCGGCGAGCACGTCGAACGTCGCCGGATGCCACAGCCGCGACATCAACTCGGCACCGGCCGCGGTGATCAGGTCGAGCAGCCACCCCACCCGGGTGTCGACGTCGTCGAGGCCGATCGGCTCACCGGTCGCGTCGTCGACCGCTTTGTATGGGCGGGTGGTGAACGCGAACTGCCGCGGCGTCGTGGAGACCCCGTCGTTGATTCTGTTTCGACCACAGCGCCCAGAGAACGGGCCGGACAACGATGCCGACACCGCCGTGACGTCATCCATCAACCCTCCCACCAGCAATGTGGCACCCCCGTCTCGTACGGCTCGACTGTAACGCCGACCTCCGACAAGCACCGCCCGAACCAGCCCACCGGCGAACCGGGCCAATCGATCCCGCGCCACACCACCCGCACCACCGTGCACCGGCCGTCGGCCGCGTCGTCGGGCATCCGGCCGCGGCCCGCTCGCTGCTCCCTCGCGACCCGAACCGCGATCCTTGTCGACCCCCGATACACCTCACCAGGAGCGCTGTCCCGCACCATCTTTTCGGATTGGCCAGCGACGCCCCGTTGTCCTGTCGAGCCCCACACCCGGCAAATGCACTGCCTCCTCCCTCTCCGCCGTCGCTCCCGCACACTCCCCTCCGGGCCTGCCCAGATAGGAGCCGAGGTCCGCGCGGTCAACGATTCGGTGACCCGCACCCGGTGCGCCGAGAAGGCCACCGGCCCTCCCCGCCGCCCTGCACACCCCAACCACCGACATCCCCAGCATTCCGCGGCCTCACCATTCACACCGGCAGACAATGTCAGAACCTATCAATTAGTGTTAGATATATCGACAACAGTTGAAAGCCTGTCCGTCGACGATCAACACCCCATTTCGGGCGTCGCCTATTGTCTCGACCACGACCTCGCGCACATCCATCACGCAGCCCGTCGCAGTCCCAGGAGTAGAAGTTCAGCAGCCGCTGCATGCCCTCTGGGCCGGCATCACCGGCCGCTTCCGGTTGCGTCCACCCGTTCTTGCGTTCGACCTCACCGAGCAGCCCCGCACGTACGCACCCATCCGCCGCCGCGACTCCACTCGCGGAAATCGCGGTGTCCCCCAGGGACCGCTCCGCCAGCGCGAGGTCGGCGGCATCGGGTCGGTAGGCGTGCGCCCACTGGGCGAGGGTGTCGGCGGTGGCGGTCATGGTTTCTCCAGGGCTGCTCAGGGGGTGGGGAGGGCGGTGGTCAGCGCTCGATGGCCGTTTGCGCTGCGCGGAGCTCGTTCTTGAGCACCCGCCCGGTGAGGTTGCGTGGCAGCTGGTCGAGGACGAAGCGCCGCGTCGCATCGTATATAACACGCGGGGTAGGCCAGAAAGAACGCCCCTCTCCCAGCGAGTTCGACAGTCTTCGGGCACAGACGTGGGCGACAATCTCACCGTGCTTGCAAGGCTTCAGGCCCTCGCGGTCTTCGTCACTTCCATCCTCCCCGGTGCCCTGTTCACCTTCGCGTTCGAACGCGAGAACAAGCGCACCACCACCGCGGAGTTCAACGAACGACTGCTCACCTTCGCCAGCACCTCCGCTCTGTTCGGCATGCTCTCCACCCCGCTGCTCTACCAGGGCTACCGCATATTTGTCGTGACCGGCGATCTGCAGAACGGCGAGCCGCTGCCCTGGTGGGTCTGGGCAATCGCCGCCGGCTACGTGGTCGTCCCACTCGCACTCGGAGCCCTCACCGGGATGGCCGCCCGCAAACGCTGGTGGTGGGCACGACCGATCACTGGACCCGAACCCGAACCCCGTGGATGGGACCTCCTCTTCAAGACCCCGGCCCTGGGCGGCTACGTCAAGCTGCGCCTGAAGGAACCCGGTACCGGCAACCCCTGGATCATGGGCCTCTGGGCGAAACCCGACCCCGGCACGACCAGCCTGCTCCCCGGCAGCTACGCCGCCGGTTACCCTTATGAACAGGACCTCTACTTGATCGACACCTGCCAGATCACCCCGAATGGAACACCGGTCGTCGACGCCAGTGGTAACGCCGTTCGTCGGGGAAGTGCTCTCCTCGTCCGCTGGTCGGAAGTCGCCTATGCTGAGTTCATCGAGGGATGAGGAGGCACGATGACGGTCAGTACCACGACCCCGCGCGACACCAGCCGTGAAGAACGTAGCGGTGGCTACACCGCGGGCAAGTCCGTCAGTGAGCTCAAACCACTGTCGCAGACGCACGCAACGACCGAGGCCGCCGACGACAGCTCCACCGGAAGCGTGTCTCACGAGCTGCAGTAGCACTCGCTCGCGGAAGTGTGCCCCGTGCGCTTCGGCTCACGGGGCACACTGCATCTCCGGCTCCTCCCAACGTGATGGATCGAGTGTGTCGGTCGTCATCTCGTGTCTCGCCAGGGGATAGCGGTGCGTGTCGGCCGGAGAACTGAAGGGGCATCGTCGGCACCTTCAGGCTGGCCCGGCCACCGTGGTCGTCGTCGACGGGAAGGCTGTACTCGACGTCGGTACTCGATGGGGACCAGCTGGGACGAGGAATCACTGACGGCGCTGCGTGTCGCCCTGAGCATCCGCACCGGCGCGGTCGTCGATCTGCGCGGACGATTGACCGACGAGGTGCTGCAGCTGGTCGGCGACGCACTCATCGCCGCGGTCGACGACCACATCGACGGGGCACAAGAGGTGGCCGCCCAGTGCGCGGCGGCGCTGCGCGTGCGCGACTGGACGGGCGACGACGACCCCGCCGATCAACTGGAGGCCGCGGTGGGGATGTCCGCGACACCGATGTTGCGACCTGCCGCGGTCGACCTCGAGAACTCTCGTCGCTGCTCGAGGGCGACCGACCTATGGCGGTGGTCGGATCGACCTGCAGACGGGGGAAACGTGGCCGACCATGATCGCGGACGACGTGTTCGACGACGATCCCGCCCGGTGGTTGTAGGTCCGTTGCGTCGGATCACGCGCGGGCTATCGCGACATGGAGTTGTTCATCGAGTCGGTAGCCGACCCCGCCGTTGCCGACCGGCTCGACATCGCGATCTCCGGGCGCGGTGTGTTTCGCCGCTTCAAGGACGTGTTGTGCCGGTGGCCCGCCGAGGTTCATCTGGTAGGGGTTGTCGGTGCGCACACTAATCGGTTTGGCGTCGGTGGTGGGGTAGGGAAGGCCCCGTCGCTGGCGCCGTGGCCGCTGTGGGTGTGCTTCATTGTGGGGCGTCTGGAAGGCCGGCAATGGGGTGAGTGCCACCGGAGATCGTGAATATGTTTGGTGTGCAGAAGTTATCGGACTCGATGCCCGGGGAGTTCGTTGCGGGAGAGAAGCGGCGGGGGCGCAGCCGGAAACCTTGTCTCTGCGAACAGCAGCAGGATGGCGGCGCCGAATGCGCGTGCGGCCATGGCGGGTGGCCTCGGCTGGGCGCCCGTCGATGGTGAGGGGAGGGCGAGGTGGGTCTGTTTCATTGGGCCTTCATGCCAGTTGCTAAGATTTTGTGCACCAATGGTATTGATGCAATTGGTGACGGGGAGATGGCGGATCGGTTGCTGGAGCTTTCTCCGCTGGTGGCCTAGTTGTTCGGGGCGGTCTGGTTCGGTGACAAGGGGCATCTGGGTTGGTGTAGGTCTCGGAAGGAGGGCTACTGCGACCTTTCTCCGGTGTTCGGGTAGTACACCTTCCCTATGGGGCCATGTGCGTTCTCGCTGACCGTGATGGACAGTGGTTCGGCGGAATTGCCCCAGGCGTGGGATGCGTGTTCGCGATGTGGTGGGTGATCCCAGCTCGAGTCCTCGAAGTTGTCTCATTCGCGGTGCGCAGTGAGGATACGTGTGAGGGTCGGATCGGGGAGGTCGGATGGTCCGTTCGCGGGCAGGTCGTCGGCGGCGCGGAGTGTGTAATAGTCGTCGACGGTGTACGCGGGCAGCATGTGGATCAGTCCGAAACCAGGATCGAGATTCTCGATCGGATCCGTAGTTCTGTCGTTGGTCGTGCCGGCATTGGTGAGACGATGGGCTTTGCCGATGCGTATGCCACGTCAACTTTGTGTTTACTGCTTGCTGATCAGGATCGTGTCCGCGCTGCTCGTCTCTTGTGCGCGGGGGTGCATAGGTGTGCCGTTGAGTGGTTTGTTGCTCGGAAGGAAGATCTCGGCCGCGGGGGGCTTGTGGCACGGAAGCCGCCGCGGGGGGTTTGTGGCACGGAGCCGCAGTTTTTCTTTCAGTGCTGATCTCCGCGGGTGGTGCACTCATCGCTTTGTAGTGGAGTTATTTTCGCGGGTGTCCCGCGGCATTCCGCTTGTCGGGTGGTGCATATGCGCGGTGCTCCGCGGACGCGGCAACGTGTCCTGACTCGGTGGATCTGGCGAGATCGCAGTCGCCCTCACGTGCTGTTCGCCATGTTGACTGAGTCACCGGGGTGACCGTTGGTTCAGAGGATCCGGCGAGCGTGGAACTCGGTCGCCTCGATTCATTCCCGATCGCCGGCTGATCATGCCGGTTTCGCCAGGTTTGCTGAGTCATCCGCCAGATAGTCTTCCGCACTCGCCAGTTTCACCGCGTGTTCGCCACCTTCGCTGAGCCGGGACAAACGGTGCCGTCGACTCAACGAAACTGATGTGGGAACGACATCTTTGTACTGCGATGCATGAGATTCGCGGTGTCGACCTCTTCGCCTGTGGCTCAACCAATTTGATGCATATGGAATGGTGATCCTCCTCCTGGTGAAATAGCGCGGGTTGTCGGCTGGCGAATCGTCCTTGCGTTGGGCGCTTGACCTGCGGTGAGGAATGTTGAGTGGCGGACCGGGCTTCGGTAAAGCTGCTGCGGGGCCGGGGGTCTGGTCGACTTCGCCATGGGATCTTTGCTTGATTTCGCGTGAGTATTCGTAGTGGAGGATTTCCGCGGCGAGACGGGTGACCGGTCGGTGGTGATGCGCCGCGACCGACGTGCCCGGCGCCGACGATCGGCATCACCGCCCTTCACCTGGCTCAGCATGTGCGGATAGGTCCAGACGCGGGAGGTTCCCGATCGGTGAAGCAGAATGGGGTGCCATGGACGAGGTGGAGTTGGTCGAGCAGGTGCGGCGGCGTTGGGAGCAGGGTGTCCCGCCGAAGGTGATCGCGCGTGCGCTGGGCGTGCGGCCGTCGGTGGTGTCGCCGTTGGTGCGACGAATCGCTGCCGAGGCTGCGGCGTCCCGAGGATTGGGGCGGGTGCTGGGGTGCTGGGTCAATTGTGGCTGGAGTGTCGGGCTGGGCCTCGAGGGTCATCCGGAGTGGGCGGAACTGGACGCTCCCGCCGGTGAGGCCGAAGGCTTCGCGCAGGTGTTGGTGGCACGAGAGGGGCGGCGTGGTCGGGCGACGCTGCGAGGCTACCTGGCCGACGTGCACTGCCTGGGGGTGAAAAACGCCCGTGACCCCGAAACCATGGACGCGGGCAGGATCCCCAGCGCCATCCGCACGTACTACGCAGCGTTCGACCGTCCGGCGGTGGAGATTCCGATTGAACTCGGCCGTGAACTGATCCTGGGGGCGGTGCACTATGCGCGCGGGCTCGGTTTCGAGCCCACCGGCGCCTTCGATGATGATGCAGCCGCGTTCCTGGGTGAGTGGGACGGGCCGGGTCGGATCGAGTTCGGTAGGGACGGTCAGCCGTTCTACCTCAACGGGCCCTACGACAATCCGACTGCTGTCATTCGGACCCTCGAGCGGTCCGTGGGTGCGGGGAACTTCCACTTCTCGGTGGCCGCGGGACCGATGTGACCGCCACGAACACACCCGACGTCGAGGGGAACACCCGACTCCACGGGCGGTAGGCCGAGCCCCAGCGCACGCCGGCACGCGAACGGCAAGCGCCGCGACCAGTCGAACACCACAGACGGACCGGCATCGGTGTTCGATTGGATCATGGTGGGCGAGCGGCGGATGTTCGGCTGGAACTCCGCATCAGATTCACTGGGCCGGGCAAGTCGAAGACGGCGGGCCGTGGCGCTGCTGGTACCGGGGCCAGGACGGTCTGTCCGGGCCTGAGGCGGCCGTGGCGCCCCGCGTCGTTCCGCGCCGCGATGAACACGGAAATGCAGGGGTCGGTCGGCGTTGATGTATCGGGTGATCTTGGTGGTGAGAAAGACGGTGAGCGTGACCATCACCGGCGAGCGGTGTGCAGCCGAGAGGGACGTGCACGATCATGTGAGCGACGACGAAGACCGTGACCAAGATCGCTGCACCCACACCGACGGCGGAGTACCGGATACGAATCGGGAGGGTTCTGCCCGCGGGGCCGAGGTAGTGCGAGTCCACGCGGGTAGAGCAGGTCGTCGTTGTCGATCACGCGCTCACTTCCTTCGAGGATGTGTTCACCAGGGCTGAGCACGCGTCAGACGTCGACGCCGAAGAGGCTGAGGAAAAATGCCCCGAGCCCGTTCATTGCGCTCTGGCTACCGGCGAGCACGAAGAAGGTGATCGCGACGAGAGACAGTCCGCCCACTGTCAGCACCTTCGAGAGGTTGCTTTTCAGGGCTCCGAGCGCGATCGCGCAGACAACCAGCAGGAAGATCACGGGCGAACACGTTGTCGCCGATCCAGTCCTTGAGATTATTGGTGTTCACCTCGGTCTCCTGAGCAAGAACGTCACGACCGATGTGGGGGTGCACGGGCGAAGCGAGTGCGGCGTCGACGACGGTGGACGCAAGCAACATGGGTTCTCCTCGGGTCGGATCTGGCGAGAGCACCTGAAACGTGGTGCGGGCGACGGTAAGAAAAATCGCGCGCCGACGTCAACGGGGTATGCGGATAACTTCCTCTCGCGAAGGCGCAGCGGTGGTGCTTGCTTGTCGGCCATCTGGTGACACACGCATGAGTTGGGCGCGGGCATCGGTTGCGTGGGCCGTGAGGGTGTCATGCGCAGACCTCTGACGGGTCGTGTGTAGTTCGGCGTGCGGCGCCTGGCTCATCAGACTGAGATGGGGTCGGCAGAGCAGCGCAACGGGCCGCCCGGTGGGGCGGTGCGCGGGAGCCCGGCGAAGGACGGCTGCAGCATGGGCGTGACAGCGCCGAATTCAGCGCCGAAAGTGGTGCCTGACCGACCGTATTCAGGCGCACACAAGCACGCGTCTTCTCGCCCTCGAAATGGGGATCGCACAAGTGGTGCTGCGGCACCGATCAGAGTGGCTCTGCCGTGACCTGAGAATCGGCGTCCGAATCGAGCGGTCGAATCCATCAGTCGAATCGAGCGGGGAAACCCACCCCCTCCGGGGGGTCACTCCCCCCGGCCCTTCGGGCCTAGGGGGGAGTGTACTACTAGAAATTGCGCCGCGCCAACATATTTCGGAACGCCCCTGTCACACGCCTGCGGCGGTGCTGTTTCGACCGCGCAGCGGGACGCCGGTACCGCACGCCCTCCGCGGACCCCCGCGCCGGCATCGGGACCGCTTCGAGCGCCGACACCGACCCCTGGCCCGTATCGCTCGCAGAGAGGCGTCTCGCACGCATGCATCGGGCGGGTATCGGACGTGCTCGCCCACAGCGGTCGGATCACCGTGGACAGTGGTCGGAATCTTCCCGGATCGTACCGCCCTGATCCGGCTCGTCGGTGCGGTCCTGGCCGAACAACACGACGAGTGGATCGAAGGGCGCCGCTATCTCGGCCTGGACGTTCTGGCCCGCTCCCGCAACGACAAGCCCACCGACAGCACCGAGTCCACCGAGGAGGTGACACCGGCCTTGACTGCCTGACTCACCAACGAGGAGTCCCGCGACGACCCTCGTACACCACCCCCATGGACTTGACCGAGCTTCTCCGTGCGGGCCGATGATCCGCATTTGGCACCTGCCTCCGAATGCGGTGCATTTCGCGCAGCCGCCGTATCAAGAGGGCGACTGACGGAATGAGCGTGACGGAGTAGAACACCGCACCATCACGAGAATCCTCGGTCACGCAGGAGAAGACTCCGAAGGAGGAAAAAACCAGCAGGCCGCATGCGAAACTCGCCGTCCGATCCCTGAACGCCATCGTTCATCCGTCCTTCGAATGCTCACTCAGTGAGGAGCGAAACAAACCCAGAGTGCCGTGAGAGTGCAAAGCCTCGCCCAGACGGCGACGCGAATCGTGATCAGACTGGCGGAGCCGTGCTCCCCGGTGCCAAGGAGCGTCCCCCTGTCAGTCACCGATTGCGAAACCGCCGGCCGGGGAGGCGAGAACAGATCACCACGCACGCGGTAGCACCACAAGGGTTTCGTCGGGGTCGGAGGCACGAATGCGTCACACCCGGCGAGAGTGCCCGGCGGTGGCGATGGCGCTGGCGCTGGTCGCCATGCGGGGCACGCTGTTCGTGGTGTGTTCATGCCGTCTTTCCGAGATCGGTGGAGGGCACGTCTCGCGGACGGTTTAATCTCGGCGCATGTATGCGCGAACGAATCGTCGGGCGGTGTTGCTTGGGGCTGCTCGGCGGTGGTGTGGCTGCTGCGATGCAGACCTACGTCGACCTTGCCGGCCCCGCGGTCGCTGAGGCGGCGCCGATTCCCGGGATCCCGGACGGGTTGATCCCCGACGGATGGCTTCCTGCCCCGCCCCCGCCCCTGCCGCCGGATACGTCGGCGATCGCGGCGAAATATGCGGGCGCCGTTCCACACGAATGGGGTGTCGCCGTCACCGGCACCGCCACCAGGCTCGCGGCGGCGGGTCACCGGATCGCGCTGACCTTCGACGCATGCGGTGGACCTCAGGGCGATGGCGTCGATGCGGATCTGCTTGGACTGCTCGAACGCGAGAAACTGCCTGTCACCCTGTTCGTGAACGGCCGCTGGATCGATGCGAACCCCGGCCTCATCGCGCAGCTGTCGGGAAACCCCCTCGTCGAGCTGGCGAACCACGGCACCCGGCACCTGCCGCTGTCGGTGACCGGGAAATCCGCGTACGGCATCGCGGGCACCACGTCGCCGGCCGAGGTGATCGACGAGGTGTGGGTGAACCACAACCGACTGCTCGAGATCACGGGCCGACCGCCGCGGTGGTTCCGCCCCGGCACGGCCCACTGCGACGAGGTCGCGGCGTCCATCGTCCGCGATCTCGGCGAGCAGGTGGTGGGATTCACGCTGAACGGCGATGCGGGGGCCACCCTGCCCGCCGCGAAGGTGCAGGCCGCGGTCACCTCGGCGGCGCCCGGTTCCGTGGTGATCATGCACATCAACCGTCCGGCCGGTGCCACCGCGGAGGGCCTCGCTGCTGCTGTGCCGCAATTACGTTCGGCGGGCGTCGAATTCGTCACCCTCAGCGGTGCCGGTGGCCTGGCCTGATCCGACTGTCGGCCGAGTTCTGGGCTTCGGTGCATGGTCGGGGAACGGCGGCGGACTGCTCACCAGGGGCGAGAGTTCCTAGCGATTGCTCGACGAAGGCGGCGTTCGCACGGTTCGGTCATCGGATGCTCGACGAGTACCTGGGCATGGTCGCGGCCCGATCCCGGCCGAGCACAGTGCCGGCCATCGCGGACGACTGAAGGTGTTCTTCTTGGTGGTCGGAAAGTCGCCGGAGGGGGTCACTGAGGCGGATCTGCCGGCGTTCATCGGTTACGGCGTCTGCCCGCGCTGTGGGGTGCGGATCGGTGCCGGCGAGGCGGGGCTATTCACGCGCACGATTGTGCGCCGTCAGGCGACAGTCCCTGGACGGTACGAGCACGGCGATTGTGGTGCGGTTGGCGTAACGTCGGAACTGGAGGCTGCGGTGAAGTCGAGGGGTGATATCGAGGGGTTGGACGGGCCGTCCGGGGGAGGGTGAGCTGGGTATGTGGTCGATCCGTGGGAAAGTTGTCGCGATCTCCGATTCGTGCCGATTGCCATGGGAGAGAGGGCGTATCGAATGATTCGTTTCCTGCTTCGGGTCGTGGTCTTCTTGGGGTCGGCAGCGATCGGTTTGCTGGTGGCGCAGTGGCTCCTGCCGGGGGTCTCGATTGCCGCGTCGGGATTTGTCACCGCGGTGGTGCTGTTTGCGGTGGCGCAAAGTGTGCTGTCTCCGTTCATCGGGAAGGTGGTGGCGAGGAACGCGTCGGCGTTCCTCGGAGGCGTCGGGCTCGTATCGACATTGGTGGCGTTGGTGATCGCATCGCTCGTCGGTGGTCTGAGTATCGATGGGTGGCGCACGTGGATTCTGGCGACTCTGGTGGTGTGGCTGGTGACCGCGGTTGCCACTCTGGTGCTGCCGTTGGTGGTGTTGCGTGACAAGAAGTCGGGTGCGTGAGGGGACCGCGGGGCGCGTAAGACGCGATTTCGGGTGTCCTGGTCTTCGTGCCGCGGGTGCCTTGCGGTCGTCGGTACCGTCGGCGCGGGCCTGTGGTGGTGACGGCCTGCCGTCGTAGTGTGGTCAGCGCCGCTCGCTCCCATTCTCGGGCGGCCTCGACCCCGTCGGCCGGTACACATTGTGACTCGCGATCGGCTGGCGGGCAGCGGCCACCACTGGTAGGCCAGTTCGCAGGTCCGCGGTCGCGCCGGCAGGAACGTTCCGAACCCTCGGATTCACTTACAAGTGCAAAACTGCTATCTGGCTGCTGCTCGAGAATGAGCTCTGCATTGACAGATCGTGGGGTCGCGAAGACCACCCTCACGGTCACCCCCACGCAGGCTGGTTCGCTCGCCTCCGCGACGCCACACAGCGGTCGCCGCTGACCACCCGGCAACGGGAAATCATCACCCTCGCCGCCCAAGGACTATCAAACAAGCAGATCGCCGAGAAAATGACCCTGTCCGTCCGCACCGTCGAAGGACACCTCCACCGCGCCTCCCTCAAGACCGGTGTCTCCGGCCGCGATGACCTCGGCGCCATGGTCACCGGCGATCAGTCCCCTCCCCATCGTGGTCACGAACTGGAGTAGCCGACTACTCCACCCCACCGTGCACGGCGAACGCACCCTGAAACCATGACCACACCACTGACACCTCGCGAGCAGGCGCTACGGCGACTGCCTCAGCCCTACTCCCTCGCGCTACGGCTACGCGACGCCGGCGTCGACGACGACCAGATGTGCACCTACCTCGACATCGAAGCAGAAGCCCTCGCACCGCTGCTCCAGCTCGCCGAGGCCAAACTTGCCGCCGCAACCAACCCGCTGCCAGAGGCGTCGGGGCAGGCAACCGTCAACAATAGGGAATTGAAGAAATGACACAGCAATCATCAGCGGCCGACTACGTCATCGCCGGAACCGGATCGGCAGGAGCCGTGCTCACCCACCGGCTCAGCACCGACCCGCGAAAAACCAGGTGGTGGCTCTCAAGGCCGGACCGCAGGACAGGAACACATTCACCCACATCCCCGCCGCATTCGCGAAACTCTTTCGCAGCGAGGTCGACTGGGACTACCTCACCGAGCCGCAACCCAAGCTCGGCGGCCAGCAGATCTACTGACCCCGCGGGAAGATGCTCGGCGGGTGATCCTCGATGACCGCAATGATGTGGGTACGAGGTTTCGCCGCCGACTACGACGAATGGGCAAACCTCACCGACGACACGTCATGGTCATTTACCGAAGTCATCAAGTACTTTCGCGTCGAAAACGTGCAGGACGGCACCCACCCCGACACCCGACACGCCGGACCGATCATCGTCTCCCACCAACGCAGCCCACGACCACTCACCACCGCATTCCTCGATGCAGTCACAGAAACCGACTACACAATAGAACGCTCCAATGATGCTCAACCCGAAAGCTTTTCATGATTCATGGTCACCCAGAAGCGTGGTGCCCGGTGGAGCGCGGCCGACGCCTACCTCAAACCCGCCCGCCGACGGATGAACCTGACCGTACTCACCGAGGCGCACGCCACCCGGATCCTGTTCGACGGAACCGCCGCGGTCGGCGTCGAATACGAAAAGGACCGCGCCCGCCGCACCGTCCGCGCCCATAAAGAAGTGGTCCTTGCCGGTGGGGCCGTCAACACACCCCAACTGCTGATGCTCTCCGGTGTCGGCGATGACAGCACCTGCGCCGGCACGGCATCGCGGTGCACCATCATCTCCCCGAAGTCGGACGCGCTCTGACCGATCACTTCGTGTCCGCGTTCGGCTACAGCGTCGACGGCGGTTCGCTGTTCGCCGCCGACAAGATCGGTGAGCTCGTGAACTAGCTGCCGCTCTCGATAACCGATGACGTCACTGCTCTCGATCCGGGTGTGCGTGCCGATCTTGTGTGCGGGGATCTCGCCGGCGCCGATGAGCTTCACCAACGTGGGGCGGGAGATGTCGAGCATGTCCGCCGCGGTGGTCGTGGTGACCTCGTGTGGCACGGATCCGATGCTGACGGTGCCACCGGCCGCGACCACGGACACGACCTGCTTGAGAATCCAAGCCAACTCCGGCGGCACGGCCGACTCGAGGTCCGCGGGCAGGTGTATCGGCGCCGTCGCAGGTGTCGGCCAATCGCTGGGCGCGGGCGGCGGCGGTGAGGGCGGATCCGTTGCGGCCGCGGTGACGGTAGGTGGTGGCGGCGTGCGCGGCGGCGTCCATGGCTGCCAACAGGTCGCCCATGTCCTCGAACTGACGTGAGGCGTCGAGGAGACCGTCCGCGTCACCGGCGGCAAGGGCGGTGGCGTGCAGGGCGGCTGTGGGGCGCGAGGCCCGTCGACCCGGCCGGCGAGCTCACGTAGCCGGTGAGCGGTGGTGGAGTCACCGAAGCGTGTCGCGGTGTGCAGGCACATCACCTCGTGAGCGTATTGGTGATGTTCGGCGGCGCAGTGGGCGCCGCGGTGCGCGAGTGCGATGGCCTCGGTGACGGCACCGGTGGCGGCGGAGACCCAGGCCCTGGTGAGGAGATAGTCCGGTTTCAGGTACGGCACGGGTGTGGGGCACCAGGCGTCGAGGGCGCGAAGGGTTTCCGATGCGTGCGCGCCGTCTCCGGACATCGCCTGGGTCTGGGCCAGCGCGCAGTGCCACGCTGTGGGGATGTAGCCGTGGGCGATTCCGGCGGAGGTGAAGCGTTGTTCCAATTGTTTCCGTGCCGCTCTCAGGTGCCCCGACGCGAGTTCGTCCTGCCCTCTCAGCAGGGCGGAGAAGCGCTGCGCGAAGCCGGGTACATCGGCGCACTCGTCGCAGATGCGCGTGGTGACGGCGGCGGCATCGCGGAGGTAGCCTGCCAGGCGCAACCCCCGGGTGTAGAACTCGCTGTAGGGGAGACGAACGGAGGAAACCAGCGGTGAGGACCTTCACCGCGACCGTTCGGTCCAGCTCAGTCTGGATACACCGGTAGACAACGCCGAAGCCACCGCGGCCGATTTCCTGGGCGTCTTCGAGCCCAGCGGCTTCTAGCTCCGCTGTGACCGAAGCGCCAACCTCGCGCTGCGTCCGGTACGGATCGGCATCGACCATCGGCTACGCCGATTCACCCGATCCGCGACACCCTTGACGATGCAGCACGGCGCTCACCTCACGAAAACGTCCTACCAGGATATCGCTCCGAACACGCGAAACGGGACCCCACAACGGTGTGCGAATCCGCAGATACCTTGCCACCCACACTGACGAGTTCGTCCTAGTCGATCTCGTGTCAGCTCCTGTTTCGGAGGTGTGTCTCCCATTGGGGTTTTCGGCAACCCGGGTTGATGCTCGCTCCGCTATGGCCGTGGGATGACCGGTCGAGAGGCGTCGAGTTTGTGTTGGCAAAGTGCGATGATGCGGCGCCGGTCCGATGGATCCAAGGGTGGGCACGGGGGTGTCTGAAGGAGTGCGAGGAGTCTGCGGTAGTAGATCGTTGGCTGCAGTCCGAACTCCGGCAAGATGTACTCGTCGAAGTCGGGGACGATGTAGTCGTTGACCGCAACTATTGGCGCCCACCGTAGAGCGAATTCGACGAGGCGGTGATCGTCCCGGGTGCCGTGTTCATGCACCGTGCCTGGAACGTGGGTTGGCGCACTCACTGCAGTTCCGAGGGGTCGAATCCGGCTTCGATGCGCTGCCGGACGGTGGTGAGGTAGCGGGCGGCGTCGGCGCCGTCGACGATCCGGTGGTCGTAGGACAGCGAGAGGTACGCCATCGACTTCACGTTGATCTGGAGTGCGCCGCCGTCGCCGCGGGTGGGGACGAGGCGGTCGACGACGGTTCCGATTCCCAGGATGGCGGATTGGGGTTGGTTGATGATCGGGGTGTCGAAGAGTGCCCCGCGGCTGCCGGTGTTGGTGATGGTGAACGTGCCACCAGCCAGGTCGTCGGGGCGGATCGTTCCGGTGCGCACACTGTCTGCGCCGCCCGTGATGGCGCGGGCGAGGTCGGGGATGCGCATCCCGTCGGCGTGGCGGATGACGGGAACCATGAGGCCCTTGTCGCTGTCGACGGCGATCCCGAGATGCACGGCCCCGTGGTAGGTCACCTCGGTGCAGTTGGTGTCGAGCGAGGAGTTGATGACCGGATGGTGTGCGAGCGCTTCGGTGGCGGCGGCGACGAAGAACGGCAGGAACGACAGTTTCACCCCGGTGCGACCCAGGAACGCATCCTTCTCCCGGAAGCGCAGGCGCGCGATGGCGGTGACATCGACTTCGACGACGGTGGTCAATTGCGCTGATGTCTGCAGGGACTCGAGCATCCGCTGTGCGATGGTTCGCCGAATCCGGGGCAGCTTCTCCACCCGTTCGCCCGCGGAGGGCAGTGCAGCAGCTTCCGTGGTGGTCGGGTTCGATGCAGGTGCACGTGCCGGAGCAGGAGTGGCGGCTGCCGGTGCAGGCGCGGGAGTTGCCTCGGCCGCGGGTGCCGGCGTGCCCCGGGGATCACTGCCTTGTGCGCTGAGGACTGCCAGTACCGCGCCGACCTCGACGACAGCGTCTTCTGGGGCGATGATCTCGAGGAGGGTACCTGCGGCAGGGGAGGGGACCTCGGTGTCGACCTTGTCGGTGGCCACCTCGAGCAACGGTTCATCCTGCTCGATGTGGTCGCCTGGGGTTTTGAGCCAGCGGGTGATCGTGGCTTCGGTGACGTTCTCACCGAGCGACGGCAGCACCACTGTGGTGCCTGTCTGTGTCGTGGTCATTCTGGGTGTCTCTCTGGGTCAGTCGACGAGGTCGAGTGCGGTGCGGACGACGGCATCGGTGTCGATGCCGTGGTAGCGGTAGACGTCGTCGAGGGAACCGACCTGCCCGAACCGGCTGACCCCGAGCGCGGCACCGGGAACGTGGTTGATCCCGGCCAGGAACGCGAGGGTGTGCGGGTGCCCGTCGAGGACCGTCACCATCGGCGCCGCCCGATCCGCGGGAAACACCTGGTCGAGAATCCACGACGGCCCGTCGGCGAGCCCGCGGCGGGCCTGCACTGCCTCGAACAACAGACCCGGGCTGGTGACACACACGACGTCCGCGGCGATGCCCTGCTCGGCCAACCGGTCGGCGGCGGTGAGGGTTTCGGTGATCATCGCACCCATCCCGACCAACGTGACCGCGGGCTTGTCGGTGTGCCGCAGCGTGTACGCGCCGGCGACCACCTGACGGCGTCGGCGTTCCCGGGCGGCGGGATCCGACGGCACGGCGGCGAGGGTCTGATCGACCGGGCGGGTCGAGAGCCGCAGGTACGACGAGGAACCGTCCGGGCGGCCCAACCGGGAGATGCTGTCGAGCAGCGTCCATTCGACGTCGATGGCGAACGCCGGTTCGTAGCTGACGCACCCGGGTTGCTCGAGGCCGATCGAGGGGGTCTTGATCGACTGGTGCGCCCCACCCTCGGCGGCCAGGGTCACCCCGGAGGGGGTGCCGACCAGGATCGACTGCCCGCCCGCGTAGATGCCGTACGACCAGGGTTCGAGGGCGCGTTCGACGAACGGGTCGTACATCACCCCGATCGGGAACAGCGGCTGCCCCCACCGGCTCCAGGTGGCCCCCAGTTCACCGATCAACCCGACCAGGTTGGTTTCCGCGATGCCCAGTTCCATGTGCTGCCCGGTGGGCTTTTCCCGCCAGTGCATGATCGTCTCGGCGTCGTCGTCGAACCAGTTGCGGCGCTCGTTCGGTGACCACACGCCGACCTTGTTCAGCCAGCCGGCCAGGTTCGTGGTGGAGGAGACGTCGGGGCTGACGGTGACGACCCGTTTCGCGGCGTCCGGGGCCTCCCGGGACAGGTCCAGCAGTGCGCGCCCGAGGGCCGCCTGCGTGGTCGACGTCCCGGACGGGGTGCGGCCGATGTCGGCCGGCACCGAAGGCGGGGTGGCCAGTTCGACGCTCTCCCGTCTCAACGTGTCCGCGGTCGCCGCGCACACCCGGCCCGCCGCGCTGTCGGTGTCGAACCGGGCCCACGGGTCCGCCGGGTTCATGCCCAGTTCGGCGGCGAGCTGTTCGTACTGCTCCACGGTCAGCAGCGACGAGTGGTTCTGCGGATGCCCCTGCGTCGGCAGGCCCCGGCCCTTGATGGTGTAGGCGATGATCACCGTCGGTCGGGTGTCGTCGATCTGCGCATAGGCGACGCGGAGGGCGTCGAGGTCGTGGCCGCCGAGGTTGCGGATCGCCGCGAGGAGGGTGGCGTCGTCGAGGTCGGCGATCAGCGATGTGATCGCGGCGGCGTCGGGGCCGTCCCCCGGCAGCCGGTCTCGTACCTGCGCGGCGTCGCACCGCAGCAGCCGCTGGTATTCGGGGTTGGGCATGTCCAGGATCCGCGAACGCAACGACGCACCACCGGTCCGGGTGAACAGCGACTCGAGCAGGGTCCCGAATTTCACGGTGAGCACCTGCCACCCGGCGGCGGAGAACATCGCTTCGAGCCGGCCGGCGGCGATGTTCGGCACCACCCGGTCCAGGGACTGCCGGTTCAGGTCGACGATCCACACGATCTCGCCGAGTTCGGACACGGAGTGGTCGAGGATCGCCTCCCACACCGCGCCCTCGTCCAGTTCGGCGTCGCCGACGAGGGAGTACTGCCGGCCCGTCCCCGCCGACCCGATCTGGGTGTTCACGTAGCGGCGGGCGATGGCACCCCAGATCGGGGCGGTTGCGCCGATGCCGACCGACCCGGTCGAATAGTCCACCGGATCCGGATCTTTCGACCGGGACGGGTACGACTGCAGCCCACCGAACTCCCGCAAGGTGGTCAGATACTTTTCGTCCAGCTCGCCGAGCAGGTAGTTGATGCCGTGCAGCACCGGCGAGGCGTGCGGTTTCACCGACACCCGGTCACCCGGCCGGAGCTGCTCGAACCAGAGCGAGGTCATGATGGTCGCGATCGACGCACACGACGCCTGATGACCACCGACCTTCAACCCCGACGGGTTGGGCCGAACCCGGTTGGCGTGATGAATCATCGCGGTCGCCAGCCATAGCACGCGCTGCTCGATCTCCACGAGTGCCTCGGGGGTCGGGGAGGGAGCGGTGTGGATGCTGGTGTCGACTGTGTGTGTGGCCTGCATGAAATTTGCGTCCTTGCCTGTGAGTTCTCGGCACCGGCCGAACTGCGGCCAGGCTCAGGTCGTGAGCGGCGGTCGGTGTTGTCAGGCAGGTGGCTCTGGTGAGATTCCGACGCTGCCCGTGGCGGTGAATCCGCCTGTTGAAGAGGAAGTCCCGTGTGCAGAACTCGCCTACAGTTCAGCATCGGCATGCACTTCGAGCAATACCCATCGCAGAAATTCAGCATTCTGCGCACCAGGGCGCCCACATCCCAGTTGGAGGTTGGCAATATGCCCAGCACGGCCATCGTCGATTCCATCGATGCCAGAATCCTCGACGCATTCGACGAGGATTCGCGGGCGACGGTGATTGCGCTGGCCGACAAGACCGGCCGTCCCGCAAGACGGTGGCAGGCCGCCTCGGCAAGCTCGAGAAGCGGGGTGTCCTGCATTCCTTCGAGGGCCGGATCGGTCCCGGCGCTCTCGGGGTGTCCGCTGATCGTATTCATCTTCATCAGCGTCATGCATTAGAAGTTGGCCCGAATTTCGTAGGCGCTCAACGGAATGCCCGAGATGGTCGAGGTGCATGGGCTCAGGGGTGTCACGGGCCTTCTCGTTTACGTCGCCGCCCGTGCAGGCGGCCCCTACGGGCATCGACGGCGTCGAGCAGGCCATGACCTCACTGGCGATGCCGCAGGTTGGTCGGGGTAGCGCCTCACACCCCTGCTGAAACAGCTCGGCGACTGACTGGTGGTGGACGACGCATACCTCGACGAAGTGCTGGCGGCGTACTCGGACCACTACCACCGGGGAGGAGTGGACTGACAGCCGACCGAAGCCGGTGCAGGTCGTTCCGGTGCCGGTGGGCTGCGGACGGGTTCACCCCTGCACTATGACCACAATGCACCTTTCAGTGCAGATCGATGAGGGCACATCCGAGAACCTCGAGTGATTCATGGACTCCAGCGCAACAGCGAAGATGGGGGCGGCGGGCGACGGCGTGGATTACGTGGAGGGTGGTACGCACTCGCGTTTCGCAGGCAGCCATGGTGGCCTCTGGGTGAACCCTGCGCAACAGATGGACCCATTCGTTGATGTACTGATTCTGGTGCTGGAGGTACGTGGCTCTCTCCGCGTCGGGTAGTTGGGGAACCTCTGCCCTGAGTAGCTGGATGAAGTCCACGGAGTTGAGGGAAAATGTGATGTAGCACTGAAGCAATCGGTTGAGTGCGTCCCTTTCGTCCTCAGCCAGGGCCATGACACGGGACATGTCCATCCAGAGGACTTCGTTGGCGCGGTGGAGTGCCGTGGAGAGCAAGTCCGACTTGCGTGGGAAGTGGGTGTAGATGCTGGGGCCGGCTATGCCCACTGCTGCCCCGACGTCGTCGAGGCTGACCGCTGCATAACCGCGCTCGGCGAACAGCGGAATCGCGGCGGCAAGGAGCGCTTCACGACGTGATTGAAAGCCTGCGACTCTGCTTGTTCCCAGTGGTGATGACGCTCCGATCGCCGGGATGTCAGCCTCTGCTGCTGTTCGTAGCATCTCCTGGACAAGGTGTTCGTCTCGTGCGGGATCTCCTTGTTGGGGGTCGAAAGTGCCGAGCGCGATTGCCAAGGTCGACCATGCAAGCATTTCGGTCTGAAGGTCGCTGAGCTCGGGGCGCGTGGCTCTGAGCGCCGTACCGAGATTCGCAGCAATCAGCTGTCCTCTGATGGTCACGTCGGCGCGAACAGGGAGCGGCAGATTGCGGGACTCGCGCTGCCAGAGCACTCCCGTCCAGGGGTTGTCGCGGGTGATTGCGGAAAGCCGTTCGAGGATCTCCTCGAAGGTTTCGTCTGATGCTTCCGGTACATCCAGTGCCAAGATCGCTTCTTGGAGGATGTCTTCCTTGTTCGAGAAGTGTCGGTACAGCGCAGAGGGTTGCACGCCGACGGCCTCTGCAATTTCTGCCATCGCGACCTGGGGGTAGCCCTTGCGTGCGAAGAGCTCGGCGGCCGCAGCCAGAATCATCGCCCGACGATTGCGCGGTCGGGTGCGGAGTTCGGGCTTCGCTAACCTGTGTGTCGTCACATCATCATCCTAATCGATAATCACTTATTGCGCTCAGAGCCATTGCATGGGAGAGTAACGCAGGACACAGTGAATCGAGGTTGATTCACAACGAGCCTTCGCCGCAGCGGGGCCCAGAGGGTGAAACCTGCTGCGAGAGGCGCCTGGGGACATTCGGTCCCCGGAAGAAGTCTTCACCAACTTCGAAAACCAAGGCGGATGACCGCCGTCAAGGAGTGAGAGATGAAACGTAGGTCCTCGTGGGTTGTCGCGGTGTGCGCGGCGACCTTGCTGGCCGGGTGCGGCGGCCAAGGAGCTGTCGATACACCCATCGGTGCCGGCGACCCGTCGGCGCATGCCATCGATCCGTCGAAGCAACTTGATCCGGCAACTGTTGCCGCAGCCAAGGACGAAGGCTCGGTGACCGTCTACGGCGACGCGCAGAACGAGATCATGCAGCCCGTGATCGCCGCATTCAACAACCAGTTCCCAGACATCGACGTCAGCTACGTGTACCTGAACCCGGCCGAGTCCTTCCAGCGCTACCTCAGCGAAAGCTCCACGGGAGGTCAGACTTCCGATGTCATTCTTGGCACCGATGGAGTTTCCTACCTCGATCTGGTCAAGCGAGGTGAAGTCCTGGACTTCACTCCACCGGCCGCGGTCGGTCTACCGGAGTACGCGAAACTTGCGCCGGGTGTGTTTGCGGTCGAGGAAAACCCGGCCGTTGGTGTATTCAACAAAGCTGTTCTGCCCGAGAGCGAGCAGCCGAAGACATTGGCCGAACTCGCCGACATGGCGGACTCGGGGCCATTGACAGGGAAACTCGTCACGTACGACGGCACCAGCGGATTCGGTTACATGGTCACACAGACATTTGTTGCGAATCACGACAACGCGTGGCCGCTCCTCGAGAAGCTCGGTCAGAACTCCCAGACGGAAACCAGCGCGGGGCCGATGTTCAGCAAGCTCAGTCAGGGAGCGGCAGTCGCATCCTATTTCTCGAGCGGAGCCATACGATCTGTCATCGAGGGTGCCACCGCACAAATACTGAATCTCCGATTGTATGCCGACGGCACACCGTTCGTCCCCCGGGGTATCGGAATCACCGCGAAGGGCGCGTCGCCGAATGCCGCAAAAGTGTTCTCCAACTTCATGTTGACGGAACAGGGGCAGGTGGCGGCGTGCAAGGGTGGGTTCACGCCGTACTTGGCAGGCGTTGAATGTGACGGCTTTACCGTCGACGAGGTCACTGCCGAATTCGGCGCGGAGAATGTCTACTTCACCAACTGGGATGACGCGCTGGTTTCGTCGCAGACAGAGATCGTGAGCCGCTGGAAGGCAGCGTTCGGGAAATGAGCAACAACACGATCGTTCGCAGTGGTCCGCCATCGCACCAGAAGATCGAGACACCGCCGGCCAGGCGTATGAGGGCTTGGTTACCGGAATCCGTTATCCAGTATGGAGTCTGGGGGATTGTGGCACTGGTTGTTCTCGGCCCGATCATCCCGATCATCTGGTCGTCTCTGTGGTCTACTCCGCTCTACGACGACACCGGCACCTGGTCGCTCGCAAGCTTCCGTCACCTCCTCTCCGATCGGGATTGGTGGCGTGCCGTTGCAAACAGCCTGAAGTTCGCGGTGGCTACGACGGCTGCATCAGTGGCAGTGGGTACAACATTTGCCCTGCTGATCACCCGCACCGATATGACGTTACGGCGGGTCTACGGAGTTCTGCTCGTTCTTCCCTTGGCGTTGCCAGGTTTGGTTCTGGTTGTGGGATGGCAGGCGATGTGGGCGCCGACCGGCTACGCATCACATTTGCTGACCAAGTACACGCCGTTCAGTGTCCCGTTCGATCTCTACAGCATGACCGGCATGGTGATCATGGCCACGGTACTGGGTGCTCCTATCGTCTTTCTCTTCGCACGAGCGACATTGGCTTCCGGGTCGTCGGTACTCGAGGAAGCTGCGCGTTGTGCCGGCGCGCGTCCGGCGCGAGCGCTACTCTCGATCACCTTCCCGTTGCTGCGGCCGGCACTTCTCAATTCGGGTCTGATCGTCTTTGCGCTCTCCCTGGAGACGTTGGGTGTGCCCCTGCTGCTCGGATCCTCGGCGAATATCGATCTGATGTCGACCTACCTGTACAACCACTGGATCGGGCGGGTTCAGGGTGGGCAGGGAGCCCTTCCGGCCGGCGCGATCCTGATGCTTGTCGGCGTCACACTGTTGCTTTTTCTTCGAAACCGGCTCGCCGGTGACCTTGGACGATTTGCGACGACAGGTGGCAAATCCTCTCGCCCTGCGGTATCCGTGCAACTCGGCTGGTTCCGCTGGGTCATCTCGGCTGTGGTGTTTGTAGTCCTGATCTTCTCCACGCTCGTCCCACTCGGCGGTATCGTGCTGTCAGCCTTCACCGGTATCCTGAGCCCGTTCGTGAACCCGTTGACCGTGCTGACGACAGGTAATTTCGTTACGATCCTGTCCAACCCGTTTTACACCGGCGCGATACGGAACAGCCTCGTGATCGCGACTGTCGGTTCAACTGTTGCGACCGTATGCGTGGTTGTGATCGCGTTGGTCGCGCATCGGTCCAACTTTCGGTTCCGCGGATCGTTGGAGCACATAGTCCTCTACCCACGCGCGGTTCCCGGCCTGATCACCGGTATGGCCTTCTTCTGGACGTTTGCCGTACTCGACAAGTCCGGAGGCTTTCGGGCGACACTGTGGGCGTTGGGCATCGCCTTCGCAGTCCGTGCGCTTGCCATGGGCTACAACGCTTTCTACCCGGCGATCGCAACGCTCGGAAAAGATCTCGACCTCGCAGCACGAACGTCGGGGGCGGATTGGTGGACCGCGATGCGAACTATCCTGATTCGGTTACTGGTGCCGGCAATGAGCGTCTCGTTCATTTTGATATTCGTAGCCATGCTCAATGAGGCCGAGGCGGCCGTATTCCTGGTCACGCCCGACACTCAGGTTCTCGGGCTCGCCATGCTTCAGCTGGCTGCCGGGGGTGTGGGTGGAACCGTCGCTGCCCTCGGTGTCATCCAACTCGTCATTACCGCGGTCGTCCTTGGGGTCGGGCGCCTAGCATTTGGAGCGCGTGTCCATGTCTGAGCTCACAATTCGGAACCTGACGAAGACCTTCGGTCCCACGACCGTCCTGAACGATGTGTCTGTTACCGCCGGCGATGGTCAAATCCTGACGCTGCTCGGCCCGAGTGGTTGCGGTAAGTCGACCACTTTGTGGTCGATCGCCGGGCTCCTGCGTCCCGACAGCGGAAGTGTCGTCGTCGGCGACCGCACGTTCTTCGACAACGACCGGTCGATCCACCTGCCCCCCGAACGTCGCGACTGCGGCGTGGTGTTTCAGTCCTACGCGGTGTGGCCGCACATGACGGTGCGCGACAACGTGGGATACCCGCTGCGGTTGCGTCGGTTCAAACCAGAAGCGATCCGAAAGCGAGTCGACGAGGTTCTCGAGCTCGTCGACCTGAGCTCCCAGTCGGAGCGCTATCCACACGAGCTTTCCGGGGGACAACAGCAGCGGGTGGCGCTTGCACGTGCGCTCGCCTTCCCTCCTGAGCTCCTGCTGCTGGACGAGCCGTTCTCCAACCTCGACGCCAAGCTGCGAGAGCGCACGCGCGACTGGCTGTGGCAACTCCAGCGCAGGATCGGCGTCACCACCGTTTTCGTGACGCATGATCAGGACGAGGCGTTGGGTATGAGCGATCACATAGCAGTGATGTCGCAAGGCACCATCCGTCAAATCGGTACGCCCGAAACGATTTACAACAATCCGACGGATCTGTTCGTTGCCGACTTCGTCGGCACCAGCAACCTCGTGGAAGGCACAGTGCTCGGCCGTGAGCGTGGCGCACTGATCGTGAAGGTCGATGGTCTTGACCAGCCCATCACAGTGCAATCGGATATCGAATCCGACAGCGTCGTGATCGCGATTCGACCGGAATCACTGGATCTGGTCATGGACGGACATGCCCCACCCGCGGGCCGAGACAGCGTCAGCGGGCCGGTGTTGGAGCGGTCCTATCACGGCAGCCACTACCGCTATCTGATTGGCATCGGCACCCAAAGCTTGTCGGTGCAAAGCAGAATACGCACCGACGCGTCCCACGCCAGAATTGTTCTCCCGCGAGAAGATTTTCAAGTCTTCGGACCGCGCGATTCATTCGCGTCGGTTACGGCCGATTCGGCGGAGCAGCAGCGATGAGCTACGCCGGTGTCGTCCCGACCCCTTCGCCATTCGAGATTTCAGTGGACCTGTACAGCGACACCGTCAGTCGTCCCACAGCAGGGATGCGCGCGGCGATGATGGATGCCCCTGTCGGTGACGAGCAAAAGGGTGAGGACCCGTCAACCAACGAACTGACGGAACTGGCTCGACAACTCCTGGGAAAGAACGCCGCGGTCTTCCTGCCGTCCGGCACCATGTGCAACCAGATCTCCTACGCCATTCACTGCCGACCAGGCGACGAAATTCTCGTCGACGACACTGCGCACGCACTTCACTACGAGGGCGGCGGACCGGCCGCCCTCGCCGGAGCGCTCCTCACTCCGATCACCGCTGACCACGGGGTGTTCACGGCGGACGAACTGGACAAGGCAATTCGACCTCCCGGTAGACATGCACCGCGGTCGCGACTGGTGTCGATCGAACAGACCTCGAATCTCGGCGGCGGACGGTGCTGGACTCTTGACGAAATCACCACCGTCACGGATACCGCCAAAGGGCACGGATTGCGGTGTCACATGGATGGTGCGCGGCTGCTCAACGCCGTCGTTGCCACCGGAGTGAGTGCACGCGACTTCTGTGAGCCCTTCGACTCGGTCTGGCTGGATCTGAGTAAGGGCCTCGGAGCGCCGTTCGGGGCGATTCTGGCAGGCGAGGTCGATTTCATCGAGGAGGCCTGGCGTCTCAAGCAACGATGGGGTGGGGCGATGCGCCAGTCGGGCATCGTCGCGGCCGCCGGAACCTACGCACTGCGGCACCATGTCGACCGACTCGCCGACGACCACGATCACGCTCGCGCCCTCGCCGAGGCGATTTCGACGCATCCGCGAGTGTCCCTCGATCCAGCCCAGGTGCAGACCAACATTGTCATCTTCGACCTGATCGGTACGCGAACGTCCGCCGCAGATCTAGCCGAACAGCTGTTGCGAGAAACCGGAATCAGAATCGGTGCGTTCGGTCCGTCGACACTGCGAGCCCTCACCCATCTCGACGTCACGAGCAGCGACATACATACCGCCGGGAAAGCAATTTGTGCACTGCTCGATGTCGTCGAATAGTGCTGCGCGAAAATACTCAAATACGAAAATGAGGAGATCATCATGACGGCATCAGCCGACCGAATGTCCCCTGCCTCGATCGCGGTCATTGACGTCATTGCTAATGTCAGGGTTGTCGATCTGGAAACAGGAGCGGCCACCGACCCCAGCGATGTGTGGTTGTCCGGCGGTCGTATCGACAAGATCGTTGGGTCCGGCTTGATTCCTCTGCCTGATTCGGTATTCGATGCCGGAGGCAGATATTTGGTGCCCGGCCTGATCGACTCGCATGTCCACCTGGTCATGAACACGCGCGGTGACCCGATGGCGGGCTACCTTGCCAGCACGGACGAAGAGAAGCTGCAGCAAGTTGTCTCCAACGCGCGCGCAGCGCTTCTCTCCGGAATCACCACTGTCCGTGATTGCGGAACAGCGAGGCATCTGCTGAAGGCGATCGTGCAGACCACTGAAGGCCTACCGGATGTGGCGACAATTCTGCACGTGGGCGCGCCCATTTGCTCGCCGGGCGGTCATGGGCACGTGTTCGGCGGAGAGGTCAGAACCCGGCAAGAGGTCGAGGCATTGGTGACTGAGCAACGGAATGCGGGTGCCACTTGGGTCAAGGTGATGGTCAGCGGCGGGGGCATGACGCCCGGCACCAAGCCCGGAAGGCTCGAGTTCGATCCTGTTCTGCTTCGTCACACTGTCGATATCGCCACCGATTACGGCATGCGTGTGGCGGCGCACTGTCACGCTACGGCAGCTATGGACGCCAGCATCGACGCCGGGGTCCATATGATCGAACACGCATCCATGCTCGACGCGGACGAGCAACCTGCTCCGGATCGTGAACTATTGCGCAAGGCCGTGGATGCGGGCGTCAGCGTCGGACCTACCGTTGTGGTCGCTCGAATCGTTGCCGACAGGCTTCGTGCCAGCGGCGATCTGGTCAATCCGAACGATACCAATGCAATCAAGCGCCTTGACGCTCGCTTCACCAATCTCGCGGAGTTCTTCGAGGCCGGTGTCCAGGTGATCGGCGGGACCGACGCAGGTCCAAAGCATGTCGGATTCGATTTGATGCCGGTGGAGCTCGAGATCTACGTCGAGGCAGGTATGAGTCCTCTTCAGGCTCTGAGATCGGCTACCTGCGAATCGGCTGATGCTCTCGGTATCGGGGCCGACGCGGGCAGATTGCGTCCGGGCGCGTGGGCCGACGCCATACTTGCCGAGGCTAATCCCGCCGAGGACATTTCTACGCTGCGCTCCCCGGTTGTCGTCCTCAAGCGTGGGTGTGTCGTTGTGGATCACGCTTTCGAGCGCACGGCAAGCTAACCGGCCCTCTGACCGTCTGCGAAGCGAGCGGCCGCGAAACACCGGCATCCTCGAGCGGATCTGAAGACAAGCGGTGACCACGATCCGGCACGTGGCCCGCACGGATCCGGAGCAGGAGATTGCCTATCGAACCGCAGACGCCGGCTGAGACCGCTACGCCAACGCCGGATATCATCATCGACCACGATGGCGGGATCACCCGGATAGCTATCACCCGCCCGGAGCGTAGGAACGCGCTCGATGTCGACGCCGTGCAGGCGCTGAGTCGGATGATCCAAGATGCCGACGCCGACCCGAACACACGAGTGGTAGTCGTGACGGGGGCCGGGAGAGCCAGGCGGTGCGCGGCCGGCCCGTACCGCGCCCAGGAGCTCACCAACAGGGCATTGAGTGCGTCCGCGTTCGACTGCGCGATTCGAGCGCAACGGGCGAATCGAATTGTTCGCTACCGCGGACTTCGCCGAGGCGTTACCACCGTCGTGGGTAGGCGGAAGCCCTCCTTTCGCTGACGCAGTCGAGCGCGTAGCTATCAGCAACACCAATTCCAAATCGCAAAAGGACAGTGGAGGAATCATGGCAACGCTTGGCGGTCAGATGACGCTCAACGCGCATCGGCACCCGGATCGTACCGCGTTGATCTTCGAAGGGAACGAACGCACCTACCAGGATCTGAACAGTGAAATCAACAGATACGCACACGCACTCAGTTCGTTGGGTGTGAGCAAGGGTGACCGGGTAGCGGTCATGTCCCCGAACTCCGACCGCTACGTGCTGGCGATGTACGCCGCGTACAAGCTCGGCGCGATCTTCGTGCCGTTGAACCCACGTGCCACGTCCCGTGAATTGAGTTACATGCTAGACGATTCCGGCGCCTCGGTGGCATTGCTCGGCCCAGGTGTCGCGGATGCGGTCGAGGGGCTGAGGCGGTTCGAACCGCTCACTTCGGCACCACAGTTGCTGTATCTGAACGAATCCGAGGCCGCTTCGTCGATTGCCGAAATCGTGCGTCAAATGCCGGACACCGAACCGGACACCGATGTGTCCGAGGAAGATGACTGCATCATCCTGTATACGTCCGGTACCACCGGGCTCCCCAAGGGAGCGCTGTTCGACCACCACCGGATGCTCTGGGTCGGCCACTCGATGAGCTCCCTCGGCGTGAATTCGTCCGATCGTATCCTGCATGTGGCGCCGATGTATCACTGCGCCGAGTTGGCGCTGTTGGTGCTCGCCGGCTTCTCGATGGGCTGCACACACGTGATTCTGCCGGCCTTCGAACCGAATGCCGTGGTGGATGCGCTCGAGCAGCATCGAATCTCCGTCTTCCTCGGGGTCCCGACGATGTATCAGCTGATGATGACGCTTCCCGACCTCGGCGAGCGTGAGCTGTCCGCATGGCGGCTCGGCTTCTTCGGGGCGGCTCCGATGCCGCCGAGTGCGGTTGCGAAGCTGGTCGCGACCTTGCCGGGGGTCGGCTTCTTCCAGCTGTGCGGTCAGACCGAGGGAGGACCGACCGGGATCTACTCGACGCCCGAGGAGGTTCGAGCCCGTCCGGATGCCACCGGGCGGTGGCCGCTCTTCAACGCTGAAGTCCGCCTCGTCGATCCGGACGGTAACGATGTCGCGGTCGGAGAGACCGGCGAGATGATCGTGCGCGGCGAAACCCTCATGAAGGGGTATTGGAACAAGCCCGAGGCCACCGCCGACACCATTCGCGACGGCTGGCTACACAGTGGGGACTTGGCAGTCAGGGATGCCGATGGCTACATCACGATCGTCGATCGGACGAAGGACATGATCATCACCGGAGGGCGCAACGTGTACTCGGTCGAGGTCGAGAACGCTCTCGCTGGCCACCCGGATGTCCTCGATGTCGCGATCGTCGGCCGCCCCGACGACACCTTCGGAGAAACCATCGTCGCGGTGGTGACCCCGGTGACAGGGTGTGACATGACGTTGGCCGAATTACGCGAATTTGCATCCGAATACGTCTCCGACTACAAGCTGCCCCGCGATCTTGTCATCCGCGACATTCCGCGAAATCCGTCGGGCAAGATACTCAAACACGTGCTGCGCAGTGAGATTCGCGGAGCGGAACGCTCCTGACAGTGCGTCGCTACGGCTTGGCTCTTAGGATTGTTACGAGTGCCTTGAACGTACGCCTCAACGTGAATGCTTGAGCCAGGGTGTTCCGCCTAGCGAAGTGTTCAGCCGCTGGTGTGTGTTTGGGTGTGATGGTGCTGTGACCTGAGCGGATACGCTCCACCGCTGCGCCATGCCGATTGGGCTGCCGAGCGGGTAGTCGCGATGTGGTGGGGAAACGAGTGGTGCGTGCTGTCCGCCCGTTGCGCCGTATTCGTGTTGGCGGACGGCACGCGTTCCGGCTACCCCGGGCGGCTAAGCCTTGTGCGGGCACATAGGGGTAGCCGGAAGTGTGGGGAGGGAGCTGGGCGCTCTGGTCGATGACGGTCCTTTCCACCCACGCGAGCTCCTGCACCGAGGAACTCAGCTCGGTGTTGATTGCCGGTCCCTGCTCGGGTGTGAGACAAAGCCGGCCCCCCGGTGCTGCGCACTCGGATAATGATCGACGAACGCCCCGCCGAAGCATCGGCCCACAAGCGGGTCGGTGGCTTCGAGGCGACCTCGTCGTTGGCCGCCACGGGCTGCGGCGATCGGCACGCTGCCAGCCGAGCTAGCCGTTTCGTCCGCCTGGTGTATGTGCCCGATCGCCGCAGGGGTGAGGACTTCGCCGCGGCTTTGGCCACCGCGGTCGCTGACCAACCGCGAGTGCGCGCACGTTGACCCATAGACCAGGGCAGCGAGCTGGCTCGCCATGATTTGCTTGGCCGCCGATACGGGCGAAAGCACCTACTTCGCCGCCTGGGAGTCCGTGTCAACGCCTAACCGGCACGCTACGCCACTAGTTTCCAGGGGCACCGACTTGCGTTCCTACGCCGTCGAGGACCTGCGACGGGTCGAGGACCCTTTCAACAATCGGCCACGAATGCGCCTGGGCTGGGCCACGCCGGCAACGGTTCTTTGCCGCTCGACTGTCACAATGTTCACGCAGCATCGCGACAATCGCTCGAATCCGCCCTGCCCTGATAAGGGGCGACTCCTCGACCACGTCGAAATTCAGCGAACAGGTCACTTGCGGCTGCCACGTTCATGCGGCGGCGGGCCGGTTCGGGGGACCTGTCCGAAATTCGGTGGATCTGATTCTGGTGCATCGGTGAGGCGTCGCCCGCGCGCGTGGGTTCGGGATGTGTCAGGGGTGGGGTGTGAGGTGGTCCCATGCGGTGCGGACGGTGTGGAGGGCGTCGGTGGCGGTGATGGTGAGTCGGGTTTGGCCGGCGAGTTGTGTGTGCCAGTCGTTGGTGCTGGGCGGGCGGGTGAAGACGTAGGTGCCGGGGTTCTTCCCGGTGGGCCCGTGTTTGCGGAATAGTGCCGCGGTGTCGGGGTTGATGGCGCCGATGTTGGTCAGTGCCCAGAGGTCCCAGAGGTCGCGGGCGGCGGCGCGGTCGCACCAGGTGGTGGTTTTGGAGGCGGCGAACGCGGGCAGGGTGGGCACGAGCAGCCGGGCGGGTGGGGCGTCGCTGTAGCGCTGGATGAGGGTGCGGGGTTCGGTGGGCCAGAGGGTGCGGTCGGTGGAGGAGAGGAGTTGGATTTTCACCGAGAGTCCGCCGGTGGTGTGGAGGGTGGCGGCGTCCACACTCGATCCGGCGCTGAGCGGGGGCGCCCATTCGAGTCGGCCGTATGCGCGTTGCAATGCTCTCGGGAGCGCTTTGTCGAGGTCGGCGGCCAGGACGCTGCGTCGTGGGTCGAGGGCGATGAGGTCGATGTCCTCACTCAATCTTCCATTGGGGAGGTGTGTTCGGGCGAGGGCGGTGCCGCCGATGAAGTGGAGTCGGTCGGCGAAATGTTCACTGAGGTAGGCGAGGAGCAGGGAGATGAGGTGGTCTCGTTCGACCTGTTCGGGGGCGACGCCGAACTGGTCGGCGACGCTGTCGCGTTCGTCGAGGTTCACGAGGCTGCCTGCACCCAGGTTTCGGCGCGGGTGAGGGCTGCGGTCAGTCCCTGCTCGGCGGCGAGGGTGGTGAGACGTTCGCGGTCGCTGCGGCGGTAGAGCGAGGTGACGGCGGTGGGGATTTCGTTTTCGGCGTCGCCGAGGGCCGGCCAGCGTGCCAGGTCGAGGACGGTCTGTTCCGGGGTGGTCACCAGCGCCGGCCCGAGGGGGGTATCCAGGCGTTCGGCATCGAGTTCGGGGGTGTCGCGGCGGAGGAAACGGATCGTGGCGGTCCGATCGGTGAGAGTGATCGTCCGGTGCCGGTGGGGGACGGCGACAACTGCGGTGGCCAACGCCCGGGGGATCGCATGGTGGAGGCGGGCGGCGCTGATGCCCATCACGATCGCGTCGTCGGGTCCGTAGATCGCGGCGGCGATTCCGGCGGCGGTGGCTTCGAGGTTTGGGATCCACGGGCGCCCGACTTGTTCGGGGGGTGTGACGATGTAGTAGCCGGGGGCGGCGCGGTGCAGGACGCCGCGTGTGACCAGGCGGGCGAGTTCGGGGCGGGGGTGGGCGTAGACGTCGGTGGCGTCTTGGGGGCGGAAGGTGCGCAAGGGCCGGCGGGCCAGTGCTGTGGGTACGGCGGTGCTGTGTGTCAGAGCCATGGTGACACCACTCCTTTATGCGCGTTTCGTAGGGTTAAAGCCTACGAAATGCGCACGTGGTGTGCAACCCGGGTGGTGTCTGTGGACTTGGGGCGGGCAGTCGGCCGTTCGTCACTGGTTTGGAGATCGAGCCTCCATCGAATTGCCGAGCCGCCTGCGACTGAATCCGGCTCTCGGTCGGCAACGGGGGTAGTGGCCTCGCGGTAGCCGCAGCGGGAGTGTCTTTCTGGGCGGGGATCGGCGGAGGTGCTGCAGGTGCTGAGCCTGTTGTTGGCGCATCGCCGCAGTCCCACTCACTTCTCTTTGTTTGCAGTGTCATTCACGCAGACGACAGCGGGCGGATGGAGACGATCGGTGCGTTGATGCCCAGCGAACCCGCCGGTGACACGATGTTTGCCGGGTAGTGTCCGAGGGTGAAACGAACCGATTAGTATGCGCAGTTGATGCGACGGACGTCGGTGGTCGGCTCAGGCTCTGCCCGGCCCCGGCAGGGTTGGTGCGGTTTCGGGTCGAACGAGGGTGGATTCTGGTGGAGTTTCCGATGCTGTCCAAGGGACAGAACGTGTCGCTGCCCGCTGAGGTGGAGCAGATCGACGTGGTGCTCGGGTGGACCGAGTCAGAGGTCGAGGTCGATGCGTCGGCCTTGCTGCTGAACTCCGGCGGCAAGGTGCGCTCCGACGAGGATTTCGTGTTCTACAACCAGCCCGAGTCGACGGACGGGTCGATCCGGTTCCTGGGTACGAGCGGCACCGAGGAAGGTGCGCAGGCGAGGATTGCGATCGGCCTGTCCGCCGTGCCGGAGGACGTGCACACCGTGGCCTTGGTCGGCAGTGTGGGCAACGGCAGGTTCGGTGATCTCGGAAAGCTCGCTCTGCGTGTCGTCGACGGGGCCGGGTACACGTTGGCGGAGTACGTCACGGCCGATGCCACGACCGAGTCGGCGTTCGTGTTCGGCGAGGTGTACCGCCGCAACGCTGAGTGGAAGATCCGGGCGGTCGGGCAGGGATGGGAGTCCGGGCTGGCGGGTTTGGCCACGGACTTCGGTGTCGACATCGATGACGAGCCTGATCTCGAACCCACCACCGGTGATGACTCATTCGGCAGTGTCGAACCCGCTGCGCCGCCGAACGGGCCTGCCGGCGAGACCCCGCAACTGGTGCCCGAACTGCCCACCACACCCACCGCACCGGCGACACAGACGAAGACGAGAGGCCGGGGTGTCCGCACCGCCAAGCGGGCGGTGCGGAAGTCGAAGCCGGTCGAATTCACCCTCGCCGAACAGGACACCTGGCAGCCGGCGCGGTTGTTCTCGGTTATCGGTGTCGGGACCGGTGAGGAACAGGAGCGGCGCGCTACCTCCGCCTTGATCGCCACCATGCAGGCGGTGCGCCCCTTCGCACGGGCGGTGTGCGCCCGGATGGGGGCCCCGGTCGGTGTCTTCGAAGGTTATGTGGAGGTGGCGTACGAGCGGGGTGAGACGAAGGTGATCCCGGACGCGGTGCTGAAGGTCTCCCGCGGCACCAGGGTGTGGACCGGCCTGCTCGAGGTCAAGACCGGCAACGGCAAGCTCGAGAAGGAGCAGCTCGAGAACTACCTCGACGTGGCGCGGAAGAAGAAGTACGACGTGGTGGTCAGCCTGTCGAACGACGTCCCCGCCAGTGCCGGGGAGTTGCCGGTGGAGGTCGACCGCCGCAAGCTGGCCAAGGTCGCGCTGCGGCATTTGTCGTGGGCGGAGGTGGCGCACGAGGCACGGATGTTGCTCTCGCACGGCGGTATCGACGACGACCTGCAGGCCTGGATCCTGGCCGAATTCCTGCGCTACCTCGACCACACCCGCTCCGGGGCGGCCGAGTTCGTCGACATGGGCCGGCACTGGGTGACCGTCCGCGACGCGGTCACCGCCGGCACCCTCCGCGCCGGCGACCAGAAAGCCGCCGCCGTGGCGGACACCTGGGTGTCCCTCTCCCGTCATCTCGCGCTGCGGCTGACCGCAGAACTCGGTGTCACCGTCAAACACATCCTGCCGCGCCGTCACGGCAGCGACCCCGCGGCCCGCAATGCGGCGGTAGCCGAAAGGTTGGCCACCGACGGGGTGTTCGAGGCGGTGCTGCGGATCCCGGAGACCGCCGGGGATTTGGTGGTGATCGCGGATGTGCGGACCAACAAGATCCGCTGCCGCACCACCGTGGAGGCCCCGAATGAGGGAACCTCCGGTCGTCGGCTGTCGTGGCTTCTCAAGCAACTCAAGGACGTGCCCGGCGACGTTCAGGTCGAAGCGGTGTTCTCCGAGCGCGGCAACGAAGCCTGCGAGCATCTCGACACGGTGCGTAAGGATCCGAAGGTACTGACCAATGGGCGATCCGGAGACATCGTGTCCTTCTCCCTCGAGCAAACCTTCCCGATGGGCGGTCGGCGGTCGGGCACCGCGGCGAGTTTCATCACCAGCGTGACGTCGTCGATCGACGCGTTCTACGGCGCGGTGGTTCAACAACTGCGGGAATGGGTGCCGGCAGCGCCGAAACAGACCGACCAGCCGATTCCCGACACCGCAGAAACCGAAGGCGAATAGCCCAGGGGATAGGTGCTCGACCTGGTGCTGCCGTGAAATGGTGCAGGTGTCCTCGGCCCAGCTGTCAGCGTGCGCATCGACGTACTGGTCGAACTTCATGTATCCACCGCGAGAAGTAGAGAGGATCGCGCACCGGCGCGGCACCACGAACGATGACGACATTGATCCGAGGACAGAACACCGCGCTCAGCCATGTGCCACTGACCATCGACGTCGCCGGTGTCACCCCGGGCACGGTCGACCTATTGGTCTTCCAGCTCGATTCCACCGAGAAGGTCCGCCGCGACGACGACCTGATCTTCTTCAACCAATCCACCTCCCGCGAGGGCGCCGTGCGCCTGTCCGGGACCAGCACGGTGGAGGTTGATCTGCGGCGGGTCCCGGCCGACGTGCAGTTCCTGCGTATCGCGGTTGCGCTGGACGACGCCGCCATCGGCAGCCTCGCGCTGATCAAGGGGCTTGGTGTGAGGGTTCGCGGTCAAGATGGCACCTGTGTCGATGCTGCCGCGGTCGGACTGACCAGTGAACGCGCCGCGGTTCTCTTCGAGCTCTACCGGCGCGGTGATCAGTGGAAAGCGCGCAATATCTCGGCGGGGTGGGACCGCGGCCTGGCAGCGCTGGTGATCGAGCACGGCGTCACCGTCGACGACCCCGCCCCGACGACTGCTCGGCCGGTACCAACTTCTACCCCGGCACCGGCTCGCACCCCGGCAGCACCAACCAGTCGACAGATCGTCCTCGTCGCCTATCCGGTGAAGAAGAAGTTCACCGTCCGCACCCCGGTTGGTGATTCCTCCTATGATGTGCCGTCGGGGTTCGAGATGCTGCACTTCGACCTCGAGCACATGTTCGAGATTGCCTTGGACGGCACGGGAATCGATCCGGAGAACACCTGGTGGGAACTGTCTTTCGATCCCGCAGACCAGGTCGACGAGTACACGATCAGCAAAGTCTCCTTCACGTGCAGGCCCGCTTACACGCGAGATCCGTTCGGCGTTCGTATCACTTACGAAGAGGACGGAATGACCAAGCCGTACGGGTACCGCCCGGACTTGGACTTTCCGGAATGGGGTGGTGGGGTCGGAACCGGTCCGTGCAAGCTGCATTCGATCGCATTCGATCTGCGGATGTGGGCGGATAAAGCGGTCGAGGAAGGATATCGATTCGACGGACCGTGGATGTTCCGGTTCGTCGAGGACCCTGACAGCGGCAAGCTCCTCGAGGCATTCAGCGCCGCGTCGTGGACGAAACCCAAACGCTGGCGGGTCGCCCCGCAATAGTCCGCCCCGACGACACGCACGCTGGACGATCATCGGTGCCGACAACTGTCGCTCGGGCCACCGCGACGCGGGGATGCCCTGTCGGACGTCCTTCACCCGATCGGCCCGCCCGGGCTGTTCATTTCCGGGCGGCGGTCCATTTCAAGCCCCAGCGGTATGCCTTGGAGATTTCGGATTGGGTTCCGTTGATGTACCGCACTTCTCGTGTGACGGTCAGTTCGTTCTTTTCGTTCTTCAGCGGGGCGATGGCGCAGGATCGGGCGCGGTTGTCGGGAGAGTCGAGGCGTACTTCTACTTCGGGGCCGTGGGGTGGGTACAAGGTGACCACGCCGCCGGCAGCGGACCAGTTCGGGGTGCCGTCGTAGATGTAGGCGAAGATGAGGATGCGTTTGAAGTCGGCGAGGTGGGCGAGGTTGATGTGCAGGTTCTCGCCGTCCGCGTTGGTGCCGGATCGGTCGTCGCCGTCGAGTGCGATGTAGGGCGGGTAGTTCAGGTCGCCGAACGCCTTGCCGAGCGCTTGGACGACGCCTTTGGACCCGTTGTTGAGTTGGTAGAGGCAGGCGAGATCGAGGTCGATCGCGCCGTTGCCGAGGAGACCGCGCCGGCCGCGGGTCCAGTTGAGGTTGATCCGCATCGTGCCGGTTTCGCCGCCCTTGGCGAGGGACACGGTGGGGGCTGCCTTGGTGAGGGTGATCTTGCTGAGCTGGACCCGCGGCTGCGGCGCCGGTTTGGGGGTGGGCGCGGGAGGGCGAATCACATTCGCGGGTGCCTGGATCGGGGGAGTGGGCGCAGGGGTGGGGGCAGGCGAGTGAGTGGGTACGTCGTCGACGGTGACACCGTGTTCGGTGACGAGGGCCTTGAGGCCACTGTCCCAGCCGGCGGAGACGTTCCGGATCTTCCATTGCTCACCGCGCCGGTAGATCTCGGCGAGAACGGCGGCCCGTTCGGTGGTCAGGCCCAGGGCCGGGGCCGAGACCGAACCCAGCGTGACGCCGAGGCCTGCAATGGCGGCAAGGCTCCCGGGAGCGGACTCGTCCATGCTCACCGCCAGACGCAGCGTGTCGATCCCGTACGGCACCTTGGTGACGTCGACCGCGACTGTGCTGGGGCCGGTGAGCCGGACCGCTCCCTCGGGGGAGGCGGGTTGATTGAAGAACACGAAGTCGCTGTCGCTTCGCACCTTCCCGGTGGAGGTGACCTGGAACACCATGAGGTCGACGGTCCCCGGGTGACCCGGCGACGTTGACGGTCAGCTGCGGTGAGATCAGTGGGGTGTTCTGGCCGCGGACAAGCGAAGTCATGGTCTTTTCTCCTGCAGTTGCTGTGATGAAGGGGGGCCGCTCGCACCGGGTGTGGCTGCTGGTCGGCGCCCAGAGGGGCAAAGGTGCACATTCCGGCGCCATCGGCCGTCTCGATTCGCCGGTCCGGCAGATCCGGGACGGGCGTGGACACCGCGAGGGCTTGATCGGCCAGCAACCCTTGCAGGGTGACTGCGGACAGGAAGGAAAACAGCTGTTGATTCTCCTGCTGGTGATTCCCAAAGGGTCACGGCTGGCTGGCGAGTTGTCCGCGGCTCCGGGTGCGGGTGGGAAGCCGATCCACGAGTGGCTCGAGTTGCGCCCGTTCTTGGGCGGATGTCACGACCGTGACGGAATGATGCACGGTGGGTGAGGTCCTGTTGCGGACCTTCTCCCGCTTGTCGTGATTGGTGTCCTGGTCCGGTGCGGCGCCGCACGAGGACACCCTGATCGAGGCGGCTGTCCTTCACCCCCCGACTGAACTGCTAGTCGGGTTGTTCGACGGTGTCGGTGATGCGGTCGTGGACCGGAGGTTTCGAGGTTCTGGCCGGCGCGGGCGGCAGTGTGAGCGCGGGTGTATTCGGTTGTCGTTGAGCCGGATGGGGATGCGGTGGGCGGTCGCGGGGTGGGCCTCTGGACCAGTTCGCGGTTGGACGTGTTCGCGTATCTCGCTGACGTTGAGGGGCAGGTGGGGCGGGTTGGAGAGTTGTTTCGGGTGGTCGGCGCAGCTCGCTACCTGAGGAACTTCAGCACCTGCTGGACGAACTGTTCGTGGTGTTGGAACACGCCGCCGTGACCGGCGTCCGGGTAGATCCGGAGCGAGGCGTTCGGGAGGCGGTGGGCGAGGTCGAAGGAAGCCCTCGTCGGGAGCATCCGGTCGTCCTCTCCGTTCGCGACGAGCACGGGGTGCTCGATCGAGCCCAGGTCCATGGGGTCCTGCGCTCCCCACCGATGAATCGCGAGGATCTGCGCGGCGACTGCCCGAGGTGAGGTGGGGTTGACGCGGTCGTGGGTGCGTTCGGTGAGCCGGTCCATGTAGGCCGTTGCCGCTGCCTTGCCGTTGGCGGTCCTGGTGAAGAAGAGGTAGCGCTTGGGGTCTGTGCGGGTGAGCAGCCCGTGCACGGTGTCGCCGAGAAGTTTCACCGTGATGTTGCCGACGCCGTTACCGCCGGCTGCGCCTGTGCCGGCGAGGACGATCCGGCGGACCAGCGCCGGCTGCTGCGCCGCGATCACCTGCGCGATGAATCCCCCGAGGGAGAATCCCATCAGGTCGACTTGCTCGAGGCCGAGTGCTCGGATGATGGCGATTGCGTCGTCGGCCATGGCCGCGACGGTGGTGGGCGTGTGACCCTCACTTGCGCCGATCCCGCGGTTGTCGAAGGTAATCACGCGACGTTCCGATGCGATTCCGTCGATGACACGCGGGTCCCAGTCGTCGAGGACCGCGGTGAAGTGGTGCAGGAAGACAACGGGCACGCCGGTGCTCGGACCGAACTCGCGATAGGCGAACCGCTTTCCGTCGACGTCGACGCTCAGGGTCGGAGACGTGTTCGCAGTTCTGGGCGGGGCTTGCTGGTTCATCGTTTCTCCTGAACATCGGCATGTTCTGCCGGGTTTGACCTGAACGTTCCTGGGCCGACTCCTGCCCTGCTGCCGGGACCGCGTGGGCACAGGGGTGGCCGCGTACCGGTGGCGTAGCCGCCAGGGTGAGTGGGGGGAGGGCAGCTGCTCTAGCCTCCGCGTTTGGGGCGCAGGGTTGTCCGGCCGTTGCGGCGCAACAGCGCCACCGTGGTGGCGAGGCGACCCCGATTCAGGTCGGGTTCGAGACCGGCACTGATGCGGTGCAGCTGGTCGGTGTGCCAGCCGAGGTCGAGGATCCCGTCGAGGGCCTTGATGTCGACCACCCGGCCCAGGACGCCGCGCATCCCGGATCGCGACTGATGAGTGGTTAGGGTGTCGGCGCGCCGGGTGAGGATGACATCGGCAGCGTCGGTGGTCGTTGCGGTGGGTCGGCCGATCCCGACGACATCGCACTCGCCGGCACCGATCGCGTCCTCCATGGCGGTGCGGGAGCGGAAACCGCCGGTCACGGCCAGCGGCACATCTCCTGCCAGCACGCGGACCGTGCGGGCGTACTCGAGGAAATACGCCTCGCGGGCGCGGGTACTGGCCGCGGCGGTGCCCATCATGGCCGGAGACTCGTAGCTTCCGCCGCTGACCTCGATCAGGTCGAGACCTTCCTGGGCCAGCGCCGCGACCACGCCGCGCGACTCGTTCTCGGTGAATCCGCCGCGCTGGAAGTCGGCCGAATTGAGTTTGATGCCCACCGCGAAACCCGGTGACACCCGCGCGCGGATCCGGCGCACGACCGCGAGGACGAACCGCATCCGCCGCTCCGGGTCACCGCCCCACTCGTCGTCGCGCCGGTTCGCCAACGGTGAGAGGAACTGGGCGACGAGGTAACCGTGCGCACCATGGATCTGCACGCCGTCGAAACCGGCTGTCTCGCAAACCACCGCGGCGGCGGCGAAACGTTCGATGATGTCCTCGATCTCGCCGGGGGTCAGCTCACGCGGTGTGGACGCGCCGGGAATATCGACCGGGACCGGACTGGGGGCGACGGGAGTGTGCCCGAGCGCGAGCGGGTTCGACTGGCGTCCGGGATGGTTGAGTTGCACCCAGATCGGGATGCCGGCATCCTTGGTCGTCTTGGCCCAGCGGGTCAGCGCGTCGAGGTCGCGTTCGTCCTCGATGACGATATTGCCCGGCTCCCCGAGCTGGGTGCGGTCGATCATGACGTTGCCGGTGACGAGCAGGCCATAGCCGCCGCGACTCCAGGTGGTGTAGAGCCGCTCGAGGCGGCCGTCGGGAGCGTTCCGCGCGTCGCCGAGCGCTTCGCTCAACGCGGCCTTCATGATCCGGTTCGGGAGTACCTGGCCGCAGGGCAGCGGCAGTGGGTCGTGCAGGGATGCCATGGATTGGTACCTTTCGCGGGAGTGGTGGTTACGACGTCACAGGGGCGGTGGTGTGGGCGGCCCGCAGTGCGGCCTTGTCGATCTTGCCGACCGCGTTCTTGGCGATGGCATCGACGACGACGATCGACGTCGGCCGCTTGTAGCGGCTGAGTTTCCGCGCGCAAAGCGCGTGCAGCGCAGCGGGATCGACGGTCGAACCCGGTGTCGGCTGGACGTAGGCGACGACCACCTCACCCCAGATGGTGTCGGGAACGCCGATCACGGCAGCCTCGAGCACGGCCGGATCACCCGCGAGCACGTCCTCGATTTCCTTCGGGTAGATGTTCTCCCCGCCGCGGATGATCATGTCTTTCGATCGCCCGACCAGGGTCAGGTAACCGTCGGTATCGAGGTGGCCGACGTCGCCGGTGTGCAGCCAGCCGTCGACGACGGTCCGCGCGGTGTCCTCCGGACGGCCGAGGTAGCCGCGCATCACATTGCGGCCACGCACGAGAACCTCGCCGTCCGCACCGGGGCCCATCTCGGTGCCGTTCGCGTCGACGATGCGGATCTCCTGACCAGGGAAGGCAATCCCCACCGTTCCGGCGCGCCGGGGTCCGGTGAGGGGGTTGAGGGTGGAGGCGCAGGTGCCTTCGGACAGCCCGTAACCTTCGAGGAGGGGGAACCCGTAGCGGTCCTCGAACCGGGTCAGCAACTCCGCTGAGGCGGGTGCGGCGCCGCAGATGCCGAACCGCACTGAGGACGTGTCGGGTCGAACATCGTCCGGGAGCGCCGCGAGGATGTTGTAGATCGTCGGCACCGCACTGAAGAAGGTCGGACGCTCGGATTCGACGAGGCCGAAGAAGGTGCGGGGATCGAATCGGCCGGCGATGACGACGCTGGCGCCGGCGAGCAGCGGGGTGAGGACGCTGACGACGATGCCGTTGACATGGAAGAGCGGCAAGATCAGCAGGCACCGATCGGCCGGCCCCAGCTGCAACGCCTGCACCCCCATCTCGGCCATGGCGTCGACGTTGGTGTGGTCGAGCATCACACCTTTCGGCACTCCGGTCGTGCCGCTGGTGTAGATGAGCAGGGCGGGCGCGGACGAGTCCGCACGTGGTGTCGGATCTCCCGCCACCGGCGCGTCGTACAGATCACCGACGGCGAGTGTGGCGACGCCACCCACTAGGGTCGTGCCGTCCTCGACGACGAGCAGGCGGGCGGCGGAGTCGGCGAGCTGCCGAACTATCTCGTCGTCGGTCAGGGCCGGGTTGATCGGGGTGATGGTGGCGCCGAGCCGCCAGGTCGCGAACAGCAGCACCACGAACTCGGTGCGGTTGGTCAGCTTCAGGGCCACGACGTCTCCGGTGCCGATTCCGAGGTCGTGGAGGTGGCGGGCGGCCGCGCGGACCCGGTCGAGCAGCTGAGCGTTGGTGAGCGATCCGGCGGCGTCGGAGATCGCCGGCCCGTGCGGGTCGAGATCGGCGCGAAGGTCGGGGAGCGATGCGAAATTCATGATGGGTGTACTCACCTTCGGTTCGGTGCGATTCGGCCGGGAGTGGGTGTGGGTGCGGGAGCGAGGTGGCGGGTGAGGAAGTCGATCTGGTCGTGGACCAAGGCCTCGAAGGGTTCGCCGAGGTAGAAGTCGAAGTGGCCGGCGTCGTAGGTCTTGATCTCGCCTCGAGGTGCGGTCCGCGCGTAGCGGAGGGTCCGGGCGGGTGGTGTGACGGTGTCGGTGTTGCTGACGCAGAACAGGATCGGGAAGTCGATGTTCTTCGCCGCGCGCCCGGGCCGGTAGGTAACGAGACTGGGAATCACCCGTGCCGCCACCTCGTTCCGAAACACCGTCCCCGCAGGCACGATCGCCTCGTAGCCGGGCAGCGCGTCCGCGGCGTTCATCAGGGCCAGTGAACCGGGGGGCCCGGCGAGCGGAATCATGACCGGCGCGCGCCGACCAACTTTGGCCACCAGATCCCGGGCGATCAGCGGAGTCACCTTGAGGGTGGCTGCCGGGCCCAGCGCGAGTGCGGAGGCGAGACCGTCGGTGAACGGGCACTGGGCGACCGCCGCCCGCAGTTCCGGGTGCCGTGACGCGACGGTGATGGCGTGGCCACCGCCGAAGGAGCTACCCCAGACGGAGATGCGGGTGCTGTCGAGACCGCCACGAGCCTTCACCCAGGAGATGGCGGCATCCCAGTCGGCGAGTTGCTTTCTGATCGACAGTAGCTGGCGGGGCCTACCGCCGCTGTCACCGAAGTGCCGGTAGGTGAACGCGAAGGCGGCGATGCCGGCCTTGGCGAAGCGTTCGGCGAAGGCGTCCAGGCGCATGTCGCGGGTGGCGCCGAGGCCGTGTCCGAGGATGACGACGGGCGGTGAGGTGACGCCGGTGGGGAGGTAGAGCCATGCGGCGCAGGAGCTGTCGCCGGAGGAGAAGAGGACGTCGTGGCGGGTGAAAGGTTTCTTGGTGGCCATGGCTGGTCTCATCGTCCGTTCGTCGAGTGGGCGGGTATGCGCCCGGATTCGAGGGCTTGCTTGTAGGTGTCCGGGTTGTAGAGGGGAAGCTCACCGGTGGCGTCGGTGGTCGCGAGGTAGTCGAGCATCAGTTGTTGACCGTCCTCGGATTGGTCGGTGCCGAGGAATTCGGTGCGCTCGACGTGCAACCCCTCCGTCAGTGACATCGAGCCGCCGAAGTACACCGATCTTTTGACCGCCGCGACCGCCTCCCTCGGGCGGGCGCCGAAGTAGTCGGCGAGTTCGGTCGCCCGCGTGATCACGTCGTCGGGTGCGACGACCTCGTCGACGGCTCCGTTGGCGAGGGCCTGCGCGGGGGTGAACGGTTTGCCTTCGAGGATTGCGACCAGGGATCGGTGGGTGCCGATCAGCCGGGTCAGGCGTTGGGTGCCGCCACCACCCGGATTGATGCCCAGCAGTATCTCGGGCTGGCCGATGAAGAAGTCCCCGTCGGCCATGACCCGCAGGTCGCATGCCCAGGCGAATTCCGCGCCGAGGCCGAGAGCCGAACCATTCAGGGCGGCAACGAAGATGACGCCGCTGGCGTTCATCTTCAGGAACGTCGCGTGCAGCCGGTCGAGCTGGACGGCGCCCCACAGCGGGGTCTTGCGCACCACGGGTTCGAGGGCGCGGGCGCGATCCGCGCCTCGGGCGACCCGCGCGATCGCGGAGGCACCGCGACGACCCAGCGGTGGGACCGCCGCACCCTCTTCCTGCAGCCAGCGGACATCGGCGTGGCTGACGAACCGCCCGGGGCGTGTCCCGGTGAACACGACCGCACGGATTCCCGGGTCACGGTCGACCCGGTCCACCAACTCCTCGAGCTGGTTGGCGATGTCGAGGCCGAACAAGCTGTGCGGGCCGCCGTTCACCCGCACGATCAACACGGCCCCGCGGTCCTCGACCTCGAGGTGGCCCTTGTTTTCGTGTGTCATGAGATTTTCGCTTCCGTCAATGGGGGAAGGGGAGTACGTGCGGCGAGCGTCGAGCCGGTGCCCGGACGGCACGGTAACTTCGTTATGGGCTACTATAACCATGTTATGCGGTAGTGGCAAGCGTCACTCGGGCACTTCGGTGCCCACCGGCGGAAATGCAAAGTCAGGTGGAGATATGGGAGAGACGTCGTCGGCCCCGGCGCCCGAGGGTGTGCCGGAGCGGCTGATTCGGGCCACGGTGGGACTGCTGGCCGATCAGGGCCCGTCCGCGATCAAGGCGCGGACGGTGGCGTCCGCGGCGGGACTGTCGACGATGGTGGTCTACCACCACTTCGGCGGCATCCCCGAGCTCGTCCGCGCGGTCGCAGACCATGGCTTCACCGAACTCGGCACCGCCTTCTCCCGGGTGCCGGAGACGGAGGATCCGGTCGTGGATCTGTTCGCGCTGGCGTTGACGTGCCGGCGCCTGGCGCGCGAGAATCCTCATCTCTATGACTTGATGTTCGGATTGTCCACTCGTGCCACCTACCGACCGCTGGAGTCGGACGTGCGGTTGAGTGGACATTCGCCTGCCTTCCGCGAGGCCTATGCCCTCGTCACCGGCGCGTGTGCACGTCTCGTGAGCTCCGGCAGGGTGGAGCCCCACGCCCCAGATGTGGTCGCTGCGCAGCTGTGGAGTTACGTCCACGGTTACATCACCCTGGAGTTGGGCGAGCATTTCGCCGAGTTCGACGACGCGGTGGGACAGGTTCTGCTGCCGATGGGGGTGAACTTTGCCGTCGGTCTCGGCGACACGCGTGAACGCGCGCAGGCTTCACACGAGCGGGCGGTGCGCCTGTACGGTTCGGTCCGGTCGGCGGTGGACAGCTCGGCGGGCGTCTGAGTTCAGACCGCGGTGCCTCGGGCGCGGCGAGCTGAGCCCGAGGCCCCGCTCCGGGTGCCCAGGGGCGCTCTGGCCCAGCGGGTTCCGTCGCAGTCGTCAAGGGCCCCATGGTGCCTCATGGCGTGCCGCGAGGATCCCCGAACCTGTGCCTGGCAGTGCTCGTTCGTCCAGGGGTGCCGGTGTCCTTCTCAGTATGGAGGCCGAATCGCGACCCTGCCGCCGCGTCGGACTCAGCCGCCCGGCAACTCGCGGACGGGCGGCCAGGTCGAAAACCGGAGAATCCGGGGGAGATGCCGGAGGACCATTGCATTCGCCATATAACGAAGTTACAGTCGGGGCATGAAACGTGAACTCGTGGGCCGCAAGGTAATCATCACCGGGGCCGCGCGCGGCATCGGTGAGCAAGTGGCACGGCTCGCCGCCGCCCAGGGAGCCCGCGTCGCCCTGATCGGACTCGAACCCGACAGACTGCGTCTCCTCGCCGAGGAACTCGGGCCATCGGCGCACTGGTGCGAGGCGGACGTGCGCGACAGCGCGGCGCTGCAGTCCGCGATCGACGAGTGCGCCAATGTCATGAACGGTGTGGACATGGTCGTCGCCAACGCCGGAGTGGCCGCATACGGAACGGTGCGGCACGCGGACGAGGCGTCCTTCGAACGCGTCGTGGACATCAACCTCAACGGGGTCTTCCGCACCCTCAAGCATGCGACACCGCACCTGCAACGCAGTCGGGGCCACGTGCTGATCGTGGCCTCCGCACTGTCGTTCACCTCGATCGGCGGTCTGGCCTCCTACGGCGCGAGTAAGGCCGGAGTCGAGTCGCTCGCACTCGCCTACCGCGCGGAAGTGGCCCACCTCGGGATCACCGTCGGACTCGTCCACCCGTCCTGGATCGACACCGACCTAGTGCGAGGCGCCGAGGTCGACATTCCTTCGTTCCAGAAGATGCGCCGGCGCCTACCGTATCCGGGGAACGTCACGACCAGCGTCGACCGAGCGGCCTCCGCCATCGTCGACGGACTCGCCTACCGGCGCAGTCGGGTCTACGTTCCTCGGGCGGTCGCCGTCGCCAACTGGGCCAAGGCGCTGCTGAATTCACCGCTGGTATGGCCGTGGACCAGACGGTTCTCCGCCGCGACGGTTCCCGCCCTCGAGGCCGAAGTTGCCGCCTTGGGCCGCAACGACCAACTCGTTCCCGAGTTGCCGCACCTCAGCGAAAACGATCAACGCCGCCCGGCGCGCATCTAGCGAAAGCCACTGCAGTCCGGGCGAAAAACAAGAGATAGGAAGACGCGATGAAAGCTGTTGTTCTCGATCGATACGGGAACATCGACGGTGTGCGGGCGGGTGAGGTACCCGATCCGGAATTGCGAGACGATGACGTCCTGGTCCGAATCCACGCCGCGAGTGTGAACCCCTTGGATCTGAAGATCCTGCAGGGAAAGCTCAAACCTGTTCTTCCGTACCGCCTACCGATCGTCCTCGGCAATGACCTGGCCGGTGTCGTCGTTCGAGTCGGACCCGCGGTGCGCCGATTCCAGCCCGGCGACGAGGTCTACGCGCGGCCCCGGCAAGATCGGATCGGCACGTTCGCGGAAGCCATTGCCGTGAACGAGGAGGACGTGGCGATCAAGCCACGAGAACTCACCATGGAAGAGGCGGCGTCAATCCCTCTGGTCGGTTTGACCGCGTGGCAAGCGCTGATCGAGAAGGCAAACCTGCAAGCGGGACAGAAGGTTCTGATCCATGCCGGCTCAGGCGGTGTCGGCACCTTCGCGATTCAACTGGCCAGGCATCTCGGCGCGACGGTCGCCACGACGACGAGCAGCGCGAATGCCGAGTGGGTCGAGCGCCTCGGTGCGGATGTCGTCATCGACTACAAAAAGGATGATTTCGCGGAAATCCTGCACGACTACGACCTGGTCCTCGACACCCTCGGCGGCGAGACGCTCAACAGGTCACTCCGCGTTCTCAAACCCGGGGGGAAGGTCATCTCCATTTCCGGTCCGCCCGATCCCAGCTTCGCGAAAGAAGCCGGATTGAACTGGATCGTGCAACAGGTGATGCGCCTACTGAGCTTCCGAATCAGAAGGGCAGCGAAACGACGCAAGGTGACCTATTCGTTCCTGTTCATGAAATCGAGTGGAGAACAACTACGCCAGCTCGCGTCCCTCATCGATGCCGGCACCATACGCCCGGTCGTCGATCAGGTCTTTCCCTCGAATCGACCAAAGACGCATTGACGTACGTCGAACAGGGACGCGCCAAGGGCAAGGTCGTCGTCAAGGTCGGATGACGATGTCATCGGCGGCTGGTGACGGTCAACTTGCGACGCTCATCGATTCGACCTCCGTCGCGCAGGACCAGGAGCTTGCTTCCTCGATCGCGCCGGTGCGCACACCGGGCTCTTCTTGACCGCCGCGCGAGGTGATGGAACCCGGAGAGGTCACCCTCTGATGGCGCCGTCGGTATCGTTTGCAGTCGCGAGTTGGACGCCACCGCGGACTCGAGTCCGGCCCGGGTGGTGACGGCCCAGGACGTCGTCGTAGATGTCCTGGTGCAGGAACAGGCGGGAGAGCCTTGCAGCTCTGGCCCTGCCGGTGTACTCGGGTCGAGAGCAGTGGCTGGTTGATGAGGTCGTGGTTGGTGTCGACGTCGGGGAAGACGATCGACAAGTTTGCCACCCAGTCGAGGGATACGGTGTTTACGTACTCCACCTGCCAGTATAGGATTCCTTATAGGAGGTGGAGCGATGACAGTCACGATGAACGCCGACGAACTGGTTGCTGACCTGGGTCGCGAGAGGGCCCGCGAGGTGGCCGCCCACATCGCCTACCTACGGCGGCTCCGTCAGCTCCACGAGCGCGGCTACACGCAGGTGAAGTTGGCGACGCTCGTCGGGGTCAGCCAGCCGACGATCAGTGAGATGCTACGTCGGGCGCGGGTCAACGCACCAGATGTGCGCCCTGGCACCCACGGCGGCACCCCTTATGAGATCGCGGCCCGCTACGCCGCCGGCGAGCTCGACCGGGACATCGCTCTGCGTGAGCTGACCACCTGGCGCTACGAGCGGCCCGCCGAACCCAACCCGATTCCCTGGGCCAACGACGGCGCACCGGTGGTCGAGGGCGGTTTCAACAACCAGGTCGGGCGCGCACTGCGCGACGGTCTGCTCACCGACGAGGACTACGACGCCGTGCTCGACGCCCTGGCGGACGACTGACCTGTGCTGACACCCGACGAGATCGAGCACCGCCGCGCGTTCCTCGCCTCACTGTCCACCGCGGACGGCCCGCTGCACCCGGACGCCGCGTACGCGTCGGTGAACAACCGGAGGTGGTTCCGCACGGTCGACGGGGTGCTCACCCCGACCGCTCGCCGAGCACGGTTGCACGAGCGGATCCTCGAACAGTGGCGGGTCGCGAACCCACATGTGGTGACCGAGCTGTCCTCGATCCTGCTCGCGGGGCCACCGGGGGCAGGTAAGTCCTCCACCCACGAGCGGTTGTTCCACGGCCACGACCAGCGACAATGGTGCGAACTCGATGCCGACGTGTTCAAGCGCTACCTGCTCGAAGCCGCAGTGGACGACGGCACCCTGCAGGAGTTGCAGCCCCCGGACCTGCGGGCCGCCCCGGGGCAGACGAGCAGGTTCTACCCGTTCGAACTGTCCGCTCTCGTGCATCACGAGTCCACCGGGTTCCTGTTCACGGCCGCCGAGCGTGAGGCCGTCGACCGGGGAGAAAATCTCATCGTCGACGGCACCCTGGCATGGAAGCCGCACGCCGAACGCCTCGTCGCCGGCCTCGCCGAGGCCGGGTACCGAATCCAAGTGGTCGACGTCGAAGCCCCGAAAGACGTGGCAGCCGAGCGGATCGTGGCCCGGTGGCGGCGCGGATTCCTCCAGGCCCTCGACGCCCCAACGGACCCCGAACGCCGTCTCGGTGGGCGGTGGGTGCCCGTGACCGCCCTCGACAGACTGTTCACCGAGTTCCGGGCACCGGACAACACGCCGCTGCACGGCAAGTCGGTGACCGAGATCAACGCACGCGAGGTCAGCAAGGATCACACCGCCGTCACCCGATACGACCTGTATCGCACCACGTCGGCCGATGCCGCCGCCGAACACGTCGAACGCCACGAACGGCTCGTCGAGGGCGGCGAACTCACCCCGGTCCCGTTGCCCGAAACATCCTCTCGGCCAACGAGTGTCAGCGCCGACATACCGGACGCCCGCGAAGCGCTGGCAGACCGCCCACCGGGACGAGTCGGCCGGCCACCTACCGAAAACACCGGCCCCGCTGCCGCCGATCCTGGCCGGGAAACCTATCGAGACCTCGACCTGTAGGGGATGGCCATATGGGTACCAAAATGCTTGTAGCGGTGCCGTGACGTGCTGGGTAACGCTCGTGGTCCGGCCTGCTCGCGCCGTGGATCCGCCACTGGGCTGGACGGATCTGATGTCGGTCGGGGACGGGACAGCGGGGGAGCTGACCTGGTCGGTCCGGGTGGTCAGCGAGATCGCCGAGCAATATCCTCGTGACACCGGCCACCGCGCGGCGACGTCGTGTCTGAGCTGGCTGCGGCGACGTCGGACAACGTCTGCCACAGCTGCTCCACCGCGGGCGATCCCATATCGCCCATTCAGCCGCAGAAACATCACGCCTTCGTGGTGTAGTGGGCCATTCTCTTGACGTAGTTGTCGGCGTTGTGTCGTATCTGCTCGAGCTCGTCCGGGGTGCAGTCGCGTCGAACTTTGCCGGGTATGCCCGCGACGAGTGAGTTCGGTTCGATGACGACGCCTTCGGACACCAGGGCACCGGCCGCGACGATGGTTCCTCGTCCGATTTTGGCGTGGTTCATCACGATTGCGCCCATGCCGACGAGGACGTCGTCGTCGATGGTGCAGCCGTGCAGGACGGCATTGTGTCCGACGGACACACCGGAGCCGATGGCCAGCGGAGCTCCTGGGTCTGCGTGGAGTACGCATCCATCTTGGATGTTGCTGCGCGATCCGATGGTGATGCGGTCCGCGTCGGCGCGGATGACTGCGTTGTACCAGAGGCTGGTTTCGTCGCCGAGGTGTGCATCGCCGATGAGGGTGGCGTTCGGTGCCACCCATGCGGTGGCGGCGACGGTGGGCGTGTGCCCGTTGACGGTGATCGGGGTCGTCACGCGAGGACCTTTCCGGGGTTGAGGATGCCGCGCGGGTCGAGGGCGTTCTTGATGGCGGTCTGCATTGCCTGGACCGGCGGTGGCAGCTCGCGGGTGAGACCGGCCATCTTGAGTGTGCCGATGCCGTGCTCGCCGGTGATGGTGCCGCCGAGGTCGAGCGCGACGTCCATAATCTCCTCGAACGTGCGCTGAGCGCGGGCTTTTTGGTCGGCGTCGCCGGGGGTGGTGACGATCAGCGGGTGGAGGTTGCCGTCGCCGGCATGGGCGATGGTCGCCACGAGGGTGTCGTTGCGGTGGGCGATTTCCTCGACCGCGGCCAGCATGGCGGGCAGCTGGTCTTTCGGGACGCACACGTCTTCGGTGAGGACGTCGCCGAGACGTTCGACCGCGGGATAGGCGAGTTTGCGTGCAGCGAACAGAGCTTCGGCTTCGGCGTCGTCATTCGATCGCATCGCCCAGCCGGCGCCGGCGCTGGTGAAGCATTCCGCGATCGCGTCGGCTTCCTCGGTACCGGTGTCGCCGGGGGTGTCGGTGCGGGCGAGGAGCAGGACGTTGGCGTCGGTGGACAAGTCCATTCGTTTCCACTGGTCGATCGCTTCGAGGCAGTGGCGGTCCATGAGTTCGAGGGCGGCCGGGGTGAGTCCGGCGCGGGCGATGGCGCGGACAGCGTTTCCGGCGTCGACTGTGGAGTTGAAGGAACCGACGATCGTCGTGGGTGGTGCCTGCAGGGGGCGCAGGCGGACGGTGATTTCGGTGACGAGGGCGAGGGTTCCCTCGGATCCGGTGAGCAGTCCGACCAGGTCGTACCCGGCGACGCCCTTGGCAGTTCGGCGGCCGACTGTGGTGAGTTCTCCGGTCCCGGTGACGATCTCGAGGGCGAGCACATAGTCCCTGGTGACGCCGTACTTGACGCAGCACAAACCTCCTGCGTTGGTGGCGACGTTCCCACCGAGGGTGGACCAGGGGGAGCTGGCGGGGTCGGGCGGATACCAGAGCCCTTCGGCGGTGCAGGCGGCCCGCAGATCGTCATTGATGACACCGGGTTCGACGACAGCGAAGCGTTCGAGGGTGTCGATCGTCTTGACGCGATTCATCTTCTCGAACGAGATCACCACCGAACCCTCGACCGCGTTCGCCGCTCCGGCCAGACCGGTGCCGGCGCCCCGGGCGACGACCGGCACGTGGTGCTCGTAACAGGCGCGGACCGTGCGCTGTACCTCCTCTGTGGTGGTGGGGCGCACGAGCGCGATGGGGCTGCCGTGGGCTGCCCAGCTTGCCTGATCCCGCGAGTACGTCTCGAGCACAGCGGGGTCGGTGGTGGTGCAGGCCGCCGGGAGGGCATCGAGAAGTGCGGAGGACGGTGCGCCGGTGGTCAGGGTGCCGGTCATGCGATGCACCGCGTTTCAAGTCCACCGTCGACTGCCAGGCAGACGCCGGTGATGTAGCTGGCGTCATCGCTGGCGAGGAACCGGGCGGCGGCGGCGAGCTCCCACACGGTGCCCATTCGCCCGATCGGGGCGATCGCGTTGCGGGCCGCGACCATCTCCGCCGCGTCGGCGTACTGACCGGCGATCTGACGGTAGATCAGGGGGCTGTCGATCAGTCCCGGCATGATGGCGTTGATGCGGATACCGTGGGCGGCTTCGTCGACGGCGAGGGTGCTGGTCAGGTGGTTGACCGCTGCTTTTGTCGCGTAGTACGAGCTGTAGGGCAGTCCGGTGTGACGGACCGCGGCGAGCGACGAGATGTTGATGATGGCACCTGATTTGGCCTTGCGCATGTGCGGCAGCACGTATTTGCAGGAGTGGAAGACGCTGGTGAGGTTGATATCGAGCGCGCGCTTCCAGTCTTCGGTGGAGAGGCTGACGGGATCTCCCATCTTCGTCACGCCGACGTTGTTGTGCACGATGTCGATGCGATGGTGTTGGTCGATCACCGTGGCGACGGCGGCGGCTACCGAGTCTTCAGCGGTGACGTCGACCTGCAGTGCGGTGGCCGTGCCACCGTCGTTGGTGATGGCGTCCACGGTGCGGGTCGCTGCCGTGAGGTCGATGTCGCCGCAGATGACGGTGGCACCGGCGCGGGCGAAGGTCATGGCGACGGCGCCACCGTTACTCCACCCGTCGTCGGCGGTACCCGCCCCGAACAGGAGGGCAACTTTCCCCTCGAGGGGTGCGCCACCGGCCTCTCGCGGCGGGGTGGTCTGTCGGAGGGTGTCGGTCACGGGTTGGTCCTATCTGGTTCGGACAAGGCGAGTTCGAAGGTCATGGCGATCGGGTTGTGGCCGCGGACCACCGCTCCCGTGTACACGTTGCCGTCGATCGCGACGGCGGCGCAGGACAGCTCTGCCCGTGCCCGGCCGCCTGTGTCTCGGGTGATCGACCCGTCGAGGTACATCACTTCGGTGGCCGGCCCGGGTGCGGTGATGACCGGTGTGCCCTGGGTGAGGGTGGCGCCGATGAAGGAGCCGATCTTGCCGCGCACGACCGCGTTGTCGAACCCGTGGGTCTCGGCGAGGTCCTCGACGGCGGCGACGATGTCGACGTTGGGGTGGATCCGGGCCACCACCGAGCGCAGCCCGCCCGCGTGTGTCGTGGTGTGGTTCTGCGCCGGTTGTGGTTGGAACACCGGGAAGTTGATCTCCGGGTCCGGGGTCACCGTCATGGCGACGTCGTCGGTGGCGTAGAGATCGGCCAGGACACCGGCGCCGAGGAGCACCGAGTCCGGTATCAGGTGCCCGGCACGCATGACCCCGTCGGCGCCGACGAATTGGGCGTGGCAGTGCGCGAAGATCTCGCCGTCACGCTTTCCGATGGTCACCCCGCCCCGGACGAAGGCCGCGGGGCCCTGGCCCCGCCGGGGTTCGCTGAAGGTCGCCACGCTGGTACCGGCGTGGCAGATCGAGGGGATGTAGTAGTCGAAGGCCTCGAACGTCCCTCCGCGCAATTCACCGAAGGCGCTGGTGAATCCGCGGGCGAACACCGCGTCGTGCAGGGCGGGGAGCAGCGCCTGACCTGCGGGGAGTTCGGTGTCGATGTGGTGGAGGGTCGCCGGATAGGCGTCCACCCGCTGGGATGCGGGTGGGCCCGGGTGCTCGAGTCGCGGCACCCCCGGGAGCAGGGAGATATCGGGGACACTCACGATCCGACCTCGCTCGGCCACAGCCCCAACTGGAAGAATTCGTTCTTCAGCAGGGTGGTGGTGACCTTTCCGTAGCCGGAGGTGGGCAGGGTGGGTGCGAATTCGATCCGCTTGGGCACCTTGTAGCGGGCCATGTTCGATCGGGACCAGGTGAGCAGCTCGTCGGTGGTCAGGGGCGATCCCGGGCGCAGCACGCAGAGGGCGTAGCCGACCTCTCCCCAGGTGGGGTCGGGGGCGCCGACGACACCGGCGGCGACCACGTCCGGATGCTTGAGCAGCTTTTCTTCCACTTCCCGGGGGTCGATGTTGGAGCCACCGGAGATGAACATGTCCGAGGCCCGCCCGGTGATGTACAGCAGTCCGGACCCGTCGAGGTAGCCGAGGTCCCCGGTGCGGAACCAGCCGTCGCGGAAGGCTTTCCGGTTCGCCTCGGGGTTGTCGAGGTAGCCGGCGAATACGGCCGGCCCGCATACGCAGATCTCGCCCCGCTCACCGGCGGCCAGTTCGCGGCCCTGGTCGTCCTGGATGCTGATGGTCATGCCGGTGCGGGCGTAGCCCGCGGTGCCGATGCCGTCCGGTTCGGGTGTCGTCCCGTGCAGTTCGGGTGGCAGGACGGTGATGTTGCCGGTGACCTCACACAGGCCGTAGTACTGAACCAGCACCTTGCCGAGGACCTCGAGGGCGATCCGCTGGTCCCGTGAGGACATCGGGGCGCCCGCATAGACGACGTAGCGCAGGCTGCTGCGTGCGGGATCGTGACCGTCGGCGGCCTGGACCAGCTTGTTGAGGATGGTCGGGACGGTGAACATGGTCGAGACGGCGTGCCGCTCGATCAGCTGCCATGCCTCACCGGCGTCGAGGGAGTCGCTGCCGGTCAGCACGATCGCCGCTCCGCGGGCGACGTGGGTCAGGGCGTGCACCCCGGCGCCGTGCGAGAGCGGTGCCAGCACGAGGGTGGCGTCGCGGTCGGTGAGCTGCGGCATCAGATCGCACAGGTGGTTGGTGACCACGAACGCCATCTGATCGTGGGTGAGCACCGCGGCTTTCGGTCGCCCGCTGGTCCCTGAGGTGAAGAAGTACCAGGCCGGGGTTCCGACCTGGACCGGTGCGTCGACGCTGACCGCGTCGGGGAGGTGCTTGTCGATCAGTTCCGCGACGTGGGCGCTGCCGAACCGCGCGGCGTCGCGGTCGTCGCCGACCGCCCAGGTTTCGTATCGGTTCAACGCCTCGGCGTGGGGGGCGCAGGTGTCGTGGCAGATCACCAGGTCCGGTGCGACGAGGTCGGCGAGGGGGGCGACGTCGTCGGGCACCAGCTTGCAGTTGGTGGGGACGATGACCGCCCCGAGTCGCCAGGTGGCGAACAAGACGGTAAGCGTGTCCATGCAGTTGGGGCTGTGGAGCAGCACCACCGATCCGGCGGTGAGTCCGTGGCCGCGCATCGCGGCGGCCAGGGCGCTGACCCGGTCGTTGAGCTGCGCCCACGTCCAGGTGTCGTCCCCGCGGATGACGGCGGACCGGTCCGGCAGCCGGGCGGCGGCCTGGGTGAGCAGGGTGGCCAGATTGGTGGTGCGCTGCGGCGCGGTGGTGGTTCCGAGTGCGGACATGCTGGTCACCACCTTTCCAGGATGGAGGCGTAGTTGGTGACGGCGGTACCACCCATGTTGAATACGCCTCCGAGGTCTGCGGTGGGGAGTTGGAAGGTGCCGGCTTCGGCGGTGAGCTGCATTGCCGCGATCGCGTGCATCGACACCCCGGTGGCCCCGATCGGATGGCCCTTGGCTTTCAGACCGCCGGAGCGGTTGATGGGCAGCTTGCCGTCGGGCAGCGCGAGTCCCTCCTCGACCACCTCGTGGCCGCGGCCGCGTTCTGCCAGCCCGAACACTTCGTACTGGATCAGTTCGGCGATGGTGAAGCAGTCGTGGGTTTCGATGAAATCGAGGTCGACGGTCGAGGTCGCCGCCTGCTCGAGTGCCCGATTCCAGGCCAGGCGGGCGCCGGCGAACTCGATCGGATCGCGGCGCGAGAGCGGGAGGAAGTCGTTGGCGTGGGCGCGGGCGCGGAAGGCCACCCGGCGCGGTGCGGCCTGGGCGCGGTCGGCGCTGGTGATCACCAGCGCCACTGCGCCGTCGGAGAGCAGGGAGCAGTCCGTGCGCCGCAACGGCTCCGCCACATAGGGGTTCTTGTCGGAGACGGTGTTGCAGAAGTCGAAGCCGAGGTCCTTGTGCAGCTGGGCGTACGGGTTGCTCATGCCGTTGTGGTGATTCTTGGCGGCGATGGCGGCCATTGCCGCGCTCGGATCTCCGTAGCGTTCGGCGTAGGCGCGGGCGATTCCGGCGAAGACACCGGCGAATCCGCCTGTGACGTTCGATTCTTCGGGCCGGTAGCAGCCGGAGAGCAGGATTTCCCCGGCGCGAGGGGTGTCGACTGCGGTCATCTTCTCGGCGCCGATGACCAACGCGACGTCACCGCGTCCAGAGTCGATGAAGTCGCATGCGGCGTACAGTGCGGCACTTCCTGTGCCACAAGCATTCTCGACGCGCATCGCGGGAGTGTGCTGGAACTCGGGCATCGACAGGGACACCAGGGCCCCCTGGAAGTCCTGGTCGGAGAAGCCGTTGTTGTAGACGCCGACGAAGATGCCGTCGACTTCGCTGGGCTCCACCTGAGCGTGGGTGAGGGCTTCGGGAACGACGGAACCGATCAGGGCGGTGACGTCGGGTTCGTTCAGCCTGCCGAATTTCGAGTGTCCCCACCCGGTGATGGAAGTGCGAGAAGTCATGTTTTCTCCGATATCGAATGTCGCGAGCAGGTGGCCGCGGTGGTTGGTTACAGGGCTGATGATTCGGTGCGCAGGGTGGGGGCGAGCCGGGCGGCTTCCTCCTTGAGCAGGATCGCCAGACGCGCTTGTCGGTCCGGCCCCATCCGGGAGCTGATGGCCGCGATGCTCAGCGCGAGCGCGGGTTCGCCATGGGTGTCGAGGACGGCGATCCCGATCGCCCACGATTCGGGTACGACCATGCCCTCGTTGACCGCGATGCCGCCGCGCCGGCGGGTGCGCTCGGCTTGCTCGAGCAACCGGTCGGGCGTCAGCTCGGGATACCGCTGGGCCAGTTCGGGCGCATTGGCCGCCATCACACTGGAGGCGACCTGCGGAGGCAGGGCAGCGAGCAAGGCCATGCCGTGCGCTCCCACACCGAGCGGGTACCGGTCGCCGGCCTGCAGCACGTGACTGCGGATCGGCCACGTTCCCTCCTCGCGATGTACACACACCGAGTGAGTGCCGCGGCGCACCGAGATGAAGGCCGCGTCCTCGGACACCTGCGCGAGCCGCACCACCGAGGCCAGGGCCTGCTGCTGCAGTCCGTGCCGACGTTCGGCGGCATTTCCGACGGTGTACGCCTCCGGACCGAGCAGGTACCGCCGGTCGTCGGCCTGCTCGAGGTAGCCGGTGCTCACCAACTCCGACAGCAATCGGTGCACCGTCGGCTTACTGAGTCCACTCTCCGAGGCCAACTCCGCCAGGGACAGTCCGCCGACACGATCCCAGCCCGCCACCATCGACAGCAGATCGAGGGCGCGCCGCACACTCTGCGAACCAGGAAGGGCGTCCCGGCCGGCCCGAGCCGACACCGATTCGGTGGAATCGTTCCGCATTGTGAAATCTCCCTTGGCGCACGTCGTGCGAGGTTGGAATGGGTTAGCGGCCCGGTGGCCTGCTTACGACAGTAAAACGTGATCTGGATCTCGGTCAACAATTTCATAATGTGGACCGATTTCCTGCGGCTTTGGCTTCCTGCTTGACGTCACATGCTGGAAGGGAACACAGTCACACCACAGCGTGACTCAGATCACGCCCTTGGTCTCCTGGGGAAGGAGGGCGGTGCAGAACCCCGCCGGCACTTCTTCCGCCCCCCTTGCTCGATGAAAGACAGGATCCGCAATGACTCCGACGTCGGCGGCCGCACGGCCACCACGAATCGATATCCGACAGGTTCGGTGGGCACGCATCGGTATCCCGCTGTTCGTGACCTACTTCATCTGCTTCATGGACCGAACCAACATCAGTGTCGCCTCCCCTCACATGGCCAGCGAACTGCAGCTGAGCGCGGCGGCCATGGGCCTGGTGTTCTCGGCCTTTTTCTGGGGTTACGTCGTCAGCGGGATGCCCGCCGGTGCCTGGGCCGGCAGGGGACACGCCAAGAACATCATCGTGGCATGCATGTTGATCATCGGACTGTCCGCGGCCGTGACCGGTGTCGTCCACAACCTGCCGGTTCTGATGGCAGCACGCATCGTCCTCGGACTCGCCGAAGGAGCCATCTTCCCGGCCTTCGCAGTCATGTTCATCAGCTGGTTCCCCTCCCGCGAACGCGGCCTCGCCGTCGCCTTGACGATGTACACCGTGCCGCTGTCCTCGGCCGTGATGGCGCCCCTGTCCGGATGGCTGATCGAGGTCACCAGCTGGCGCGCGATGTTCATCATCCAAGCCGTTCCCGCAATCCTCGTCGCGATCTGGCTGTACTTCTCGGCCACCGAGAAGCCGGAAGACCACCCCCGCCTGAGCGCCCAGGAACGGGACCACATCCTCGCCACGCGTACCGTCGAGACCACCGACGAATCGACCCTGTTGCAGGTGTTCATGCGGCCGGTGGTGTGGTTGCTGGCGCTGATCTACTTCTTCTGGGTCATGGGCATCTACGCACTGACCCTCTGGCTGCCCACCGTCATCGGCGACCTCACCGGACAAGGTTCGTTCCTCGTCGGACTGCTGACCGCCATCCCGTTCCTCGTCGGCACCGCCGCTCTGTATCTGGTCACCAAGCGTGCCGTCGCCAGTGGCCGCTCACTCGGCTCGTTCATCGCACTGCCCATCGCCATCAGCGGCACAGCGATGATCGTCCAACATTTCGTGCACTTCGGAGCGGTCTTCAGTTTCGCGATGCTCGTCGTCGCCGCCGGCTCCATCTACGCAGCCCTCGCACTCTGGTGGACCTGGGTAATGCAGATCGTTCCCCGCAACCAGGCCGGGGCCTCGGTGGGTTTCGTCAACCTCTGCGGAAACTTCGGCGGCCTGGTCGGACCCCTTCTTATCGGGTTGGTCGCCACCGCCGGCAACACCGCCTCGGGCTTCTGGATCATCGGAGTCGGGGTCATCCTCGCCGCGATGATCGTGGCGGTTCTCGACGCCCGGCGCACCAAGACCAGCGGTGAAGACGAGCCCACAGGACAGCACACGACGACCGATCCGGAGCACGCGTCCCATCCCCATTGAAGGCGACGGTTCCGGCAGCGGAGTCGCTGAGCCCGTTTCCCGAGTCGCTGACATGACGACCGAACACACAGAGGCGCCGTCCCGAGCCTATTCACCTGAAAACAACGAAAGAACTGGAACCACGATGAAAGAACGCATTGCCCTTGTCACCGGCTCCGGGGCAGGGATCGGAGCTGCCATCGCCGAACGACTGGGTGAGCACGGACGGCACGTCGTCCTGGCCGACTTGAACCACGATGCCGCTCACACCCTCGCGGCCGACATGACCCGCCGCGGCATGAGCGCGGACGCGCTGACGATGGACGTCGGTGACCGCGCCTCGATCGAAGCGGGCATCAAGTGGGTTGCCGACACCTACGGCCGCTGCGACATCCTGGTCAACAACGCCGGTATCGCCAAGACGTTCCCGTTCCTCGACTACCCCGACGATCACTGGGAAGCGACCCTGCGCGTCAATCTCACCGGGGCGTTCCGCTGCGCTCAGCAGGCAGCCCGACTGATGCTCGAACAACGATGGGGACGCATCATCAACATCGCCTCCATCAGCGGGATACGTGCCGGTGCCGGTCGCACCGCGTACGGCACCTCGAAAGCGGGTCTCATCGGCCTGACCCGGCAAATAGCAGTCGAGCTGGCCCCGCACGGCATCACCGCCAATGCCGTCGCACCGGGGCCCATCGAAACCCCCCTGTCGCAGTCCGTGCATACCGCGGCCACGCGCGAGGCCTACAACCGCCTCGTCCCCGCGCAGCGCTACGGCACACCCGACGAGGTCGCCGGCGCGGTCAACTTCCTCGCCTCCGACGACGCGGCCTACATCAACGGCCACGTCGTGCCCGTCGACGGCGGCTTCATCGCTGCCGGCATGCTCAGCGACTGACAACCTCTGGATCGGCGAGACATCCGGAACTGACGCAAACCCGTTATTGACCAACATCATTCCCCCCACCGAGATCGGCTCATCCCACCGACCGGTTCATCCAGTGAAGAGAAAGCAGCACACGTGCTCACCGCAGAAACACCCACCATGACAGTCGAGATGTTCTACGACGACGATGCCGATCTGTCGATCATCCAGGGCCGTAAGGTCGCTGTGATCGGTTACGGAAGCCAGGGCCACGCGCACTCGCTGAGCCTGCGCGACTCGGGCGTCGATGTGCGTATCGGCCTCAAGGAAGGCTCGAAGTCCCGCGCGAAGGCCGAGGAGCAGGGCCTGACCGTCGGTACCCCCGCCGAGGTCTCCGAGTGGGCCGACGTGATCATGGTGCTCGCACCCGACACCGCGCAGGCGTCGATCTTCACCAATGACATCGAGCCCAACCTGAAGGACGGCGACGCGCTGTTCTTCGGACACGGCCTCAACATCCACTTCGACCTGATCAAGGCTCCGGAGTTCGTCACCGTCGGCATGGTCGCCCCCAAGGGTCCCGGCCACCTGGTGCGTCGTCAGTTCGTCGACGGCAAGGGTGTTCCCGCGCTCATCGCGATCGACCAGGACCCCAAGGGTGAGGGCCAGGCTCTCGCGCTGTCCTACGCCAAGGGCATCGGCGGCACCCGCGCCGGCGTCCTCGAGACCACGTTCAAGGAAGAGACCGAGACGGACCTCTTCGGCGAGCAGGCCGTGCTCTGCGGCGGCACCGAGGAACTGGTCAAGACCGGTTTCGAGGTCATGGTCGAGGCCGGCTACGCGCCCGAGATGGCGTACTTCGAGGTGCTGCACGAGCTCAAGCTCATCGTCGACCTCATGTACGAGGGTGGCATCGCCCGCATGAACTACTCGGTGTCCGACACCGCGGAGTTCGGTGGCTACCTCTCCGGCCCGCGCGTCATCGACGCCGGCACCAAGGAGCGCATGAAGGCGATCCTGGCCGACCTCCAGTCGGGTGAGTTCACCCGCCGCCTCGTCGCCAACGTCGAGAACGGCAACACCGAACTCGAGGGCCTGCGCAAGGCCAACGCCGAGCACCCCATCGAGGTCACCGGCAAGAAGCTGCGCGGGATGATGAGCTGGGTCGACCGCCCGATCACCGAAACCACCTGAGCACATGCCTCGGTTCCGCCGGACACCCAGTTCATCGACACCGTCTCATCACGCCGGTCACGAGTCTGAGGTTTGCCATCTGCCGATCGATATAGCCAGGCGGCGCGTTTCAATAGGAAAGGAAAATCGTGGTGACTTCTGGGCACGGTAATGCCGGAAACCCGTCGAATTCGGACGAGGAATGGTTCGCCGACAAGAATATGACCGTCGAGGATCGCATGGGATACTCGGCATGCGACGACACCCTGCCCGAGTACAGTCTCAGCCCGTACTCGCGTCGGCGCGAGGGCATTCCACAGGGAAGTGTCACCCAGCACACGCATCGAAGCGAGGTGTCTTATCCGGGGGTCGAGCGGGACTACACGCTGTACGTTCCTAGTCAATACGATGGATCCGTCCCCTTGGCGCTCATTGTGTTCCTGGATGCGGCCGAGTACCTCGCCGCCGACTTCGGTGCCATCGCAGCGCTGGACAACCTGAACGCCGATGGGCTGATTCCTCTCACCGCCGCCCTGTTCATCGACGCAGGCAAGACCGGGCCCGGATACCCCATCTTCGGCGGTTCCGATAACCGGAGCATCGAGTTCGATTCGATCGACGACACCTGGGTTCAGTTCTTGGTGGACGAGTTCTTCCCCGCGGCGATCGGGCATCTCAACGTCTCTTCCGAGGCCGCCGATCGCGTCATCGTCGGATACAGCTCCGGTGGGAACGCGGGGTTCACTGCGGCGTGGCATCGGCCGGACGTGTTCAGAAATGTGATCTCTCACTGCGGGTCGTTCGTCGACATCCGTGGTGGACACAATCACATTCCGGAGGTTCGCCGGTCCCCGCGTAAGCCAATTCGCATCTGGATGCAGACCGGTCGACGAGATGCCCGAGTCGTGTTCGGCGATCTCGTCGCGGCGAACCGCGAGATGGCTGCCGCGCTCGAGTGGAGTTACTACGACTACAAGTTCGTCTTCGGTGAAGGCGGACACACATTGCGTCACGGCGGCTTCGAGTTCCCTCGAACGCTCCGATGGTTGTGGCGGGATCATCCAGCCACTGCACGGACCTACTAAATCAGCTGAGACATTGGAGATTTAGGTGAGCACAACTACCACCGCATCGGGGTCCGGTAATACGATCCCGTCGACGGCCGGCGACTCCACCACCCTGAAGGGCTCCCTCGGCACCTTCGGCCTGTTCTTCAGCATCATGTCGTTCAATGCTCCGCTCGTTGTCGTCATGGGCGTCATTCCGATCATGGTCGCGACCGGGAACGGAATCGGAACACCGTTCGTATTCGTCGTCGGAGGGGCCATCGTGGCCTGCTTCGCGACCACCTTCCTCCGGATGTCCGCCGTCCTTCAGCGGCCCGGCGCCTTCTACGCGTACGTGAGCGCCGGGCTGGGAAGGAAGATGGGACTGGGTGCCGGATTCACGATGCTCCTGGCGTACTTCACGTGCGCGACCGGGTATCTCCCGTTCGCCGGCTCGTCTGTGGGCTCCTTCGTGTCCGGGACACTCAATGGGCCCAGTCTCCCGTGGTATCTGTGGGCGTTCCTCATCTGGGCGCTGGTAGGCATTCTGGGCTACCTGCGTATCGATGTGTCGGCGAAGGTCATGGCCGTCATTTTGTGCCTGGAGATCGCCGTCGTCGTCGTGTACGACATCACCGTTTTCGCTCGCGGCGGTGCCGATGGCCTCAGCGCCGCACCGTTTTCGCCGGCGCACTGGTTCGACGGTTCGTTCGCCACCGGGCTGCTCTTGGCGTGTGCGATGTTCGGCGGCTACGAGATGACCGTGCTGTTCCGCGATGAAGTGAAGCGGCCTGAGCGAACGATTCCTCGCGCGGCGTTCGGCCTCATCGCATTCGCCATGGTCCTGTACGCAGGCACGACGTGGCTCTTTGTCAACGCACTCGGTGTCGACGACGCCGTCGCGATGTCGACCGTGGAGGGTACCGCCGCGTTCGATGCAACGATTCGCGAGTTCGGTGGGCGGCTTCTACTCGACGTCGCTACTGTTCTGCTCGTGACGAGTTCGTTGGCCGTCATCATCTGCGCGCACAACGTGGCGGCGCGGTATCTGTTCAATCTGGGCGCGGACGGGGTGGTGTCCCGCTCTCTCGCCGCGGTGCACCCTCGGTTCGGTTCGCCGTATCGCGCATCCATCGTGGTGAGCGCCGCGGTGTTGATCGCTAATCTGGTCGTTGTCATCGCGGGGGTCGACGCGATGGTGTTCTACGGCGCGCTGCTGGGGATCGCGGCATTGACAGGTATCTCCGTGCAGTTCCTCACCTCGATCGCGATACCGGTGTACCTGATCCGACACGACAAGTGGAGAGGCCACGTCTTCGCCTCGTTCGTGGCGCCGTTCGTGGCGCTGATCGGATTCGGATGGTCCGTGGTGATGTCGATTGACCACTTCTCCTCGCACACCGGCGGCGTGACATGGTTGTCCAGCTTGCTGATCGCGATCGTGTACGGAACCTTCATCAGCGGATTCCTCGTCGCGATGCGGCTGGAGCGCACCAAGCCGGACATCTATCAACGGATCGGTCGCCAATGAGCACAGACCGCACCTACTGAGCCCAGTCAGAGGCGGGAGCCGGCGATCAGAGCGCGCGCCTCAACGCCGGCTTCCCATCTATGGTCCCGCGCCGGCTCGAGCACGCGCTGTGAGCCGGAACAGAAAGAGAGATCGATGAGCGGCACGAACCTGCCTCTGATGACCTCGGATGGCGTGACCATTCGGTACGACGACGAGGGTGAAGGTCGTCCCGTCGTGTGTGCTTCCGGCTTCGCAGATCAGGGCTCGAGCTGGGTGTTCCAGCGCGACGCCTTGGTGGAGGCCGGTTATCGTGTCATCCGATTCGATCACCGGATGCACGGCCGGTCCGATTCGCCCAGTCACGGGCAGAGGATGAGCCGTCTCGGTCTCGATCTCGGCGAGCTGGTCACCACCCTCGACCTTCGCGACGTGGTCCTTGTCGGTCACTCCATGGGCGTATCGGTCAGCCTGGCGTACTTCTCGACCGCCGCCGACGCATGGGACCGGGTCACCGCCTTCGTCGCGATCGACCAGTCCCCGAAGATCGTCAACGAAGGGGACTGGCAGTGGGGCGTTCGCGGCATCACGGGCGAAAACCTCTCCTCCGCCGCGGACTTCCGGTTCGACTGGTCGAATGCGGACCGTGAACCGGCCGTCCCCCCGAGCATGTGAGGCCCCTCCGACCGGCGGGTGACGAGTGGTGGGAGCAGTTCCCGGTGGCACGGGCACGTCCTCTGCTGATCGACCATTTCGTCGCCGACTGGCGCGATGTCCTGCCCCGCATGCCCGTCCCCACGTGGGTCGTCACCGGCCGGCACTCGCCGTACTACGAGCTCGACGGCATGCGTTGGTTCGCCGACACCGTCCCACACGGCAGCCTCGCGGTCTTCGAACACAGTGGACACGAACCCCATCTGAACGAGTACGAGGCATTCAACGCCCAGCTGCTCGACTTCATCGGCCAGCACTGACAGCGGCCACCGATCGATTGGAACAGCATGAAGGGCGCCACGCTCCAGGAACACGCAAAATCGCGGGCCGACGAACTTCCGGGCGCGAATCTCGAGCACCCCTTCGGACCGGACTGGGAGGTATACAAGGTCCGGGGCAAGGTGTTCATGCTGTTGACCGCGGTCACCGGCGAGCCGATTGTGATCCTCAAAGCCGCCCCGGCCGACGGTGAGGCGTTGCGCAGCGCCCACGCGGACATCACGCCCGGCTACCACATGAACAAGCGGCACTGGATCACGTTGTCGCCGGGTGAATCGATCGACAAGGCCCTGGTGGACGAGCTGGTGACCGAGTCGTATCTGCTCGTGGTGGAGAATCTTCCCCGCACCGAGCGGCCGGTCGACTCGAAGACCTTCGGGCAAAGTCGTGCAAGTGAGACTGGCTGGTGACCGGATACAACGGGGGACGTCTTCTGCTGCGGACGGCCCCCTCAGGGTTCGCTCTGTGCGAGCAACATTTGCCGGGCCGCCGTCCATGGCGCCCCGTCCGAGACAAGGAAATCATGGCTAAGAACACAACTACCGACCGCGGCGTCTCGGCGTTGCACGAGACTGTGCGGTGGTCCGACGGCATCGTAATGTCGTCGACCCGGATTCCCTCCACAGACGGAGTACCTGCCGTGACCGGGTCCGAGACCGGAAACGGCGAAGTGGAAGAACTACCGTTGGCGCCCGGCGTACTCGCTCTGAGGGGCGGGTGGCGGATCTGCCACCGGACCACCCAGGGCAGTCGTCGTGACCATGCGGGGGTCGACGCATGATTGGCTACGTCCTGCTCTTCGGAGCCATCGTCTGCGAGATCGTCGCGACGATGGCGCTGAAGGCGTCCGATGGCTTCAGCAAGCTGCCGCCCTCGATCCTCGTGGTGATCGGGTACGTGTGCAGCTTCACTCTGCTCGGCTTGGCACTCAACCGTGGTTTGCCGATCAGCGTCGGCTACGCCATTTGGGCTGCCGCAGGCACAACCGTCGTCGCGATCCTGGGCGTCGTATTCTTCCGAGAAACATTGTCCGGTATGGCGATAGCCGGCATCGCCCTCATCATCGTCGGGGTCGGCCTATTGAATCTCGGGAACAGCGGACACGGCGGTTCGTCTGATCCCACCCTCGATGATCACAGCTCGCACGACGCCGTGGAGAGCTGAAGTCAAACGCGTAGCACGTTGCTGCCGCATGAACCCCACGGTCACCGCCCCCTACCTGCGGTCCTGATCCTAGAACTCGGAGCCCTGCCCTGCCATCCTCTGTACCGGTGCCAGGGTCAGGGTGAGCGCCCAATCAACTGACCACCTACCGAGATACATTGCATGAGTAGCCACACTTCGTTCGCGAGATCGACACCCCGCCAAGGTTTAGCAAGGCCTTGGGCCGTCGACGGCGCTGCCACCGACTATGACATCCTCGACTTCGCCGTGCTGTGGGCGCCGATCGGTGGCCCTTCAGACCAGCACATACACAAGGCCTTCGGTCTTGCCTCCGTCGACTACAAGCATCGACTCGATGAGGCGGTACGCCGCTACCGCGCTCAACCAGCGGGCCGACGTGCCCAACAGGTGGGTCCGGTATACGCTGACTCAGTCCTTACTACTGGGATGCTCTATGGGTTCGACCGCGAACTCCGTGAACCAGACACCACGCTGACGCCGACCGCCTGCCCTGGCCACTTCTTCTCGAACCGTCGAGAATCGTTGGTTATCCGACAACCGCTACGAACTGCGGAAATCGCCTGCAAACGCGTCGACAACCCGTGTCGAGAAACTATGTCGAAAAACCTGCGGGGCGGTGTTGTTCTCGGGACCGAGGCCTGGGTGTGTGACTCACGGCGATAAGTGGCATTGATTTCGCGGCTTTATATGGCGCTGCCTGCCGGACTCGCGGAGCCGCCCTTGGTCGTGTGAATTGGGATTGGGCTTGCAGGACGAACGGAGGGAATCGGGGCCACCTCCGTTCGCTGCGGCGGCGACAGAATGTGCGAGGGGCACCTTCCTGGTCGACGGCAAACTGTCGGTGAGCGCCAGCGTCGTGGAAGGAGAGATGGTTCGGGCGGTGAACCTTCTTGGTTGGCGCGCCATTGGCCGTGAAGCAGATACGCACAGCTGAGAGTTCGGCGAATTCAGTTGATGCCCTTCGCCCACCATCCGGATGGCGGGGATGCCGCAAGCTCCCAGCGAGGCGCGTAGTGCTCGAGGAATATCTGCCCTACCAGTTCCCCGCGGCTGCGCACCCCGGTCTTGTCGAAGATCGACTTCATGTGGTCTTGAATTGTGTAGACGGATAACGACATTGCGTGCGCCATTTCCCTTGTCGATCGCCCTTGGATGCACAGCGCAGTGAGATGGAATTCGCGTTGGGACAGTCCGTAGGCCATGGCAATGACGGGCGCGATCTCATGCGGCGTCGCGGGTTGGATGATGACGGCGGTGCGTCCGTCTTCGGCACCGGAAAGCCTGGTCCCGTACAGCAACAGCCAGGCGCCGGATCGCGTGCGTACCCGCGAGCGCGCGGCAAGTTCCAGCGGATCGGTGCCCGGTTCGATCGCCCGCGCCCGGGCCGCGATGGCCTGCACGACCTTCGATTCGAACGGCGTCGACGGCGCCGGGACCTCGACAATTTCGTCGATCCAGCGTTCCGCGGCGGGTGAGACCGATTCCGGGTTGCCCGCGGCGTCGAAGACCACCACGCCGGGGCCGTAGTCCACGGTCGTCACGGCGGCCTCGACCTCGTGGAGCATCGAACGTCGCAGACCGATCGCGAGCGCGGGCGCCAGCGCGGCGATTGCGCGGACGTGCTCGGCGGTGTACCACGGCGCGCCCGCATCGCGCAGGAATGCCGCTGCACCCCAATAGACCCCGTCCGACACCAGGGAGACCCGCAGCTCGTCGCCGATTCCGTACGCCTCGTGCGAACGGTGCCGTGCACTGCGGGACAAATCTCCGTGGGTATCCAGACTAAGTGCACCCGCCAGGCGGCCACTGTGCGCAAGAAACGCCCACTTGTCGACGTCCTCGACCTCGTATTCGTAGTGCGCCAACCAGGATCCGGAACACCCAACGTTCCGGTTGACGCTGCCGGTGAACAGGATGGTGCCCGGGTCGACGGTGTGCCAGCAGCAGCGGTCATGTGGGATCACCGTGCGCAGGGCCTCGCTCATTCGCGCGCTGTACCCCACCCAGTCCAGCTGGTCGGCGGCGGCACGCGAGATCTGATCGCGGACGCGTGGCAGCGAGCTCTGCGCCATGTCCGAAGTGTATCGCAGCAGGTTAGGGCTGCCTACCCCAGAAATCTGGGTGAATTCCCCAGGATTCAGGGATATGCCGCAGAACCGACAACGACGACGCTGGTTTCATGACGATGACAGCCCATACCTCCGCCGAAACCGACCACGACCTGCCTAACCCGGAGCCGATCATGCAGCTGGCGTCCGGGTTCATGGCCGCCAAACACCTCTTCGCCGCCAGCCAACTCGGTTTGTTCGAGGCGTTGGGCGAGGGCCCCACCGACCTGCATGGCCTGGCCGCCCGCACCGGGCTTACTGCCCGAGCCACCCGGATCAGCGCCGACGCCATGGTCGCGCTGGGTATGCTCGAACGCCGAGGCGAACAGTATGTCAATACCGAGACGGCGGCCGCGTTCCTCGCCGGCGGATCGCCCGCCGACCTGCGTCCGCTGCTGCGGTTCTGGGACAAGATCAGCTTCCCGGCGTGGGAAGACCTGGCCGGCGCACTCGCCCGCGGGCCGAAACGCCAGATCTTCGACCTCGACGCCGCCCTGCAACCCATCGCCTCGATCGGTATCGAGGCGTTTTCGGCCGGCCCCTCGCTCGCCCTGCCGGACACGGTCGATCTGTCCGGCAGTCATCGACTCCTCGACATCGGCGGCGGCACCGGCTCCTGGTCCATCGCGGTGGCGCGCCACTGCCCGCAACTGAGCGCGACCGTGTTCGAGCTGCCGGCGGTTGCCCAGACCGCGCAGGACCGCATCGCGTCGGTCGGGCTGGAGGGGCGAATCGACGTATGCGCCGGCGACGCGATGGCCGACCCGCTGCCCGCCGGATACGACGCCTTCCTGGTCGCGAACCTGGTGCATTACTGGTCGCCGGAGCAGAATCGTGCGCTGCTACAACGCATTCGCGACGTCGCCGCACCCGGCGCCACGCTGCTGATTGCCGACTTCTGGACCGACCCCACCCACACCCAGCCGGTCGCGGCCGCCCTGATGGCGGGCGAATTCGCGGTCCACCTCGAACACGGCGACGTCTACAGCGTCGGAGAAGGCATCGCCTGGCTGCAGGACACTGGCTGGCGCTACCGCGACCATCGCTCGCTCACCGGCCCGATGAGCGTCATTGTCGCCGAAACCGCTTGAAACAAGACAACACCCAAGGAGCACACGATGAGCGAGCATCAAGTCGCAATCGTCGGTGCCGGCACCTCCGGGGTCGCGGCGGCGGTGGCCCTCGCCGACCGTGGCATCAACCCGTTGCTGATCGACCGCGCCGACCAAGTCGGTTCGTCGTGGCACTCTCGTTATGACCGGCTGCGACTGAACACCGGCAGGCAGTTCTCCCACCTGCCGAACCGCCCCTACCCCAAGGGCACACCGACCTTTCCCACGCGGGAACAGGTGATCGACCATCTCGAGCGGCACGCACGTGCGGACGGGATCGAGCTGCGCCTGGGCTGCCCGGTGGAACGGCTCGACCTAACGGACGGGCACTGGCGGTTGACCACCGCTGCCGGTTCGGTCGACGGTGCCGAGGTGGTGGTCGCGACCGGCTTCGATCATGAGCCCTTCGTCCCGGACTGGCCCGGACGCGGGGACTGGCGGGGTGCACTGGTTCATTCCTCGCAGTACCGGAATCCCTCCCAGTACAACGGGAAACGGGTCCTCGTGGTGGGGGCGGGCTGCTCGGGCATGGAAATTGCCTACGACCTCGCCACCGGAGGCGCGGCAAAGGTCTGGCTTTCGGCTCGCACGCCGCCGAACATCATGCTCCGCCAGGGACCTGGTGGCATACCGGGAGACTTCATCGCGACGCCGCTCTACCATGCCCCGGTCCCTATCGCGGACGCAATCGCTCGGTTCGGCCGGGAGAGGAGCATCGGCGACCTGCGCGAGTTCGGATTACCGATCCCCGACGAGGGGATCTTCGCCCGCAGCGCCCGCCTCGGCGTGGCACCGGCGATCGTCGACAAGGAGCTCATCGCCGCGATCCGAGACAGGTCCATCGAGGTCGTTCGCGGAGTCGAGTCACTCGACGCGGACAGCGTGTGGCTGGTGGACGGTGTGCGAATCGACCCGGAGGCGATGGTCTGCGCGACGGGGTTCCGTCAGGAACTCGAAAAGCTGGTCGGGCACCTCGGCGTACTGGACGAGCGAGGTTGGCCGCACGCCACCGGTGAAAAGCCGGCCGCCGAGAGGTTGCGTTTCATCGGGTTCGTGCCCAGGCCGTCGCAGATCGGGTTCGCGGCGAAGCAGGCTCGCCGTGCGGCCCGAGCGATCGCGCGGGAACTGCGGTGAGCGTCGGCGGTAGGATTCTCCCGCCCTGCCCCGGCGCTCGAACAATGGCGGGTCAGCGCGGAGATGGCCGACCGGTCAGATCCCCCCCACACAAGCGGTCGTTCATGAGACATCACTGACCGGTTGACCTCTACCCAGGTCGGATGTGTAAAGAACACCGTGTACGGAACAACGTCACGTTGTCGGGGGTACGCGATACATTCCCCGATGTGAGGATCGGGTACGGCCGAGTGTCGACGCGGGATCAGCGTCCCGAGTCGCAGCATGATGCGTTGACCGCCGCAGGGTGCGATGAGATTTTCATCGACAAGGACTCCGGGAAACTTGCGTCGCGCCTGCAGCTGGACGAGGCGCTGCTGTCGGCCAACCGCCGGGGTGATCAGCTTGTCGTCACCAAGCTCGACCGCCTCGGCCGGTCGCTGGGGCATCTGATCGAACTGTCCAAGCAACTGAACGCCCGCGGGGTGGATCTGGTGGTGCTCGATCAGGGCATCGACACCTCGACCGCGGTCGGGCGCTGTTCTTCCACATCCTCGGCTCGATCGCCGAGTTCGAACACGCCCTCATGTCGGAGCGCACCATGGATGGCCTCGCCACGGCACGCGCCCGCAGCCGCAAGGGCGGACCGAAACCGAAACTCGGTCCCCGCCAGGTTGCCCTGGCATGCCGCGTTCAGGATCATCGCCGCGGCGAGCCACCACCCGGCGCGGCGTTGCCGAGGATCGGTGCGGTGCGCGGGCAGTGCCTGCCAGATCGCGAGCGCGAGGAACCCGAGGTAGATCAGGGTCCAGATGGAGAAGGCGGGTCCGCCGGGGGCCACCGCGGTGGCGTCGGCGGCGAGGGCGCCGTCGGCGACCTGGGAGATCGGGGCTCCCACCAGCGCCCCTGAGCCGATGATCGAACCCACGATTGCCACCACCGCGGAGAGGATCACGACGAGCACACGGGCACCGTCGTGAGGCGATGATTCGATCGATCCGCTCATGGTCACTCCTTTGCGGGAGAACGTCCGTTGTCGAGGATAGGGACTTCAGGAGTGCCGTCTGCCGGTTGTGGAGAGACGTTCGCAGGTTCCGGTGCGGAGCCGTGGCGGGGGTATCGATGTCACCTTGCACGTGTTCGTCACGTGCGCGAGCAGGGAGAGCGGTTGTGGTGTGGTGCCGGAGAGTGTGTGGCGTTGCGGTGGCGGGCTGGGACGCGGGTGCGTCGGGTGTGGCGGGTGCGCTCGTTTTCGGACATGCCACCCCAGATGCCGTAGGCCTCGGTGGCGGTGAGCGCATACGCGCGGCAGTCGTCGAGCACGGGACAGTCTTGGCAGATCTGTTTGGCGGCGCGCTCACGCCGGGCGCGGTCGTGGCCGCGTTCACCGTCGGGGGAGAAGAACAGGTTGGTGTCGGTGCCGCGGCAGGAGGCGCGGTGTTGCCAGTCCCGGTCGCGGGAGTGGTGGAAATGATCAGGCACAGCGGGATGGGTCGCTTTCGGAGTGGAGCGGTGGGCAAAATCTGTCGGCAAGGGTGGAGCGCGTGGGTGTGGCTGGCGGACGCCGGCTTGTTGCCGCGGTATGCCGGACGGATCGGTGTGGGTTGACGGGGCCTCCGGGAAACAACCACGTGGTCGTAATTTTCATCCGAAGGTGTTGTGCGACATGACCCCTCGACACATCGCGGTGTCACTTCTGATGCCCGGGAGGCGGCCGTCGGGTAGCGGCAGCGACAGACCTGGGTCCGGGACTGTGATCGGTGGGCACCATGACCGCAGGACGTGTCGGTGTGTGATGCCTGGGCTCGACATCGGTGGGACCGGGACGAACCCGGATGATCCACACTCTCTCACCTCTAAGGAGGTGGTAAAGGGTGTGCAGTTGATGGTAGCGATACGGCGAACGATACCGAAGGGTATCGCTCGAAAGTAACTGGCGTCACATCCGCCGTCTCGTTCGCGAGCGTCGTCGGCGACCGGCTTGGGCGCCTGATCCGCCGATGTCGGATTTCCCGGATGGGGACTGAGATTCGGGTCGGCTACCGACGGCGGTGTTGACGCTCGCCGGTCAGGCACTGTGGATGTCGGAGAACCCGAATCGCGTTGCAAATATGACAATCTCACGGGTCCAGTCGCGGTCGGGAATCTGGGTGGTGCTGCACGGCCGCTGCTTGACCTCGACGGGAGCTCGGCGAATCGCAATCATCGTCGAACCCGCGGAGCCGGGACGGATCTACCCGCTGCTGATGTCCGCCTATGGGTTGACCGAGCGTGAGAAGGAAGTGACCAGGCTGGTCCTGCACGACGCCTCGACCTCGCAGATGGCCGCCGAACTCGTCGTCTCCGCCCACACCGTGCAGCAGCACCTGATGAGTATTTTCGAAGACCGGCGTCCGCAGCAGGCGAGATCTGGTCGGGAAAGTCTTCTTCTCGCACTACGAGCCCCGGTTCCGGGACAACGAACGCCGCGCACTCGACGGTAAGCCGTTGCGCGGCGAACCCTGGCGAACGAGTTCCCAGGTCGTGTAGCCCGGCGACGGCTGTGGTGGTCAGGTCACGGATGTCGACCTTCGGCCCGCCTATGGGCGGTGGATTGCGTAGTGCTGGTCGAGACCGGAGAAACAACCAACGCAGTTTTGAGGTCCGGAGACATTCCGTGATCCGATCGCTGTCGGACGTCGTGAATCACGCAATACTGCGGTAGCCCTGTCCCGTTCCTCCTTCGTTTCCGAACTTTCCTATCTGACACTCCGGCAACCAAAGCGCCTGACCGACAAAATGAGTCGCGCTGGTTCTGCGCGAATTCTGATGCGGAATGGGTTTGGGAACTCCCGGAGAAATCGTGTTGCCTGCCCAGATCGGCGATGGTCTGGGAACGTTGAAATTGCGGTTCGAGTGAGCTTTTTGATTACCGGGAGTGCTCGCCTGCCGTTACTGTGTGCGTTCGACGGTTGCCCGGCGACGAAGGAGACACATGGCGGTATCACCGAAGAGTTCTGACGGTGCGGCGAAGAACACGACCAAGGAGATTCGTCAGTGGGCGATCGGGGAGGGCTTGGGGGTGTCCCTACGTGGCCGGATTTCCGCCGAGATCGAGCAAGCTTTCCATGCCGCTCACGCAAAGAATGCTCAGGCTAAACCGGCTCCGGTGAAGAAGACGGCCGTGCAGAAGGCAGCCGTGAAGATGACGCCGGTGGTGAAGAGTGCCGTGAGCGAGGCTTCGGTGAAGAAGTCGTCCAGGGAGATTCGTGAGTGGGCGATAGAGGAGGGCTTGGAGGTGTCCCTACGTGGCCGGATTTCGGCCGAGATCGAGCAAGCCTTCCATGCCGCTCACGCAAAGAATGCTCAGGCTAAAATTGGCTCCGGTGGGGAAGACGGGCGTAAAGAAGACGGCCGTAGAGAAGACCGTCGTTAAGAAGCCGGTCACGGCGACGGCGGCCGCGGAGAAGCAGGTCGCGGCGACGGCTCCGGCGAAGGGGGCGGCGGCGAGCAAGGTTCCGGTGAAGAAGTCGTCCAGGGAGATTCGTGAGTGGGCGATAGAGGAGGGCTTGGAGGTGTCCCTGCGTGGCCGGATTTCGGCCGAGATCGAGCAAGCCTTCCACGCCGCTCACGCGAAGAAGACTCAGGCTAAACCGGCTCCGGTAAAGAAGACGGCCGCAGAAAAGACAGCTGCGAAGAACACGGCGGTGGCTCCGGTCAAGCAGGCGGCGAGCAACGCTCCGGCGGAGAAGAAGGACGCGAAGAAGTCGGCTGCGCAGAAGACGCCGCCGAGGAAGGGTTCCGCGACGAAGACGGCTGCGAAGAAGGCTGTGGAGACGGCTCCGGTGAAGAGTGCGTCGGTGAGTACGGCGTCGGCGAAAAGGACGTCCAGGGAGATTCGTGAGTGGGCGATCGGGGAGGGTCACGTAGTGTCCTCCCGCGGCCGGATTCCCGCTGAGATCGAGCAGGCCTTCCACGACGCCCAGGCAGCGAAGGTTCGGACAAAAACTGCGCCGGCACGGAAGGCTTCCGCGACGAAAGCGGCCGGCAAGACGTCCACGTCGACGGGTCCGGTGAAGAGGTCGGTGGCGAGCAAGGCCCCTGCGACGAAGGCGTCCGCGAAGTTGCCTGCGGAGAAGGCTTCGGTGAGGAGTGCGTCGGTGAGGAAGGCGTCGGCGAAGAGGACATCCAGGGAGATTCGCCAGTGGGCGATCGGGGAGGGCTTGGAGGTGTCCTTACGCGGGCGGATTCCGGCTGAATTCGAGCGAGCCTTCCATGACGCTCAGGAACAGATGCCGGTCGCGTGAGTTGTGACAGTGCCTGATAGCCATGCTGGCACGAAGGGCTATGAGCCTGTGGGAATTCCGATCATCGGGGCAATGCGGTGGGGTTGCCCGGCGCCAGCTGTGTCGGCTCTGGTTGAGGTATCCCGGCGGCACCTGACGTGACCACTCCGGTGCGGGAGTGGAGTGGGTGCAGCAGTTCCGGTCCAGGGGCACCGCTGACCGTGCGTCGCGCTTGGGTGCGGCGGGAAACCTGGATGCCGCGGTGCGTGAGCGGGCGCCGGCACATAGGGGGTAATCGCGCACACTGAGGGGTCGCCGGGTCGTCGCGGACAACTGACGAGGTGATCGTCGATCCCGCTCTGGAGAACGCCGGTGGCGGTTGCCTGTATCTGACCATCTGTCGGTGACACGATGTGCGGGTGGGGAGACAGAGCGGGATCTACGGGGTTGTGGGTGTGGTTGTCGGGTTGGTGGCGGTGGTGGTGCTCGTCGCGATTCCCCGCGGCCGTACACGGTGGCGACGTCGTTCCAGCCGGCGTGGTCCGATCCATCGATTGTGTCGGTGATTGTGCTCGTCGGCGCCGCGGCGCCGCGGTGGCCGGGGCCGGTTGCGGGATGGTCCTGTGGCTGTCCGGGTGGCGGGTGGTGCGGGACGCGGCGAGCAAGGACGAACGCCGCGGTCGGCGCACCTTCCTGCTCGGTCGGACCGTCGCAGCAGCCCTCGGCGGTATCACCCTGGGGCTGTCGCCGATGCTGGTATTGCTGTATGCCGTGTTCACGGCCACCGTAGGCATCGCGGTGGAATGGGCTGTGGTGCTGGTACTCTACGCCGGCAGCGCGGTGCTGGCGTACGGGTGCGCCCTGCTGGGTGTGTGGTGGGTGTTGGCCGCGGCGGCCGATGATCGGCGCGCGGCAACAGTGCGGATGCTGGCGGTACTGCTTCCGGTCGGTGCGCTGACGGCGACGGCCGCCGGTGTGGGCGCCGCCGGACTGTTCGGGTATTCCACCGTCCCTTCGACGTTCGTGTGCGTCATCACGGTGGTGGCCGCAGTCTTGACGGCAACGGTGGCGCTGGCTCGGGTACTGGCCCGGGCCCCGGGGGTGGGCGCCGGCACCCGGTGACCTCACCCGCGGTACATGAGGTCCCCTCAAGCCGGCCGCGGGAATGGTGCGCGGCCGGTCGAGGACGGTGAGCACCCTCGGGGTGAGGGGCCGGTGCACCACCCCTCCCTCGAGAGGTGACATCGATGAGATTGTGCGTCCACCCGTTGAATCTTCTCGGCTCTAGAATCGGGCGATGGACAGGACCGACCGCGCCAGCCGGGTGATCGCGGCACCACCGGCGACTGTCGACGGCGCTCTCCTTAACCGGGAGTCCCTCGAGGTGTGGTTACCGCCGGAGGGCATGCGCGGTCGGGTCGAGCGGTGGGATCCCCGGCCTGGTGGCGGGTTCCGGATGATCCTGACCTACCTCGACCGCGCCGACAGCCCAGGCAAGACGTCGGATGCCACGGATGTCGTCGATGTCGGATTCGCCGACCTGGTGCCACCGGAACGCGTGGTGCAGCGGGCGGTGTTCGAAGCCGACGACCCGTCATACGCGGGCACCATGACGATGACCTGGCACCTCGCGGCCGCCGAGGAGGGGACCGAGGTGACCGTCACCGCCACCGACGTGCCACCGGGCATCGACCAAGCGGTACACGAGGCCGGGATCGCCTCCTCGCTGGCGAACCTGGCGTCGTACGCCGAAGGGACCCTCTGACGGTCGGCTGCGACCCGGGACCCGGCGTTGTGTCGAGGACGCGGTCGAACACCCATCTCGTCACCGCGAGCACCGCGGCGCTCGTTCCGACACCACCCGGCTAGCACAACTGATCACCACCCGCGAGGGGCAGGATGAGGCCGTGAGTGACCGAACCGCGGCCGACCTCGAGCGTGAACTCGCCATGCTCGCCTCCGTGCGTGACCGCCTGCGCGTGTCGGAGGGCGACGATTTCCGTATCCGGTGCGGCACCGAGCAGGCGGGGGTTCAAGCCGCGATCCGTATCCCGACCACTGCCGTTGATCAGGTTCTCGATGAGCTCAACCGTCTTCAACGATCGCCGTGGGATCCGAGCTGATTTTCGTCCACGCATACCGGGCGAGCGCCTGTGCTTCTGAAGTGGCCGAGCGCGCTCACGCCTTTAGGCGATCGCGTCAGCGGCAGCGGCCGCGTCGACCGCCGGGTAGATGGGGTACTCCACGCCCGAGAGGTACTGGACGGTGCGAACCACCTGGCAGGAGTAGCCGAACTCGTTGTCGTACCAGACGTACAGGATGGCGGTGTCGCCGTCGACGATCGCGGCGTTCGCGTCGACGATGCATGCCGCACGCGAGCCGATGAAGTCACTCGACACGGCGTCGGTTGCCGCGGTGTAGTCGAGGTTCCGGCTCAACGCTCCGGTGAGTGATTCCTGGCGAAGGTGCTCCAACACTTCATCTTTGGTGGCCTCGCGACTGAGCTGAAGGTTGAGGATCGCGACGGACACGTCCGGCGTTGGCACGCGGATCGAATTGCCGGTGATCTTGGCCTTCAGGTCGGGAAGGGCCTTCGCAATCGCGGAGGCCGCACCCGTTTCGGTGAGGACGAGGTTGAACGGCGCCGATCGGCCACGCCGGTCGGCCTTGTGGTAGTTGTCCAGCAGGTTCTGGTCGTTGGTGAACGAGTGCACAGTCTCGACGTGGCCCCGCACGACGCCGAACTCGTCGTCCATGGTCTTGAGCGGCGGGACGATGGCGTTCGTGGTGCAGGACGCGCACGACACGATGCGTTCGTTCGGATCGACGTCGCGGTGATTGACGCCGTGCACGATGTTGGGGACGTCACCCTTGCCGGGCGCGGTCAACACCACCTTCGCCACACCAGGGCGGAGGTGCTGTGACAGCCCGTGGCGGTCACGCCAGATGCCGGTGTTGTCGATCAGGATCGCATTGTCGATGCCGTACTCGGTGTAATCGACACTTGTCGGGTCGTTGCTGTGAATGAACTTGATGACGTTGCCGTTGGCGATGAGCGCGTTGTTCTCGTCGTCGACCTTGATCGTGCCGTTGAACTGACCGTGGACGGAGTCGCGGCGCAGCAGTGACGCACGCTTGACCAGGTCGTCCTTGCCGCCCTTCCTGACGACCACGGCACGCAGGTTCAGGCCGTTACCCGAACCGGCCTTCTCGATGAGCAGCCGCGCGACGAGTCGACCGATACGCCCGAATCCGTAGAGGACGACATCCTGGGGCTGCGCGGGGCTCGTCTGGGCGCCACCGACCAGGTCGGCGAGGCTCTCCGCGACGAACTCGGGGATCGGCGCTCCGCCACCGTGGGCGTGGTAGGCGGTCACCAACAGGCCGAGGTCGATCTTCGACGGCCGCAGATCGAGTTCGGTCAGCGCCTCGAGGAAGGGGAACGTCTCCTCGACGGAGAGCTCGTCGCCACGGATCTGTCGGGCGAAGCGGTGGGTCCGCAGGATTTTTATGACCGATTTGTTCACCAGCGAGCGACTGTGCAGCAGAATGGTCACCGAATGCCTGCGGTGCAGACCGCCGATAATCGGGATCATCGCTTCCGCGAGGGCTTCCTCGGAGTTCCACTGGGTCAGTTCCGCTGTGCTCACTGCGTTCCTCTGGCTTTCTGGCTCATTGGCGTGCTCGTGGGTCGGACGCCGGGCGGGATGAGACGCACGTCATACATCCATGTTGCGGAGAACGGCGTGCGCACCACCAAGCATATGGAAGCGCCTCCTCGCGGCGACAGGCACCAGGGCGGTTGCTTCGGCTACGGGTATTCCGGTTCGAGGGGGACGGTGACCGGGGGCTCGGCCGGGTCGAGGACGTGGACCGGTGGGGGAGCAGGATCTCCCACGTCACCGGTACCTTGTGCTCCGGGCTGCGCTGCGACCAATAGCAGTGGGCGTGATGCGAGGTCATCAGGGCGGTGCCGTGCGTGCGGAGCAGCTCCATGTTTGCTCGGAATCCGGTGTGAGCGGTCTCGACCTGCCAGATTTTCGCGGTTCCGGTCGGGTCGAAAGTCGCGCCCCGCCGGGCTCTTGAAACGGTCCTCACGGGCTGACCGGGTGCCGGACGTCTTGGTCCGTGCCGCTGAGCGTTGTTTCGGTTGTGCGGCACCCGGTCTGGGGTTGATCGACCGAATATCACCGCCGTGGTATCACGGGAGTGTCGGCGAATTTTCGGGTCGGGCATCGTTCGCTCCCGGACGGGGATCCGATCAGCCCTTGTCTGTTATGTGGGTCGGCTACCGTGGGGGGTTTTGTGACAGCAGGTAGTGCGGGGCGTGCGCACAAGATGGCGCCCAGCCCGGAGGTTGCGCTCGACTTCGCTCGGGAATGGGTCGAGTTCCTCGATCCCGACAACGCCGAGCACCTCATCGCCGCGGACATGACGTGGCTTCTCTCGCACTGGACCTGCGTGTTCGGCACCCCGGCCTGTCAGGGGATCATCGCGGGCCGACCCGACGACGGCTGCTGTTCGCACGGCGCGTTCTTCTCCGACGAGGAGGATGTCGCGAGGTTGCACGAGTCGGTGAAGATGCTCAGGCCCGGGGATTGGCAGTTCATGAAGCAGGGTCTCGGGAAGAGGGGGTACATCGAGGAGGACGAGCTCGACGGCGAGCCGGCGCTGCGTACCCGCCGCTACCAGGGTGCGTGCATCTTCCTCAACCGTCCCGGATTCGAGGGCGGTGTGGGTTGCGCGCTGCACTCGATGGCGCTCGAGCGCGGCATCGAGCCGCTCGAGGTGAAGCCGGACGTGTGCTGGCAGTTGCCGATCCGGCGCACCCAGGAATGGGTGGAGCTACCCGACGGCGAACAGATCCTGAAGACGACGATCACCGAGTCCGACCGGCGCGGTTGGGGTGAGGGCGGCGCGGACCTGAACTGGTACTGCTCCGGCTCGCCGGACGCGCACGTCGGCGCCGTGGCGGTGTGGCAGTCGTATGCGCCGGAGCTGACCGAGTTGCTCGGTGAGGCCGCGTATCGCGAACTGGCGCGGCTGTGCAAGCGACGGCAAGGTCTCGGCCTGATCGCCGTGCACCCGGCGACCGTAGTCGCCGAGAAGGATTCCCGGTTACGGAGCGGCGGTCCCTGAGGATGTCGATCCCGGTCACCCCGTTGTGGGCGTCTACGACAGGGTCGACGTACCGGCCGAAACTGTCGGCGTCGCGTCACCGGTGTGCTCCGGCGGCGAGGGGACTCGGCGCCGGAGCCGGCGGTGGTCACATCCAGGGCATGTCGGGGTCGAGGGGATGGGAGATCACGCCGTCGTCGGGTTCGAGGGGGTAGTTCGCGGCGTGGTACGGGGCGCTGGAGGACCCGAAGAGGTCGACGCCTCCCGGCTCGGTGAGCGTGGTGCCCGGCTCGGTGAGTGTGGTGCCGGGCTCGTACAGTTCGACCTGCTCGGGAACATCCTCGTCCGGGGCATCGCAGGCGACCATGGGCCACGCATTTGCGCATCCGATGCGGTCGCGCACCTGGACGGTGTACGGGACCTGCGGGGCGGCGCCATCGGTGGGTGCTGCTGCGGCGGTGGCACCCTGGGCCAGCACGGCACCGAAGCCGAGGGCGACGCCGACGGCGGCTGCGGCTGCGGCTGCGGTGCGGGTGGTGATCGAGGACATTCGGTGGCTCCTGAAGTTCGGGGTTGGTGTTCTCGGACGACCACTAGTTTTCGCCGGAAGCGGGCGTTCGATAACACCCCGGAGGGGGTGATCGGTGACCCGCAAGGGGTCGGGAAAGTACCCCTGGGTGGCGGTTCCGCGGATACCGCACGACCTCATTTTCGGCTAGACAGGCGGTCGGGTCGCTCAGGCCGTCGAGCTCGGTGATCACTGGGATTGAGTGCGAAGCACGGTCGTCGGCGCTCCGCTGACCTGGAACGATGGTTGAGGTCGGCGCCCCGTCTGTGCTCCTGTGTACCGCTGGCTGCGCAAGCGTGTGTCCACTCCGCACACTTATTCAAAAGATTCGAATGGTGTTACGATTCTTTCGAATGGAAGGTCGGTCATGAGTGCACAGGCGTTGGATCAGCACACCTATCTGCCGCAGGCGGCGGAAGGCGTGGGGTTGGCGGAGGTCGTCGGCTTCCTCGAGGCGCACGAGCGGCGCCGCGGTGACCGGGTGGAGCCGCGGTATCTGCTGGTCGGTGCCGGTGAGCACGATCAGGTGGAGTTGCCGGCGGAGGTGCATGCGGCGCTCAAGCAGGTGGTGGCCGCGTTGCAGGCCGGTCGTGCGGTGACGGTGGCCCCGCAGGCGACGATGCTGACGACGCAGCAGGCCGCGGATCTGCTGGGGGTGAGCCGGCCGACGGTGCGCCGGTTGATCGACGTGGGGGAGTTACCGGCGGAGAAGGTCGGCACTCGCCATCGGCTGTTGTTGCGCGATGTGCTCGAGTATCAGCAGCAGCGTCGTGCCCGCCAGTACGAGGCACTCGCCCAGACCGCTGTCGAGATCGACGACGAGGACGATCCGGCGGCGGTCGCGGAGCAGCTGAAGGCCGCGCGGAAGGCGGTCGCGGACCGTCGTCGCACCCGCGGCGCGGATCGGTCGGCCGCGGCGGGTGGTCGATAGGCCACCCGGGGTGTTCGCGGCAGTTCTCGACACGTGTGTTCTCTGGCCGAGCCTGCAGCGGGATTTCCTGCTGTCGATGGCCGTCGAGGGCGTGTACCGGCCGTTGTGGTCGGAGGTGATCCTCGACGAACTCGAATTCCACGAGGCCGCGAAACTGGAACGACGTGGGCACCTTCCGGCGACGGCCCAAGCGGCTGGTGCGCGGCTGGTGGGAACGATGCGCGCGTACTTCGACGACGCCCTGGTGACCGGCTGGGAGCCACTCGAGGGTACGTTCTCGGTGCCCGATCCCGACGACGAGCATGTCGTTGCGGCCGCCGTCGTCGGCGGGGCCGGGGTGATCGTCACGCTGAATCGGAAAGACTTTCCACGAGAACGAGTTCCCGGGCATATTCAGGTGATCTCGCCGGCGGAGTTTGCAGCCGACACGGTATCGGTGTCCCCGGCAGCCGCGGCGCGGGCGGTGGAGATGCTCGCGTCGCGCCTGGCGCGGCCACCGATGACCGCCGATGAGGTCCTCGAGCAGTTGGTGACCCGGTACGGCATGGACGATGCCGTTGCACTGCTGCGTGATCGAGAGTGATCGCCTGCGCGTCCTAAGATCTGGTGGTGCACGCCGACGTCTCCGCCGATGCAGAACAGGATCTGTTGAGAGGCTGATCGGATTTTGGCTGTGGTGCTTTCTGGTTCGTACTCCACCACCTGCGTTCTAACGAAGAGGAAGCCAATACCCACGTCACGGGTGTCCGTGCCTTAGATTCGTTGAATGACTGGTGACTGCATGGCACTGATTCCGATGCGCCTTGGACCTGACATGACGCTCGAATCTCTAATCATCAAGCACTCGTCGCCGCCCGGATTACTTGACCTCCACGCGGTGTCCGGCGTCACGCAGGAAACCGAAGAACCCGCAATTGTGGTGTTGACCGAGATCCCCACTACAAAGCGACTGGCTCGCAGCAAGCAGCAACAGGAAGCGGATGACGTTCGGGCCTTCCTGTCGGCGTGCATTCCTGCAGCCGAGGTTGGTGCGGTGTATCCCGGGCCTCACAAGAACGATCCACCCGATTGCTATGCGCACGTTGGGGATCGCCGGTACGCGATAGAAACAGCTCAGCTCACGCTCCCGTCCCAGAACGGGAAGCCGAACTCTGTTGGCAGGTGGAAACTGTTCGAGCAACTCAAGGAACAGCTGTTTCGGGAGTCCGGTCGTTTAAAGTCACGTCTGCGCCAGCATCGCGGCTACATGGTCACCGTCTGGTTCAATCTGGACGGAGAGAATCGACTCCCGCCTCGGGCCCGCAGGATTGACGAGATGATCGACCATTTGAAATCGGCCCGCCCACCTGGCCCCGAGTTCTTCGACCCGAGCCGCGATCGCGGCGGACTGCCCGAAACCGTTCCGGCAAACACAGCTATGAACCAAACCGACGGAAACACCGTGGGGTGTACGTGGGCGGTCCTGCCTCCGGGTTTCCAAACCGGGCTCCAACGGGCAATCGGGTTCGACATCGCGCTCGCGTATCACGAGACCTATACCCGGTCTGCGCTTCGCGCTGAACTGAGACGGGTTATCGAACAACACGACGACGCGCGGTCCGACATTCTCGTTCTGACCGTCGGCGCCAATACGCGGGAGGGCGTGTACTTTCCTTCTACCGGACTGTTCGCTGACGCCTTGTTCGCGGATCCATTGCCGCTCGACGGATGGGCTCCCAGCCATCTTTCCGCCGTCGTGGTTCACGATGCTGAAGGCGACCGCGTGAGATGGCTCCACGGTGAGGGCCTATTCGTGTAACCGCCGAGCGAGCACATCTGAACCCCGTCCGGGAGGCTCTCCGGGCCGACGACGGAGCGTTGCACCGCCGGTTGCTGTCGATCCGCGGGGAGGCCGGCCTCCCCGAAGAGATCTCAGCGCTCCGCGTGTTCGATGTGATTGCGTGGATGGACGGCAAGAACCGCGGCCTCGGGAAGGGCTCTGACCTGTGGAGATGACACGCTTCCGGCGGCGGGTCGAGCGGCGCCGCCGGAAGCGTGTGCTTCTGCCTGAACCTGCTATTCGGGTTGTTCGAGGGCGTCGGTGATGCGGTCGTGGATCCAGGTTTCGAGGTTCTGGCCGGCGGCGCGGGCGGCAGCATGAGCGCGGGTGTATTCGTCGTCGCTGAGCCGGATGGGGATGCGGTGGGCGGGGCCTGGGGTGGGCCTGTGGCGAGTTCGCGTCGGAGGTGCTCGCGCATCTCGCTGATGCGCAGGGGTGCGAGGTCGGTGAGGATTTGCGCGCCGGTGGAGGCGGGGTCGTCGAGCAGGGCCAGGAGGAGGTGTTCGGTGCCGACGGAGTTCTGGTGGTGGGTGCGGGCGGCGCCGGCGGCGAGGACGACCACTTGTCGGGCTTGATCGGGGAATCTCTCGAACACCATGACGTGCTCCCTCCCCGGGCGTCGCCGCGAGCGACGCGAACTACTGCTGAATTCTCTGCTGCCCATTCTGGGTGGTGTGCAGGTGGTTATGGGTGGGATCGACGCGACCTCGGCAGCCTTGGGCGTAATGGTGCTGTGACCTGGTGTGATGACATGTCCCCGGTTTGTGATGTGGGGGTGCCGGCGCCGGGGTGTGTCGATCGATGTGTCGGTATCGCGGTTGGAAACGGTTACCACGCGGTCGATTCCGTAGGAACATGCCAGTTCCAGCTTGAATTCGGTTGGGCCGGCCAGTGTGACGCGGGTGGCGCCGCCGTGCAGCAGAAGGTGGGCGAGCAGCAGGCCGGTGGTTCCGGAACCGATCATGACCACATCGGCTCCGGGACGGAGATCTAACACGGTCATGCCGTGCAGCGCACACGCGAGTGGTTCGGCGAGCACGGCCACATCGATCGGCAGGTCATTGACGGGGAAGACCTTGTCGGCGCGGGTGAGGACTTGTTCGCCGCCGGGGCCGTTGACGCCGAGCGAGTAGAAGTTCGCGCAGAACAGGGGTTCTCCGCGACCGCAATGAGCGCAGTGCCCGCAGACCGAGGCGTTGTCGACGACCACCCGGTCTCCCACCTACAGGTGCGTGACATCGCGGCCGCTCGAGATCACTTCACCGGCGATCGCGTGTCCGGGCGTGAGGGGGTAGGTGCTGAAGAAGCCTCCGGAGTGGATGTGGAGGTCCGTCCCGCATACGCCTGTGAGCTGGGGTCGGACCACGACCTCGTTCGGCGCCGGTGTCGGGTCGGGAACGTCGGTGACGCTACAACGTCCCGACGACGCGGACCCTGAAAACCGGCGCGGCCCTGTTCGACGAACTTGGAATCGGCCGACCGATAAGCATTGTCGTGCGCCGACGAAAGATAAATCGTCTGCCGAATGGCGTACTGATCGTGCCATCCTCGAAGCAACAGAAGGCTAACGAAAGTAGGAAGCGTCGTGAAGGTTGCGATTGTCGGGTGTGGGGAAGTTGGGCGTGCGTATGCCCTGGCCTGTGCGGCCGCCGGCTACGAACTCGTGCTCGTGGACCCTCGTCCGTCGGCGGCGACGACCGCCGTCGCCGATCAGACCCGGGCGGTGCTCCATCTCTCGCTGGACGAGGCCGTCGGTGACGTAGACCGGGTGTGGATCTGCGTGTCCGGAGACCTGGTGAAGTCCATTACCGCGTCTCTGATCGGAAAGCTGCCCAGTCACGCCGTGGTGGTCGATCTGACGACTGCTTCACCAGACGATAAGCGCGAGTGCTCGGCCACGCTTGCAGCACACGGTATCGAGTATGTCGATGCCGTGATTATGGGGTCAGTGACACTGACCGGGTCGCGCACCGCGTTGCTGGCCGCGGGCCCGAAGGCTAGCGAAGTGCTCGCCGAGTTCGCGGTGTTCGAGGCGCCAGTGCAGACGATGACCGGCGGCCGGGCGGGTGACGCCGCCGCAATCAAGCTACTGCGTACGATCCTGACCAAGGGGCTCGAATCACTTGTAGTCGAGTGTTTCATGGCTGCCGAGCAGCAGGGCCTTCGCAGCAATCTCTACGACGTATTGACCGATGTCGACACCATTGGGTTCGTTCCCTTCTTGGAGATGTTGATCACCAGCCATGTTCAGCACGCCGAGCGTCGGATGCACGAGGTAGAGCGAGCCCGTGCCCAACTTGCGGAGATGGGTTGCCCGTCGGTGGTTCTGGCCGGTACCGAGGCGCGCTTCGCGCTCACCTCAGCGGCATTGAAGGACAATGGACCTGGGGATCTCGCCGCCGGTGACGTTGCTTCGACCATCGCATGGCTGTTGAACTCGGCTCGGGCATCGGAGACTGTCTGACAGACTCCACCGGAGGATGAGCCGGTGGCCGGTACCCGGCCGACCGTATCGTCGCTGGACTGCCGGCACCGAGAATTTCCCCGACCCGAGGGGCGCTGGTCTGCTCGAGCAGACGCCGAGCATAGGGGGAGACCGATTCGAAGTACCGGCGCGGCGGCTCGGGCGAGGATGGTACCGAATGTCGGCGGCACCCTGCCGGACCTGGATACTCCGGTGAACGCGGCGATGCGGTCGCGGGGAATCGTCACGTCGACATGCGCGAGGTTGTGCTCGCTGGCATCTGCTTGATGATCCCTGTCAGGTGTGGGCTCCTACATCGTCTCTGGCCTACGGGATTTCATCGGGCTGTCTACCTCCTGCAACACTTCGTACAGCTTCGGTCGAGTCCATGGAGCGGAATGTCTTTCGGTCGAACCCGGCTGGGCGTGATCGGATGGGTGGCGAGTATTCGTCCGGTTGCCGAACCCCTAGGGTGGTCACCTCACAGTTAAGAGGACTTCTCTGCAGGCAGTACCCGAGACGCCTAGTGGGACAGAACATGTCGTGGGAAACTTTGTGCGTGAGAGTAACCGTCATTGGTGTCGGCCGGATCGGCGAGGCACTTGTAGCAGGGCTGTGTCGAGCGGGAACGTCCGCTGAATCGATCACCGTCGTCGGCCGCAGTATGGAACGGACATTCGATGTCGCGCACCGGCACGGGGTACGAGTAGCCGACCTGCGAAATCTTCCCGACGACTGTGACGTCCTGGTCGTGGCGGTGAAGCCGCAGCAGATCGAGGATGTGTTGACCGACCTCGGGGTGGCACTGCACGGATCGGCTCTCCGCCCGGTCGTGTTGTCGGTGGCAGCCGGGGTGGCCACCAAGAGGATCGAGCAATTTCTTCCCTCCGCGGTGCCGGTGGTACGCGCGATGCCGAACACCCCGATGACGGTGGGCGCGGCGGTCACTGCGATCGCCGGTGGCGCCGCGGCAACCGAACACGATCTGCGGCTCGTCGAGTCCGTGCTGGAATCGGTCGGTGAGGTACTGCGCGTGCCCGAGGACCAGCTCGACGCCGTCACCGCAGTATCCGGTTCGGGCCCTGCGTACGTGTTCCTCGTCGCGGAGATGATGCTCGACGCGGCGATGACGCTGGGACTGGACCGGGCGACGGCGGACCGGTTGGTGACCGGCACCCTCGCCGGCGCGTCGGCGATGCTCGGTGACGTCGACCCGGTCCAGCTGCGCGCGGCTGTGACCTCGCCCGCGGGAACAACGGCGTCGGCGTTGGAGGTCTTCGAACAATCCGACATTCGGCGAACGTTCCGAGGAGCATTGGCCGCGGCACGCGACCGTTCCCTGGAATTGTCCGGCACGGTGCGCCCGCCCCTGACCCCGGCATCCGCCGACCGGCCCTGAGCGGGCGTGCCGCCTGCCCGGGGCGGCACGCCCGCTACGAGTGGGTGCGGACCTCGGGATCCGACGCACCGCGGGCCGAGTCGCCGTGTGGGATCACTTCGGGGCCGGCGCCGCGGTCCGGACGTTTCACCCTCCGTGGCGGCATCGCAACCACCCGAATGGCGAGGGTGACCATGACGACACCGACGACCTGGGTGGGGGAGAGGCGCTCGCCGAGGACCACGACGCCCAAGACGACGGCGAGAACCGGTTGGAGCATCAGGATGCTTGCTCCCACCCCCGGGGTGAGGCGCGGCAGGGAGACGCCGACGAGGATCCAGCCGGCGACCTGTCCGACGATCGCGAGTGCGGCGAGCCAGCCCACTGCGGCCCATCCGGGAGACAGATCGACCGGGTCCCATACGAGGGCGAGCACTGTGCCGGTGGCCCACGCGACGACGGACGAGCAAAATACCTGCGAGGAAGCGCGATTCGGTGGGCACCAGGCGCCGACCGCGAAGACGTAGGCCCCGTAACAAACCCCGGCGACCAGGGCCAGCACGGATCCGTACAGAATCGTGTGGAGGTCGGCCGTGGGCTGTGCGATACCACTGGTGAGCGCCACCCCTGCCAGCAGGAACGGGACCGCGGCGACGTAGGCCTTCGACGGCCGTGTGCCCGTGATACACAGTCCCAGTAGGGGAGCGACCACGACCTGGATGTTAACCAGGACGCTGGAGACGCCGGCTCCGACGAGGATGACCGACTGTGCCCACGTCGCCATGTCGACGCCCAACAGGACACCGGCGACCAACTGCACGGCCAGCACCCGCCGCGATAGCGGGCCGTGCTTGCGGTAGTCGCGCCAGGCGAGGACCGCAAGAATCGGGACCGCGATCAGGTAACGGACCAGAATCGTCGTGGCGGTCGACGCCGCGGCGAGGGCGATGAAGATTCCCGAGGCCCCCAGGGCCGCCGCCCCGAGGCCGAGTTGGAGAGTCGGCGGCAGCTGCCGCCGGGTGCGAGCTGGGCGGTTAGCGAGCAGCACGGACTTGCAAGGTGACGCCCGCGCCGGCGGTGTCGGTATCGAAGTAGGTGAAGCCGGCGCCGCTGGGCAACCGGCCCCGCAGTTTCGGGGACGGTCCGGCGGCGATGACCCGGGCTTCGGCCTCGTCGACGTCGGGGACGGAGAATCCGAGGTGGAACACCCCTTCACCGTGTTCGTCGAGGAACCGGCGCTGCAGGGTGTTCCCCTCGGGCGGGCAGCACAGTTGCAGTTGCATGTTGCCGAGATCGGCGTATCGGTACTCGAGCTTCATGAAGTCGTCGGCGTCGGGGGCCTGCAAATCCGGGCGGAATGCTTCGAGCGACGGAAACGGGTGCCAGGGGCCGATTCCGAGGGATTCGTAGTAGGCCACGGCCCGGTCCATGTTCGTCACGACGACGCAGACGTGGTGCAGGGTGTGGAAGTCACTGGTCACGGTGTCGGTCACCTCTCCGTCGCGGCACGCTGGTCGTGTTCGTGTGCGGCCTGCTCGTACGTCTGGCCGGCGCGGGGATTCCACTGGACACCGGAGCGGGCCTTGACACCGGGCTTGAGCCGCTGGGTCTCGTCGTAGTCCTCCCGCGGGTGGAAGAACAAGGGTTCGGTGTCCTCGATGGTCGTCAAGCGGCGGGCGTACGCGTCCAGGTAGCCCTGACGCTCGTCGGCGGTGACCTTGCCGGGCATCCAGGCCGCGAACGGCGGCAGCACGGTGAATCCGGTGTAGGCGAGGGTCCCGTTGTGGATGGGCCACAGCACGTGGAGCAGGTCGCCGTCGATGCCGTTCGGCTCGTACAGCGTCGAGGCGGTGCCGGTGGTCAGACACACCATCGCCTTCTTGCCGCGGAAGTGGCCGGTCCCGTACTTGCGGCCCGCCGAGTAGGCGAAGCCACGGGCGAACACCCGGTCCACCCATCCCTTGAGGATGGCGGGCATCGAAAACCACCACACCGGGAAATGGAAAAGGATCAGATCGGCCTCGGCCACCTTCCGCTGTTCCTGCTCGATGTCGAATGCCTGCGTCCGTGTGGCGAAAGCGTGCTCCTGTTCGCGGGAAAGATCCAGGTAGTCGTCGTCGACTCGGTCACCGGTGAAGTCCTGGCCGTCCAGCTCGGCGTTCCACTTCATCGCGTAGAGATCGGAAACGGTCACCTCGTGTCCGAGGTCGGTCAGGGTCCGGACCGCGGTGTCCGTGAGGGCACCGCAGAACGAGCGGCGCTCGGGGTGCGCGAAGACCACAAGAATGTTCATCGGTTGCCTCTCTCGACAGGGAAGGGTGGTCGATGGTCCGACCAACGGTCTCATGGTGTCGGAACGAGGTCAAGCGAACCGGCCCAGCGCTCGAACGCCGGGCCGGGTCGTCAGAAGTTCGGACTCTGCCGGATCCCGAGGGTCACGCCCGCTGACGGCGGGGTCTGCAGATAGGTGAACCCGGTCGAATCGGGGCGCCGCCCGTACATCCACGGTTCCAAGCCCACGGAGCGGGCGGCCTCGGTTCCCGCGTCGACGTCGTCGACGACGAACCCGAGGTGGAAGACGCCGCCGCCCGTGCGATCGAGGAACTGCCGCTGCGGTGAGCCGCCGGGACCGGGTTCACACAGTTGCAGTTGCAGTCCGGGGGCATCGGTGTACTTGTAGGTCAGGTCCAGGAAGGCGTCCCGATCCGGGACGTCGAGATCGGTGAACGCGCTGAGCGGCGGGAAAATCCTGCCATCAGCCAATGCCGATCTTCTCGTAGAACGTCACCGCGGCAGCGACGTCGGGCACCACGATGCAGACGTGGTGCACCGCGTCGAACGGTGGGGTCATGGCGGGTGTCCTTTCCGATGAACAGTGAACTGTGCTCAGGAGCAGGTGAATCCGTACAGCCGGTGTGCGTTGGTGGTGAGGATCGCCTCGCGGGTCACCGGGTCCGGTGCCCAGTCAGGGAGCAGATCCAGAAGGGCGCCGACGTTGGGCATCTGTCCCCAGAACCCGACGTGCGGCCAGTCCGAACCCCACACGCAGCGGTCGGGTGCGGCCTCGATCAGGCTCTGCGCGAACGGAATCGTGTCGGAGTAGTCGGCCGTTCGCGCCATCCGGAACGCCCCGGAGAGCTTGGTCCACGCGCCGTCCGCCATCAGTTTCAGGAACAACGTCCACGCGGGCGCGTCGACACCGGCGGTGACGTCGAAGTCGCCCATGTGATCGACCACGTAGGGCACGGTCAGCGTGCGCAGGTCCGCGGCCGCGGCGGCGAGATGCCGGGTGTTGGTGAGGAACTGCAGGTGCCAGCCCATCTCCGCGCAGATGGCGTCGTACCGGGCGAGCTGATCGAGTCCGATGCCGCCGCCCGACAGGGTGTTGAGCCGCAACCCCACGACACCCGAGTCCTGCAGGTGGGCGAGCGTGCGGTCGTCGACGTCGGGGGCGACCACGGCGACCGCACGCAGCCGGTCACGCGCACCCTCGACGACGTCGAGCATGACCGTGTTGTCGGTGCCGTGCACACTGATCTGCACTAGCACCCCGTAGGTGGTGCCCACGGCGTCGAGCATGGACAGGTACTGCCCGGCCGACGCCGGGGGCGGGGTGTAGCTGCGCTCGGGGACGAAGGAGTGCCCGACGACGTGCGCGTGGGTATCGACCGCCCCCGCGGGCAGGGTGAACCGCCGCGGCGGGTGCGGGGCCGGGTCCGGGGCCGGGCACACCTGGTCGACTTTGTCCGTTCCGAAATCCACGGGTGTTCTCCTCGCTCTCGGCGTCTGGTCAGCGGGCCGACTTGATCAGGGTCTTGGCGATGGTGTTCTTCAGGACCTCGGACGAGCCCCCGGCCACCTCGTAGGCCTTGGCATCGCGGAAGTAGCGCCCGAACGGCGACGTCTCCTGGGTGCCGGTCGCCCCGCAGACCTGCACGGCCATGCTCGCGACCTTCGTGGCCAGTTCGGCGGCAAGCAGTTTCGCCGCGGACGAGGACCGCTGGTAGTCCCCGCCGGAGTCGAGGTCACGGGCGGCCTGATACGTCACCAGCCGGGCGGCATCGATCTCCGCGGCAGCCTGGGCGAAATACCATTGGATGCCCTGGAAGTCGATCACGTTGCCGTCGAACGCGGGCCGGGTGCGCACGTATGCGAACGCGTCGTCGAACGCGGCGCGGGCGATGCCCAGGGAAATGCCCGCCGCGAGGGTGCGACTGTTCGACAAGGTGACCAGAGCCTGCCGCAGCCCGTTGCCTTCCACACCGATCAGGGCGTCGCCGGGGATCTCGACGTCGTCGAGGACGAGGTTGACGTGCGGTCCGTTGCGCAGCCCGAAGGTCTGCGCTTCCCGGGTCTGCCGGGTGCTGACACCGGGGGCGTCGCGATCGACCGCGAAGGTGGAGACTCCGACCGGGGTTTCGGCCAGCACGACGAAGAACTCCGCCCGCGATCCGGAGGTGATGAATGCCTTCTCCCCGGTCAGGACCCACCCGTCGCGTTCGTTGCCGCGGGCTTTGGTGTCGAGGGTGCGGATGTCGCTGCCGTGCCCGCGCTCGGTCAGCGCGTAGGAGGCGCGCAGGCCGTGCGCGTACCGTGGCAGGACGCGTTCCTTGAGGCTGTCGCGGCCGTAGAGTTCGATGATCTTGCTGCTCTGCAGGATGGTGATCAGTGAGACGCCCAGGCTCGCCGACCCGGCTCCGAGTTCCTCGAAGACCCCGAGGGCGTTCTCCATCGACTCGCCCTGGCCGCCGTACCGGGTCGGCAGGGTCATCGCGTTCCACCCCAGCTTCGCGGTCTGCTCGACCAGGTCCGCCGGATACACGTCCTGGTGGTCGATCTCGTCGGCGACGGGTTTGACCACGTCGTCGCTGAATTGGCGTGCGGGGGCGGCGATCTTCTCGTCGACCAGGTATCTCCAGAAACTCATGGTTCGGCCTTTGCTCGTGATCTCGGTATCGGTGGTGAGGCAGGGTTGGTGTCGGATGGGTGGCCGGGACGGTTCATCGGGGGCGGCCCCCCGCGCCCGCCCCTCAGGCAGGCTGGAGGGCTTGTAGTTGGTCGAGAATCCGGGCGTTGTAGCCGTCCATGTCGACGAGTTCCTGTTCGGGTGTGGCGAGGTCGTAGGTGCGCACACCCGACCGGTGCACCAACTCGAGCGCGGAACGGATCCGGGTTGCCTGGCCCAGGGGCCGCAGGTCGGGGCACCAGTCGAGCAGTGCGGCCAGCGCGAGCCAGGCGCCCGTCGGGTTGGAACGGCGGGTGCCGGTCCGGTGTGGTGAGGATCCGTGTGCCGGCTCGAACAGTGCGGTGATGCCCGCCCCGAAGTTCCGGTCGGGGTTGATGGTGGCGGATCCGCACAGGGCGGGGGAGCCGGCCCGGGCGCAGACGATATCGGAGAGAATGTCGCCGAAAATGCCCTCCGTGGCGATCACAGCGGGCAGCTGCGGATAACTGACCAGTTCGTAGGCGGCGCGATCGACGTTGACGTGATCGAACGCCACCCCGGTCCGGTCGGCGACCTGTTCGGCGGTGGCACGCCACAGCCGCGAGGTCGCGAAGACGCTGGCCTTGTCGACACTGATGTACCGGCGTCCCGGAGCATCTACGGTGAAGTCGGCCGCCATCTCCAGTACCTCGTCGACCCGGGCGGGCAGGAGCCGGAGCTGGTCGACTGCGGCGCTGACACCGTCGCTCTCCTGCCGCTGGCCGGGATCGGCGTAGGCGCCGCCGGTGATGTTGCGGACGATGGTGACGTCCTCGCTCAGCTGCGGGACCCAGACGGTGCGGACACTGACCCGCAGGTCGAACAGGTTGCGGAGGGAAATCAGCGCCGCCTCCGGATTGGGGCACTGCGCGGCGGTGACCCCGGGATGCGTTCCGACCGCCCCACTGAGCACGACATCGGCGGTGCGGCACACCTCGATGGTCTCCTCGGGAAGGATCGAACCGGTCGCCTGCCAACCGGCGGTGCCGTAGGGCAGCGGCTCGGTCAGCGTGAGCGGAGCTCCGGCGGCGGCGAGCCGGCGGAGAAACTCGAGCGGTCCGTCGAGGATCTCGCTGCCGATCCCGTCGCCGGGCAGTACTGCGATGACAGTCATGGGGTGCGTCTTTTCGTGGAGGGGAGGATCGCCGGCCGGAGTCAATCCGGGGCGGTCGTCAGGACATCGCGGTCCAGGACAGGACCTGCTGTTCGTGAAGAAGCCGACGCTGAACCTTGCCGGCGGCCGCGTCGCGGGGAATCGTCGCCACGCGCGCGATGTGGGCGGGACGCATGAACACCGGCAGATCGGCGACGGCGTCACGGATGGACTCGAGCGGCACGCTGTCGGTGACCACGTAGAGGACGACGTCGTCGTCGACCAGCTCACCGGGCTTCTTCCACAGCGCGAGGTCGGTGAGGGCGTCGATCGTGCCGAGTCGTTCCTCGACGTACGGGATGGGCACGAACTCGCCCTTGACGCGGATGCTTTCGGCCGCCCGCTCGAGGAACACCAGGCCACCCTGCTCGTCGCGTCGACCGAGGTCGCCGGTGGCGAACCACCCGTCCTCGTCGCGGCTCGGGTCGACGGCGCCGTCCCGGAAGTACCCGGCGAACAGGGTGTTCGGCGCGCTCTCGCGCACGTAGATCTGACCCTCGTCGTCGAGGCGGTCCTCGACGTCGGCGCGGGTCTGCCCGCCGAATCGACTGGCGTTGGAGGGGATCTCCGACTCGTCGGCGAGGGACCAACGGTGCAGGTGGCTCACTCCAGCCGCCTCGGTGGAGCCGTAACCCGACACGGCGACAGGAATGCCGAAGCGGGACATGAATTCCCGGTCGGCGTAGAACATGGTGCGGACGCTGTGCTCACCGGATTCGGCGGTGGTGGTGGCTCGCTTGAGGATCTCGACGGGCGGTGCGTGCAGCGCCAGCGCGGTCACCCCGTGTTCGCGGACAGCCGGCCAGAAGCCGCTGGCCGAGAACTTCCGGACCGTCAGTGCATCGGCGCCGGCGCACAGGGCACCGATGATGCCGTATCCCATCGGATTGATGTGGAACAGTGGCAGGGGAGCGAGCATCCGGTCGCCTGCCTGCAGGTCGAGGGCGTCGGCCATCGCCGAACCCAACCGCAGGAAGTACTCGTGGGTCTGGGCGCAGAACTTCGGCAGCCCGGTGGTTCCGGAGGTGTGCATGAACGAGGCGAGGTCTGACGGTGCAGCGTCGAGACCGGGGCTGGACTGCGGGTCGACCGGTGACCACGCCCGCGCCGTCGACAGCGGGAGGGTGCGCAACGTCGCGGGGAGAGTGTCGAGGTCGGTGAACACGGCGGTCGGATCCAGGCGCTCGAGCATCTGTGCGAGCAGTTCCGGCGGATACGTGGGGTTCACCAGGGCCACCGGGGTCCCCGAGAGCAGACACGCCATCCACACCAGCATGTACTCGGTGGAGTTGTTCGCGACGATGGCCAGTCGCTGATCACGCCGAATGCCCAGTTCCTGCAGTGCCTGCGCACCCGCGGCGGCGACGCGGACCGCGTCGGGCAGGAGGATCTGGTCGTCGACGGTGCCCACCCGGAGATCGGGTCGATCCGATGACCGCTGCAGGAGGAGTTGGGCGAGGTTCGTGGTGCTCATGTCGTCTCTTCCGGGATGGAGGGCAGGGCGTCGTCAACGGCGAACGGCTGCCGCGGCACGCGCGCCGAGCCCGCCGCAGGCGGTTGAATTTCGCTCCCGTGGAGCTGGTTGCACAGTCGATGGTTGCCGACGGAATCAGATAAGGGAACGGTCTTCAGCTAGCGTCAGTGGTAAGTAAAACTTATGTCTCGTGTCGGTCGACATGCCCCGTCGGGGCTGATGACCTCGGGCGTCGCTGTGATACACATACGCCATGTCCACAGCCTCTCCCTTCGGCGCCGACTTCGAGTCGCTGCTCTCACCCGCGGTCCGCACGACGTCAGTGGACGACGTGGTCGCCAAGCTCCGTGAGATCCTGCTGACCGGCGGGGTGGCCCCGGGGGAGAAGCTTCCGAGCGAACGAGAGCTGGCCAGGTTGCTGCAGGTCAGCCGGACCACGGTCCGTGAGTCCCTGCGCACACTCGAGGCGCACGGGCTGATCACCATCCGACTCGGTGGGAGCGGTGGCGCATTCTTCAACCCCCCGGACCCGGGCCTGATGGGCTCGGCATTGGCGATGCTCCTCGCGTTCGAGTCCGTGTCCGAGGAGGACCTCACCGACTACCGCATCGACTTCGAGCAGGAGAACGCCGAGCTGGCGGCCCGGCGGGCGACCGACGAGGAACTGGCGGGCCTACAGAAGATCCTCGACGAGGTGCGCGAACTCGGCTCCTCCGGTTCGATCGACTGGGACCGGGTGCGCGCCCTCGACCTCACCGTCCACGAACTGCTGCCGGCGCTCTCGCACAACGCCGTCCGGGTCGCGATCTCGGCGGGGATTCATGACGCTCTCGCCCGCAGCTTCGCTCAGGTCGAACCGAGCGCGTCGAGCCCGGAGCTGTTGCGGGACGAAGTGATCGAGCTCCTCACCAAGGTTATTGCGCGCGATGGTGACGCCGCCCGCGCGGCCATGGCCGGGCATCTACGGCGCTGGCGCTCCTGATGCCGTTAACAAACTTAGTGGCCGCCGTAACAAACCGTTAACTGCTGTGCATTGACTCACTCGCACCACTGTGGGACCGTTGGTCAGACCATCGACCACCCCGCTTTGGAGACGATTGATGAACATTTCCGCCGGCCGTACCGGCCTCTTTCCCATCGGCCCCACCGATCCCTACGCCTTCGCTGCCGACTCGACCGAGCGCGCAGAGATCGCCGCCGCGCTCGACGAGATCCGCAACACCGACTTCCAGGTCACGAGCAACATCGCCGGCAAGGAGGTCCGCACCGGCCGCACCATGGCCATCCAGGCGCCGCACAACCACTCGCAGAGGCTCGGTGAGCTCGACCTGGCCGGCCCGTCCGAGACCCAGGCCGCGATCGACGCCTCGCTCGAGGCGGCCCGGTGGTGGGGCACCCTGCCCTGGGAGGAGCGGGTCGCCCCCTTCCTCAAGGCAGCCGACATGCTCGAGCACGGCCCGTGGCGGGCCAAGCTCAACGCCGCGACGATGCTCGAACTGTCCAAGACCACCTACCAGGCTGACATCGACGCTGCTTGTGAGACAGTCGATTTCATCCGCGCGAATGTCAAGAACATGCTCGACATGTACGAGACGCAACCCGGCTCGCAGGCCGGAGCGTGGAACCGGATCGAGTACCGGCCGCTGGAGGGCTTCGTCTTCGCGGTCACCCCGTTCAACTTCACCTGCATGAACAACCTCGCGTTCGGGCCCGCAGTGTTGGGCAACACCGTGGTGTGGAAGCCGGCCGAGAGCGCCTCGCTCGTCGCCCACCTGTCCCTGCAGTTGCTGCGTGAAGCCGGTCTCCCGGACGGCGTCATCAACGTCGTCTACGGCACCGGCAGCGATGTGGGCCCCACCGCCCTCGGCAACGAACACCTTGCCGCCGTCCACTTCACCGGTTCCACCGGGACCTTCCAGCACATGTGGCAAGAGGTCGGCAAGAACGTCGGAACATACCGGAACTACCCGCGCGTCGTGGGTGAGACCGGCGGTAAGGACTTCATCCTGGCCCACCCGAGCGCCGATCTCGAGGCACTCGCTGTCGCTTGTATCCGGGGCGCCTACGAGTTCCAGGGTCAGAAGTGTTCGGCTGCCTCCCGCGTCTACGTGCCGCGCAGCCTTTGGCCGCGCCTGAAAGATCGGCTCGTTGCGCTGACCGAACAGATCAAGGTCGGCGACCCCACCGACCCCGAGGTCTACGTCGGCGCCGTCATCAACGGCCGCCAGCACGCCAAGCACACCGAGATCCTCGCCCGGGCCCGCGCCGACAAGGCCGTGGTCGTCGGCGGTAACACCGACGACAGCGTCGGCTGGTTCGTCGACCCCACCATTCTCGAGGTCACCGACCCGCACTCGCCGTTGATCACCGAGGAAATCTTCGCCCCGGTTCTGACGACCTACGTGTACGAGGACTCCGACTGGAACGAGGTGCTGCGCTTGGTCGACACCTCGACGCCGTACGGCCTCACCGGCGCCGTGTTCGCCGAAGATCGCCGCGCGGTCGAAGAAGCCGACGCCGCCCTGCGGTACACGGCGGGCAACTTCTACGTCAACGACAAGCCCACCGGCTCCGTCGTCGGCCAGCAGCCGTTCGGCGGTGCGCGCGCGTCGGGCACCAACGACAAGGCCGGCACGGTATGGAACTCGATTCGCTTCGCGAGCCCGCGCACCACGAAGGAAAACCACCTGAGGGTGACGGACTACCGCTACCCCCACCTCGAGAAGTAACGTCCGAACCACGACAGGAAACGTCATGACCAATCCAACCGTGTACGACGTCGTGGTCGTCGGAGCCGGCATCATCGGTGCCAGCTGTGCACACCACCTGGCCCAGCAGGGGCTCAAGGTCGCCGTGCTCGAGGCCAAGGCCGGTGCCGCCGAGGGAAGCACCGGGCTGTCGTTCGCCTCGGTCCGCGCGCAGTGGGCTGACGACCTCAACACCGAGCTGTCCTGGCGCAGCATCCGCTTCTACCGGGACTTCCAGGACCGGTACGGCATCGACATCGGGTACCAGCCCAACGGGTACCTGTTCCTGGTGCCGGAAGCGATCTGGGAACGTCAGCTCCAAGCTGTCGAGCTCCAACGCGCCCACGGTGTTCCGGTCGAGGTCCTCGACGTCGACCGGGCCCAGAAGATCACCCCCTTCGACCCGGCCGGAATCGGCGGGGCCACCTGGGGTACGGCCGATGGGCAGATCGACCCGCACGGTGCGACGAACGCATTTCTCGCCCTCGCTCGCGGCAAGGGCGCCGACGTCTTCTTCAAGGCATCGGTGGACGGGATCGACAAGGTCGGCGAACTGTGGACCGTCTCGACGGGCGACCGCACGGTGACCGCCCGCCACGTGGTCAATGCCGCGGGCGGCTGGGCGGGCGAAGTCGCTGGTCTCGCCGGGCTCGACGTACCCGTGGTGCACTCGCGCCGCAACGTCTACGCCACCGCCGAGGGCGCCCTCGATTCGTACGTGCCCATGACGGTGGACCTGGCGACGGGTGTGTACATGCGCAGCGAAGGGGGCCGGCTGCTCTTCGCCGGCGCCAAGCCCACCGAGGTCGACGGATACAACACCGCGATCGACTGGCCTTGGATGGAGGAGTTGCTGGCGCTGGCCGCCGACCGCTTCCCCTGGCTGGTGGAGCTGCCACTCGATCGTCGTGCCTGCTGGGCGGGCACCTACGAGAACACCCCCGACCACGACGGCATCGTCGGCGCGGACCCGCGAGAACCGCAGTGGGTCAACGCATGTGGCTTCTCCGGGCACGGCCTGATCCAGGCACCGGAGATCGGTCGGCTCGTCGCCGAGCAGGTCACCACCGGGGCGATCACCAGCATCGACCTGTCCGAGCTGTCCCTGGCCCGATTCCAGACCGGTGCAATCGAGAATTCGGTGTCGCTCGTCTTCTGACCAGCGCGGGTACGGCTGCACCGCAGTACCCAGGCGAGGTCGCCGGCCAGGGCTCAGCCCTGCCGACGACCGCGCCGAAAATCGGACAGGGTGAATGGTGTGTTCAACGATGCATCCACCATCGCCGCGCCCAGCTCCGAAAAGCCAGGGGAGGGCGACAAGTTCAATGACGCACTTGCTGCCTTCCTCTGGCCGAGAAGCAATCTCCGCCGCTCCCAGAGTGGCCCGTCCGCCCAAGTGGCAGGCCGACCAGATCCCGTACTGCCCGTGCACTTTCGTCCCGGCATCTTTCCTGGCCGAAGACAATTCCGGCTCCGGTGATAAGCGAATGCACGCGCTGCCATCACCCGCGGTGAACGCTCTCCGGTGACTGTGTTCTCCGTCACCAATGCCCTGTAATCTTCGAGCTGTCCTCCTCCGGCGCTGTGGATTTCGAAGACATCCGGATTCAGGGCACCCGCCCTCCCCTCCCCTCAGCGCTCATGTGCCGATCCAATCGCCGGCGCCGCTGATCACGAAACAGGAAACTCATGGCACTTTCATCCGCACCATCGGGCGGCGCTGCCGCCCCGGGAGCGTCGTCGGAGAAATTGACGCGCTCGATGTCCCTGACCAACCTGATCTTCCTCGGTGTGAGCGCACAGATCGGCTCCGGGTGGTTGTTCGCCGTTCTGTCCGCCGCAGGGGCCGCAGGACCGGCCGCAATCTTGTCCTGGGTACTCGCGGCTCTACTTTTCGGTGTCATCGCGATGCCCTGGATGGAACTGGGCGCCATGCTGCCTCGTTCGGGCGGACCGGTCCGGTACCCGAGCTTGTCACACGGCATGATGACCGGCTGGCTGGTCGGCGGCGCGTATTGGATCGCCACCGTCGCAGTCACCACCCTCGAGGCACAAGCAGTGCTGACCTATGTCAGCAGCAACTGGCCCGAACTCGGGTTGATGCACGAGGTCAACGGACTCGAGATCCTGACCTGGCCGAGAGGCACCCTCGCCGGTGTCGCCATCCTCGCAGTCTTCACCGTCCTCAACATCTTCGGCATCAAGATGCTCAGTGAAGCGAACCGTTGGATCACACTGTGGAAGATCGCGATCCCGACACTCACCTTCATCCTGCTGTTCACCGCGTTCCGCAGCTCCAACTTCACCGAGACCGGCTTCTTCGCCATGGGCTTCGACGGCGTCCTCCACGCCATCCCCGCCACCGGAATCGCCTTCGCCTACCTCGGATTCCGTCAGGTCCTCGACTTCGGCGGCGAATGCAAGAACCCACAGCGCAACATCCCGATTGCCATCACCGCATCCATCCTCATCCCAATGGTCGTCTACGTGCTGCTCCAGGTGGCGTTCATCGGCGCACTCAACTGGACCGCCGCCGGCCTCGCCCCGGGCCAATGGGGATCGCTGCTGTCGAGTGACTGGGCATCGGCACCACTGTTCCAGGCCCTCATCGCCGCAGGATTCGGCGGGTTCGGCACACTGCTCCTGATCGACGCGATCGTCTCCCCGGCCGCAACCGGGTGGGTGTTCCTCGGCAGCGCCACCCGGTCGACCTACGCACTGTCCGAGCACGACATGGCCCCGTCGCTGTTGCAGCGACTGAACCGATTCGCGGTGCCGTGGATATCGCTGATCGTCTCCTTCGCCGTGTCCTGCCTGTTCCTGCTCCCGCTGCCGAGCTGGTACCGACTCGTCTCCATCGTGTCGGTCGCACTGCTGCTGAGCTACCTCGTCGGCAGCTCCAGCATGATGGTTCTCCGCCGCACCGCCCCGGACCTGCCGCGCCCCTTCCGGCTACGAAATGCCGGATTCTGGGCGCCCGCCAGCTTCGTAGCAACCCTGATCCTGGTGTACGTCGCCGGCTTCTCGACCGTCCTCAACCTGGCCATCGTGGTCTTCGCAGGCACCCCGGCATATGTCGCATACATCGCCGTACGACAGAACTGGATCACCCGCATTCGCGCGTACAGCTGGTCCGCAGTCTTCCTCGCGGTGTGGGGCGTCGTGAGCTGGCAGGGTGGATGGTTCATGACGGTCAGCGGCGGCCAGCGAGAGGGAGCCTGGGATACCCCCGCGTACCTGGTGGCCTGCACGGCGGTGCTCGCCGTCGGCGGGATTGTCCTGTACCTGATGAGTAACACCGTTGGCCGCGTGCATGTTTCCCGATCGACCTGGTTCGTCACGTTGCTGATGGCCGTGCTCTTCCTGTCCTTCTATGGCAGCTACGGGCCGCTCGACCACCCCTTGTTCGGTGAAGGCTGGGACCTCATCCCGGTGGCGGTCGCAGGCCTCGCCGGCTACTACTGGTCGGTCGCCTCCGGCTTCCAGACCGACGAAGTGCGGGAAAACCACCTCGAAGACGAGGTCGTTCCAGTGTGATCCCTTCGAAGGGGGCGGCACCACCCGGTGCCGCCCCCTTCGACGTCGACGCAGACCCGGTCGATGTCGAATCGAAACAAACATCGTAGGGACCACATCGAGAACTCGCGTACCGCCGCATCCGCCCGGCAGTGCAACCTGAAAGGCATGTCATGAATTCTCCTGAACCGATCGTGGTAGTCGACGGCGCGAGGACCCCGATCGGCAGCTTCGGTGGTGCGTTCAAGGACGTGCCCGCCCACGAACTGGGTGCCACCGCCGCGAAGGCCGCGCTGGACCGTGCCGGGGTGCCGGGCGGCGACATCGACGAGGTGGTGATGGGCTGCATCGGTCAGGTCGGACCGGACGCCTACAACGCCCGCCGCGTCGCCCTCGCCGCCGGACTTCCGGAGAAGACCCCGGCGTACACCGTCAACCGGCTGTGCGGGTCCGGTCTGCAGGCGGTGTGGTCGGCGGCGCAGCAGATGCGCTGGAGTGGGGTGAACTTCGCCCTCGCCGGCGGCGACGAGAGCATGTCGCGGATGCCGTTCTACGACTTCTCCGCCCGCTCCGGCTACAAGCTCGGCGACCGCACGCTCGTGGACGGCACGGTCGCGATTCTGACCGACCCGTTCGGTGGGGTGCACATGGGCCGCACCGCCGAGGCCGTCGCCCGCACGTACGACGTCAGCCGCCGGCAGCAGGACGAGTTCGCCGTCGAATCCCAGCGCCGCGCCGCCTCCGAGGCCGCGAAGGCCGCGTTCGCCGAGGAGATCACCCCGGTGCAGATCGGGGGCCGCCGCCCGAAGACGATCGAGGTCGACGAGCACCCCAAGCCCGACACCACCCTCGAGACCCTGGCGAAGCTGCGGCCGGCGTTCGAGGAGGGCGGGTCGGTGACCGCGGGCAACGCGTCCGGTATCAACGACGGCGCCGCGGCCCTGGTGCTGGCCACGCAGTCCGCCGCCCGGGAGAGGGGCCTGACCGGGCTGGTCACGCTCGAGGCGGTCGCGACGGCGGCGATGGACCCGGGCCTGATGGGGTACGCCCCGGTGCTGGCGTTGCAGAGTTTGTTCGAGCAGACCGGGACCACCCCGGGCGATATCGATGTGATCGAGTTGAACGAGGCGTTCGCGTCGCAGGCGGTCGCGGTGATCCGGGACGCGAAGCTCAGCCCGGAGAAGACCAACCCGTACGGTGGTGCGATCGCGTTGGGTCATCCGGTCGGGGCGACCGGTGCGATCCTGAGCCTGCGCCTGGCGAAGGATCTGGTGCGCCGCGACCTCGAACTCGGCATCGTCACCATGTGCATCGGCGGCGGCCAGGCCCTCGCCGCCCTCTTCCGAAGGATCTGACATGAGAAACGATCAACGGCCGGCAATGACTCGGCGGCCAATCAACCATCCCGGCCGTCGTCGAGGCATTGCTACCGTCTGCCGCGAGGAGCGCGCCCTCGTTGAGTTCGCGTTGACGTGGCTACCTTTCGGCACCATCGCGAACGAACACCTCTGGGTCGAGTTCGGGATGACCCCCAGCAGGTATGTGGATCGTCTCGCTGAGGCGCTCGAGGGGCCGGTCCGGCGCACGCTCCATCCGGAAACGCTCCAGGAGCTCAAGCGCTTCGTCGCGCATCAGATGATCGAACGCCGCAGGCGGAACCAGCAGCAGTGAGCTCGAACTCCGTCGTCGACTCTCGCCGGCGGCAGCCGAGATCGGCGGGAGCATATGCGGGCAGCGATCACGTGTCGATGGCCATCGGAAACACCACCGGTGACCATCGCAGGTGGTCGCTGCCCGCGCTCACATGTCGGTGTCAGCTGAGCGCGCGGGCGATGATCGCTGTGGCCATGTCCAATGACGTGGGCTCGTGATACGTGCTCTGATCTTCGATTTCGGAGAGCTGGTCACGGACCGCTTCCGCTGTCAGCTCCTCCAGGACCGCCCCCGAGGTTTCGCCGACGAAGATCTTTGCCACCCGGCCGCCGGCGACGGAGTACACGGCACCGGAGACGGGGCAGTCCTCGTGTGCGAGGAAGGCGACGACCGGGCTGACGCCTTCCGGTGTCACGCGTGCTGTCAGATCGCCCAGCAGCCCCGCCGTCATGCGGGTGGCGGCAATCGGCGCGATCGCGTTCGCGGCGATTCCGTAGGCCGCCCCTTCGAGCGCGAGAACGCGGGTGAGGCCCGCGATCCCCGCCTTCGCCGCCCCGTAGTTCGCCTGCCCGAAATTGCCGAACAGGCCGGACGCCGAACTGGTGTTGACGATGCGGCCGTAACCCGCCTCCCGCATGGCACGGAAGGCGGGTTGAGTGACGAACAGTGTTCCCTTGAGGTGAACGTCGATGACCGCATCGATCATCGGACCGTCCATCTTGTGAAATGCTCTGTCCCGCAAAATGCCTGCGTTGTTGACCAGAACATCCAATCGGCCGAACTCATCGAGTGCCGTCTGGACGATCGCACGGCCACCCGCTTCCGTGGCGACGCTGTCACGGTTGGCGACAGCCGTACCGCCGAGCGCGGCGATCTCGTCGACGACGGCCTGCGCCGCGTCCGTCGACTGTCCGTCACCATGCAGCGAGCCACCCAGGTCATTGACCACCACCCGCGCACCGCGGCGCGCGAGTTCGAGAGCGTGCGATCGGCCCAGACCGTTGCCGGCTCCGGTCACGATGGCAACGCGTTCATCGAAATGTAGCGAGGACAACTAGTCTCCTTCGGTAGTTTCGTGCACTCTGTCGGGCTCACAAACACGGGCTGAGGTCGGGGCCGTCTTCCGCCGCCACGTTCTCCGGGACGGGCCCATCGAGAAATCGCAACACCCGCCCGGCGACAGTATTCGCGACATCCGGACGTTGCAGGTCGTGTCCCGCCGCTACGACGGACAGCACCGCTCTCGGGATCCGCGCTGCAAGCAAGTGACTGTTCGGCGGCGGCACAATCCGGTCGTGCCCACCGGAGACCACCAGCGTCGGCGCCGAGATTGATCCGAGAAACGGGATACTCGACCAGCTCGCTACAGCAGCGACCTGCCAGAGCGCGCCGACCGTACGTGCCGGCCCCCAGCGACGAGGATTGCGCAGCTCGATTGCGTTGGACCACAACTTTTTCCCTGATCCCGGTGTTGCTCCGCTCCCGCAGGAGGTGGACAGCAGGGCCAGTCTGCGGACTCGCTCGGGCGAGCTGTAGGCGAACTGCTGGGCGATCGCGCCGCCGTGCGAGAAGCCGACGATATCGCTCCGTTCGACGTCCACTGCGTCGAGGACGTCGGCAACGATGTCCGACAGTGCCTGCATCGACAACGGCAGCTTCGGAGTTGTCGACGCGCCGACGCCGGGGGCGTCGAAGCAAACGACCATCCGCCCACCCAGGACGGGGGTGAAGGCCGACCAGCTCGCCATCGGGCGCGAGAGACCGTTGAGCAACACCACCGGTTTCCCGGATCCGCTCACACACACCGCAACCTGCTGCCCGTGCCGAGTCGACACCTCGAATGCGGTGGACGTCGGCGCCGTGTTCGCCACTGTCATGCCTCGTCCTTCACATAGATCCCGGGCGCGTCGTCGAGCGGCGGATACGTGGCGCTGCCCAGGCTCGGAGGTGCCGGACGCTTCGCGCCGGCCCGGTCAGCGAGCCACGTCGCCCAGTCCAGCCACCACGTACCGTCCCGCAGCTCGGCGGCCGCCTTCCACTCGTGGGGATCGGCGCTGAGGACCTCATTCACCCAATGCTTCGCCTTCGGGCTCGGCGGGTTGACAATTCCGGCGATGTGCCCGGACGTGCTCAGAACGAACCGGCTGTCCCCGCCGAGCAAGTGGGTGGTCTTGTAGCTCGACGTCCACGGCACGACATGGTCGTCGACCGCCGCCACGATGTAGCTGTCGATGTCCACCCGCGAGGGATCGAGGAGCTCCCCGTTGATCTCGAACTCGCCCCGCGAGAACTCGTTACGCAGGTAGCACGAGCGTAGATACTCCCCGTGCATGCGTGCGGGCATGCGGGTGGAATCGGCATTCCAGGCGAGCAGGTCGAACGCCGGAGGCTTGTTGCCGAGCAACCAGTTGTTGATCACGAACTGGAAGATCAGGTCATTGGCGCGCAAAGTGCTGAAGGTGCGTGCCATCTGCGACGAATCGAGATACCCCTTCCGGGCCATCTGCTTCTCCAACGCCGCAATCGTGTCCTCATCGGTGAACGCGCCGAGCACTCCCGGCTCGGTGAAGTCGGTGTGAGTATTGATGAAGGTCGCGGATCCGATGGACGGATCATCCTGGGCTGCGTTGTACGCCAGACCCAACGCCGTCAGGGTGCCACCCAGGCAGATGGATACGGTGTTGACCGTCTCCGCGCCGGTGATCTCGCGGACGACCCGGACCGCGTCGAGCGGGCCGTCGAAGAGATAGTCGCGGAACCCGAGGCCACTCATCGATGCATCCGGGTTGCGGTAGCTGATGGCGAAACAGGTGTGGCCGTGCTGAACCGCCCACTCGATCAGGCTTTTCCCCGGCGCCAAGTCCATGATGTAGAACTTGTTGATCCACGGCGGGCAGAACAGCAGCGGGGTCGCGTACACATCGGGGGTTTGCGGCGAGTACTGGATGAGCTCGATCAGATCGCTGCGGTAGACAACGGATCCGGGTGTGGCGCCGAGGTCGACGCCCACCGCGAACTGTGACCGATCGACCTGCGACGGCCACCCTCCGTTGTGCCGGAGATCGTGCAGAAAGTTCCGGAGACCACGCACGAGACTGAGCCCACCGGTGTCGAAAGCCTTACGGATCGCTGCCGGGTTACCGGGGAGGGTGTTGGTGGGGCTGAGGGCATCCAGGATGAACCGGGCGGCAAACCGCGCTTTGACCGCGGTGTCCTCATTCAATTCGGCGCCGTCGATCAGCTCGTTGACCAGGTGTTCGAGAAGCAGGTACTGCTGTGCCAGGTAAAAGTAGGCGGCGTTCTCCTGATAAGCATTGTCGGAGAACCGCTTGTCGCCGGGCTTGGGCACTATCGGTCCCGGGTTGTCTCGGCCGATTGCGCGGCCGGCGGCAGTGCGCAGCGCACTGCCCGAGCCGAGTAGGAGCCGACCATGTGCGGCGGCGGTGCCGCCGGGGTGCTTCAGCGCGCCGATGCCTGCTGCGCCGAGTGAGCGCAGGAACGCGGCGGGGTCGGCATCGGAGGTGGTGTTTCTCAGCGCCCCGAGATCAAGCGGCGGTGTCCACGACGGGATGGCTTTCAGGATCGACAACGGACGTATTCCCCCTCTGGTGAAGTTGTTACTCGTATGCGCGGTAAATCAGTTCGATGACAGCTGCGGGTTTGGTGGCGCGGTCGCATTCGAGCGTGCTGAGGATGACGAGCTCATAGCAGTCGTCGCCGATCCGAGTCACCTCGGTGACGGTCGCGGCCAGGCGGATGCGTGCACCGGCCGGGACCGCCGCCGGGAAACGCACCCGGTTGAGCCCGTAATTGACGACCATCCTCACGTCGGTGAGGTCGAGGAGTTCGGCGAGTAGTGGAACAACAAGGGACAGAGTCAGATACCCGTGCGCGATGGTGGTTCCGAACGGGCCCACCTTCGCGCGTAAAGGGTCGGTGTGAATCCACTGTTCGTCACCGGTCAGCGCGGCGAACCCTGCGATGTCGGATTGGGACACTTCGTGCCATGGGCTGACGCCGAGGTCCGCACCGGCGAGCTCGGGCAGGTGGTGGACGGACACTGTTGTAGCGGGCATTGAGGATCTGGCTCCGATTCGGGTGTGGCGAATGTGTGTCGGGTTCGCAGACTCGACTCGGCCGGTGAACCGCGCGCCGGGACGTGCTTTGGTGGCGGCGCCGCGGTTCACCGATGCCGCTAGGCGAGGTTCTCCGCGAACGAACGCAGGGCGTTGCTGGCAACGAGCAGGACCGCCAGCTCGGGTTCGCGTGCCGGGTCGAGGGCCGAGTCCAGCACGTTGTCAAGCCAGTCGGAGACAAGGTCCCCGACCTGGCAAGGCTGCGACTGCTTCGGGTCCGAGTCATTGATCAGGCGCCGCGTGGCGTCGCTGACCGCGAAGTAGAGATCATCGCGCAGCGCCGCCCGGGACATCGCGTCCCAGTTGTCGACTCGGCGAAGGGCCGCCACTCGGCGCAGAAGCCGATCGAGCCGGAACCGCTCGGCGACCTGGAAGTAGGTGCGCGCCGTTCGTTCCGGATCCGTGCCGGTGCGCAGTGCGGTTTCGCTGATCGGAAACAGCGAGAACTCCTGGAACAGGCTCGCCGATCTGCGGGCCAGGGGGTCGGGGACGTTCCGGTCGTCGAGGTACCGCTGATGCTTGGCATCGACTGCGGCCCGGTCGGCGCCGACGAGGAAGTCCGGGAGGGAACTGCGCAGCGACTCGACGAGGGGGGTGAGGCGGGCAGTTTCACCGGACACATCGATGGTCTGCCTCCGGCTCGCCAGGAGCCAGCGCACCGAGCGCTCGACGAGCCGTCGGTGGCTCAGTTGCATTCGGACGCGTGTGTCCGCCGTGACCGACGGGTCCGGCTCGGCAATGCTGGACAGGTAGTCGCGCTGACCGATAGCGCGGCGGACGACCTCCCACGCCCGGATGATCGCGCTTACCGACGCCCCGGTTTCCTCCTGCATCCGGAAGATGAAGGTGATGCCGTTGTCGTCGACAAGGCGGTTGGTGATAGCGGTCGCGGTGATTTCGTTCGCCAACGGGTGCGTCCCCAGACGATCACCGCACGCGGCGACAACCCCGGCGGGGAAGTACTCGGTGCGGAAGTGCTCGGCCCACGACTCCGAGGTGATCCCGGATGCCAGGACAGCCGATTTCATCTCCAACTTCACGTAGGCAAGCAGGGTGCCGAGTTCGGGTGAGGTCAACGCCCCGCCCTGGGTGATGCGCTGTTCGAGCTCGGCGTCACTGGGCAGCGACTCCACCTCCCGGGAGAGCAAACCCTTCCGTTCGAGTCCCGTCAGCATCCGGCGATGCACCGGCGCCATCTCGGCGGCCTCGGCACGGGCCACCGACAGCATGGTGTTCTGTGCGCGGTTGTGGTCGAGAACGCGGTCGGCGATGTCGTCGGTCAGCGATTGCAGCAGAACGTTGCGTTTGTCCTGGCCCAGGACGCCGGCGGCGACGGCGTCGTCGAGCGCGATCTTGATGTTGACCTCGTGGTCGGAGGTATCGACGCCGGCGACGTTGTCGATCGCATCGGTGTTCAACCGGACACCGTGCAGCGCCGCCTCGCGCCGTCCGAGCGGGGTGAGCCCGAGGTTGCCGCCTTCACCGACCACGCGGGCACGTACCTCACACCCGGTGATGCGGACGGCGTCGTTCGCGCTGTCGCCGACCTCGGAGTCGGTTTCCGAACTGGCTCGCACGTAGGTGCCGATCCCACCGTTGAACAGCAGATCGACCGGTGCCGCCAGGATCGCCCGCACCAGCTCATTCGGTGTGTAGTGTGCCCGTGCTTCGTCCAGTCCCAGTGCGACTCGGGCCTGCGGGGCGAGGGTGACACGCTTCGCCGAGCGGGGGAAGACGCCGCCTCCGGAGCTGATGAGGTCGGGAGAGTAGTCGGCCCAGGAGGAGCCGGGCAGATCGTAGAGCCGCTGCCGTTCCTCGAACGCCGTGCCCGACTCGGGCTGGGGATCGAGGAAGATGTGCCGGTGGTCGAAGGCGGCGACCAAGCGCACCGAGCGGGACCGCAGCAGTCCGTTCCCGAAGACATCCCCGCTCATGTCCCCGATCCCGACCGCGGTGACCGGGTCGGTGTCGGAGTCGATGCCGACCTCGAAAAGGTGCTGGCGCACCGATTCCCAGGCACCGCGCGCGGTGATACCCATCTGCTTGTGGTCGTATCCGTTGGACCCACCCGAGGCGAAGGCGTCCCCGAGCCAGTACCCGCGGCCGGTGGCGATTGCGTTGGCGACGTCGGAGAACTGCGCGGTGCCCTTGTCGGCGGCGAGGACCAGGTAGGTGTCGTCACCGTCGTGTCGCACCGTATGCGGTGCCGGGTCGAGGCGGTAGGTGCCGGACTCGTCCTTGGTGAAGTTGTCGATCAGATCGAGGAGTCCCTCGACGAACGTGCTGTATGCGGTCCGCGCGATCTCGAGCTTCTGGGCTCGGTCGGCGCCGGTGTGCAGCAGCCGCGGAAGGAATGCCCCCTTGGCTCCGGTGGGGACGATGACCGCGTTCTTCACCATCTGCGCACGCACCAGACCGAGCACCTCGGTGCGGAAATCCTCGACCCGGTCGGTCCACCGGATGCCGCCGCGCGCAATGTGCCCGAATCGCAGATGGGTGCCCATGACATTGCGGGCGAACACCCACGTCTCTAGCTGCGGCACCGGAGCCGGAAGGCCACGAATCGTGCGGGGATCGAGCTTGAAGCTCGAGATCGTGTCGACCGGTCCGTCGGTGTGCGCGAACAGTCGCCGGAACGCGTTCGTTCGCAAGGTGGCGAGCACGGTATCGAGCAAGGTCCGAAGGATCAGGTCGGGTTCGATTCCCTGAACCTCGTCGATCGCGCCTTCGATCTCCGCGACCAGTTCGCTGTGGTCGCGTTCGCCGTCAGCAAGCGCCGGATCGAACCGCGCGCGAAACAGGGCCCACAGGGCAGCGGCGATCTTCGGATGGCCGGCGATCACGGAATTGACGAACTCCGAGGAGAAGGTCCAACCGCTCTGCCGCAGATACGCGGCGTAGGCGCGCAGGACCAGGACCTGGCGCCACTCCATGGCCGCGGTAGTGACCAGCGCCTGCAGCGCGTCCGCATCGGTGTGCCCGCTGTAGCTCGCCTCGAACGCCTCGGCGGTCCGCACCGCTGTGGGCGCGTCCAGCCGGTGCTGGCGATAGCGCCAGCGGAGGATGAACTCGTACACGTAGGCGAGTTGCCCGTCGGCACTGGTCAGGGTGTGTGGATGTTCTGCTGCGAGTTCATATCCCAGGTGCCCGAAGATCGGCAGCGCGGAAGCAAGGACCAAAGGCTCGGTGGTGACGGCGATGGCCGAGATCAGGTCCGAGGTTGCGTTCTCGGGTGGGGTGATCGTCAGCTGCAGCCGTCGGTACGGATCCTGCGTCAGTTCGGAGAAGGCCGACAAGTGGGCGGCTGCTTCGGTGGGGGAGAACCGCTCCTGATAACTCAAAGGCACTGACACGGGGATGAAGTCGTCGTGCACCGACGTCGACGCCGTGGAGAGCAGATCGTCGAGCTTCTCGGTCCACGACCGGGCCGCTTCCACCACGACTCGCGACAACTCCGCGACATCGATGCGCTCGTCCGCGGTGTTCGGCCAGGCGGTGACGTGCACACGCACCAGCGCGGTTTCCCCGATTCGGGTGTTGTGATCGACCGCGGCGCCGCCGAGGAACTGGGAGACCGCCGCCACCACTGCCCGTCGAATGGCGGGTGAGAACCGGTCCTGGGGGACATACAGCAGAATCGAGATGGCCCGGCCGTAGGTGTCCTGGCGGATGAATGCCCGCACACGTGGGTGCCGTTGCAGATGCAGCACCGCGAGGACCGTTGGTGCAAGCTCCTCGGCGGTGCTCTGCAGAATCTCCCGCCGCGGGTAGTCCTGGAGAATGTCGAGCAGTTCGAGGCCTTCTCGGGAGCGCGGATCACGCTCGAGCATCGCCAGAGTGCGTCCGGCGGTTCGGTTGACGACCGGGATCGTCCGCATATCCGACGTGTCGAGGGTGTTCTCGAACAGACCGAGGAAGCGGTGCTCGCCGACCGTGACCCCGTCGGAATCGACGATCTTGATTCCCACGTAGTCCAACGGGGCGTCGCGGCACACCGTGCTGCGGGTGCCGGCCGCCGACACCATCAACACATCCGGCCCGAACGCGCGAGTCGTGGTCAGCGGGTCGAGGGTGTGGTGGCGGTGCTCGTGGTGATGGGGCCGAAGGATACCCAGGCCGGTCTCCGGAAGCGGTTCGAGGGTGGCCGTTCCCGACGCCGTTGCCTTCACCAGGCGGTAGGAACAGTAGCCGAGGAAGGTGAAGTTCTCGGCGCACATCCAGTGGAGGAGCTCGCTGGCTTCGTAGGCGCTGTCGAGCTGGTTCTCGGTCGCATCGGATTTCAGGGACAGTGCAGCCTGACGGGCGACGGCTTCCATGTCGGTTTGGTCGGTCACTGCGACCGTGACGTCGGCGAGGGTGCTGCGAATCGCGTTCTCGATCATCGCGGTGAACTCACCGGAAGCGGTTTCGCTTCCCCCGGACGGCTGGAACGTGATCTCCATCCAGGACTCGACCAGGGGATCGTTGTCGTACTGATCGTCCTGGCGGGGCCGGGTTATACCGTCCGGGGCGAGCACTCCCTCGGTATCGCGGCGCACTGCCAGCGTGACGTGCCGAAGAGCGGAAACGCTGCCGTGCCGTCGAACAGCCATCGCGACCGAGTCGACCAGGAAGGGAAGATCGGTGCTGACCACCAAAATGTGCGCGTGGTTGGTTCCCGCCGCGATGTCGCACTGCACCAGTGCGACCCCCTCGGCCCGGAGCCGAGCGAAGTTCAGGTACTCATAGGCGCGGCCGGCGAGGGCGGTGTCGGTCCATTCGGCGAGATCTTCGCGGGGCTCGTGACGGAAGAGTGCATCGACGTAATCCTGGTAGCCGCCCGGTGCGGACGCCAGGGCACCGAGTTCAGCGCAGACTCTGGGCTGACGGTCGTGTTCGAGTCCTTCGAGATTCACCTGACATCTCCTGTGGCACTTGATGGTGGGGCCGCCCGGCACTGATTCGTCCTGGCTCGTATGCACCATGATCCGGTCAACATCCCGTCAACGGAACGACGTTCTCGATTGCAGAGCATTAACTTTGCTTAATGCTACGGGTTCGTTGTCCGTCGTCACCGGAAGGGCCGCCACGGGCGGTATTTCTCGATGCGAGCGGGTGCGCGTGCGGCAGCGACCGGATGGCCGAGCCGTCACGCGGGTTCGGAAAACCCTCCAGTACAACAATATTCAGGCGATATTCGATTCGAGACCGAGCCGCCCGGCGCAGGTGGGGGGCGTGCTGGCCCCCCGAGGCGCACGCGAACAGGCACCGGCCGAGGAACCTGTCTCACGCGTCTGCACGGCCGGTGCCAGACCTTCCCCTAGAAGGTCATGGACCGGAAGCGGATCCGGTCATGAATTTGTCAACCAGGTGCGCATGAGCTGCATGCCCTGGTGCATGAGGTCTCCGGTGACGATCAAGACCACCAACAGCCCCATGGCGAGGACGGCCCGCCGCATCCTCCACGAGACTCGATGCATCTGGGATCCTTTCCGCACGAGCCGGTATCGGCTACACCGATACCGAAGAGCGGCGGACACCGGCGGCGCGGTCGCGGTGGACGAGTTCGATAGCCGCCAACCGGATGCAGGTGCACAGCCCGCCGATCGCCAGCTGCAACTCGTCCTCGGACGGCAAACTCGGTGCCAACCGGATGTGGCTGTCCCGGGGATCATTGCCGGCCGGGAACGCCGAACCGGCCGGTGTCAGCGCGATCCCCGCCTCCTGCGCCAGCGCCACCACCCGCTTGGCCGTGCCCGGTAGCACCTCGAGGTTGACGAAGTAGCCTCCGGACGGATCCGTCCACGACGCGATGCCCGAATCGCCGACCTCGCGGCGAAGAATGGTGGTGACGAGTTCGAACTTCGGGGCGAGAATCTGTTGGTGCTTGCGCATGTGCGTACGCACACCGGTCATGTCGCCGAAGAACCGTAGATGCCGGAGTTGGTTGACCTTGTCCTGTCCGACCCGCTTCTGCGAGAGGTGGCCCAGATACCACGCGATGTTCTCGCCGGACCCGGCGAAGAAACTCACACCGCCGCCGGCGATGGTCATCTTCGACGTCGACGCGAAGACGAACGGCCGCTCCGGATTGCCCACCTGGGCAGCGAGGGCTAGGACGTCGAGCACCTCCGGGGCGTCGCCGATGAGGGCGTGCACCGCATAGGCGTTGTCCCAGAAGATACGGAAGTCCGGTGCGGCGGTCTGCATGCTCAGCAGGTCGCGTGCGACCTGCGCGGAATAGGTCACCCCACTGGGGTTGGAAAACATGGGGACACACCACATGCCCTTGATCTGCGGGTCATTGGCAACCAACTCCCGGATCGCATCGACATCAGGGCCGTCAGAGAGCAGGGGGACCGCAATCAACTCGATACCGAACGACTCGGTGATAGCGAAATGCCGATCGTATCCGGGTACGGGGCACAGAAACTTCACCGGGGCGGAGGACCAGGGAGCGTCGTCACCTGTCCCGTGGATCCACGCAAACGAGAGCACGTCGTACATCGTTTCCAAACTCGACGTGCCGCCGGCAATCAAACCTTCCGGGTCGATATTGAGGACCTCGCCGAACAGGGCGCGCAGCGACGGGAGGCCGGGGAGTTCACCGTAGTTACGGCAGTCGATTCCATCGATCACATAGTCGTTGTCACCGGGCAGGGAAAGCATCGCGGCTGAGAGGTCGAGCTGTTCCGGTGCGGGCTTGCCCCGGGTGATGTCGAGTGCCAGCCCGCGCGCCTTCAACGTGTCGTACTCGGCGCGGCTCCGGGTGAGCTCGGCGTCGAGTTCGTGGTCGGTGAGACTGTGCAGGGAGGTGGACATCTCGGTTCCTTCAGGTTGGGGGATACTGGATACTCGATGTAGTACTGACGGGGGACGGCCGGGAAGTGGCTTCCCGCATCACGACTCCTCGCGGAGGGCCCATGCAAGACCGAGAGGGTTGCGGCAGGGGTCGCCGGTGGCCCTTCCGGCTGCATCGCGGGGACGCGTCCGATCTGGGCGGGGTTCGGTCGAGTTCATTGGTACGTCCGAACTGCTCCCCGTTGGGACGAAACGGAGCGACATCGTCATCCACGTGAACGGTCGAGACCGCGCTCGACGGTGACCAAACCGCCGTCCTCATCGAGCCGCCCGTGATCCCCGGTGTGGAACCAGCCATTCTGGTCGAGCGTCGAGCTCACGCCGGGAAAGGTGAAGTATCCGGTGAACAACGCGCCACGGGCGGATTCGCGGATCAGGATCTCACCCGAGTCCGTCAGCTTCCATTCGATGTCCTCTCGCCCGGTCCCGCCGTGGCGATGGGCGTCGGTGGGGACATCGTCGTCGATGGACCACGAGCGCAGGTGACTCGCTCCGGCGGCCTCGGTCGAACCGTATCCGGACACGGCCCGGACAACCCCGAACCGCCGCATAAACGCACCGTCGGCCGGGAACATGGTTCGTACGCGGTGGCCGGCCGAGTCCTTCGGGGTGGCGGTGCGCGCGAGATTGTTCACCAGCGGTGCATCCAGTGTCAGCGCGGTGATCCCGTGGTCGATGGCCTCGGACCAGAAGGTGTCGACTGCAAAGGTGCGCGCGAGCAAGGCGTCCGCGCCCGCGGTCAGTGCGCCGACGAGCCCGTGCCCGAGGGAGTTGATCTGCGAGAGAGGCAAGGGAGTGAGTGATCGATCGCGGTCGGTGAGTGTCATCGCCTCCGCCACCGCCCGTCCCAGTCGGAGAAAGTACTCATGCGATTGGGCGCAAAACTTCGGAATACCCGGCGTGGGCCGGGCCGGGTGCATGAACGACGCCGTCGAGTACCGACCGGAGCTGGTGCCGGGGGCATGGCTGGGATCGAGCCGGCGGGCATTACGGAAGGTGCTGATGGTGATCGCCCGGCGAGCGCCAGCGAACGACGGGGCCGCGGGGCGGTCACTGATCACCACCGTCGGGTCGAGGACGTCGAGCATGCACGCCAGGAGCTCCCGAGGATAGGTCGGATCCACCAGCGCGACAGGCACGCCGGCCAACAGGCAACTCAGCCAGGCCAGAACGTAGTCCGTCGAGTTCTCTGCCACGATTGCGACACGGTCCTCCGCGGAGAGATTCCGGGCCTGCAAGTCGGCGGCCCCACCCGCGGCAAGTTCGAGAGCGAGCTGCAACGAGATCTGATCGTCGAGGACGCCGACCTTCAGGTCGGGGCGGACGGACGCGCGATCGAGGAGAAGATGCGGGAGATTGTCGATCATCACGATCCTTCCTGTGTCTTTGGTTCCATCAGCGAACGGTGCCGGGTCGACCGTCAGTCCGTGGTACTGCGGGCCCCTACCGACCAGCGGCATCGACCGGGCGGGGGCGGGACAGCGACCACATTTGCCGGGCGCGTTCGACCTCGATTGCCGCCTGCCATGCGCGCGGTGGTGTGGTCGTCAACCGCAGACTGTTCGCCAAGGACCGAGCGAGTTCAGGATCTCGGGCAACCGGTTCGGCGAGGCGCTGGGCCGCATCTTCGAGATCGGCCACCGGAACTGCGTCCCACACCAGCCCGGTGTCAGCGGCGCCTGCCCCGGTCAGCCGGCGCCCGAACACCCCTAGCGCGGCGGCGGCCTGGCGGCCGGCTGCCCGCTCGAGAAGATGGAAGTGCCCACCGCCGGGGTGAATTCCGTTCTCGGCGAAGCCGGGCACCAGCAGTGCGTCCTCGGCGGCAAGACGCACATCCGCCGACAACGCCAAATTGAGTCCGGCTCCCACCGCGGCACCATTGATCGCGGCAATCGAGGGAACAGTCACCTCACCGAATCGGCGGAACGCACGATAGAGGGAATCGAGCGCCTCGTACGCCTCGTGCGGCTGTGCACTTGCAAGATTCCGGAGTGCGGATCGGTCGGCTCCCGAGCAGAAGGCACTTCCGGCTCCGGTGATCACCACAGCACCCACCGATGGGTCATCGTCGACGGCATCACAGGCATCGACCAGGGCCTGCGCGCTGTTCCGATCGAGGGAGTTGCGGGTATCCACACCATCGAGGGTGATCCAGGCGACGTTGCTACGGACGTCGAATCGAACGGAGGTCGTCACCGGAGGACACCTGACTTCCGGGCAAGGGAGTCGACGGCGCGGGTTGCGCGAAGTGAACTGACCATCAGGGCATACTCCTTCTGCGGGTTTCGATACCGTCCATCGTCTCGCCGAAATCGAATAAGTAGAATGGCGATCTGGCTGCTGCAGCGCTAAGGTTTGCTTAATGAACCTCACCTCGTCGCAGTTGGCCCTCTTGCTGGCCGTCAAGCAGGGAGGCAGCCTCGCGCGCGCAGCAGAGACGCTCGGAATCACTTCCCCCGCAGTGTCACAGCAGCTCGCCAAGCTCGAGCGCGACCTCGGCGCGTTGCTGGTCGAACGGGGCGCGCGAGGTGCCAAGTTGACTCCTCTCGGGAACCTGCTGTCCGAACACAGCGAACGCGTCTCTGCCGAACTGTCCCGAGCAGAGGAAACCGTCGCGGACTACCTCGGCGCTCACGCCAACAGGCTCCGTCTCGGAGCGTTTCCCTCGGCGGCGGTTGCGTTGCTTCCGGACGGACTGACGGCGCTGCGTTACCGACACCCCGAAGCTCAATTGTCGGTCGTCGACGTGCCCACCGACGGAGGCATCGAACTGATCACCAGCGGAGAGCTGGATATGGCGATCACCGCCTCCTACAGCGGCGCCCCAAGCGCGGTCGAAGGAGTTCGATTCGAGCACCTGCTCACCGACCCGCTCCGGGTCGTCCTCCCCGACGATCACCCTCAGGCGCAAGGGCCGGCCACGCAGGCGGTGGAATTGAAGGCGTTCGAGAAGGACGCCTGGGCGTGCAGCATCACCGGCAGACCCGCACGTACACAATTGAACTCGGCCGCCGCCGACTCCGGATTCGTGCCGTGGGCTCCATTCCAGACCGAGTCCTACGACGTCGCACAGGCGCTCGCCGCCTCCGGTGTCGCCGTCGCATTCGTTCCCGAGCTCGCCCTGGTTCCCGGCCGGGGAACTCGCGCCCGCCGGTTGAAGCCGGCGCTCGCGCGGGACGTCTTCGTGGCCCTGCCGGCCAGCGCCGGCCACGTCGCCCTGGCGAGTGAGCTCCTGACCATCCTGAAGAAAACGGGAAAGGCGCTCCATCGCCGGCAACAATCCGCCGCCACGCTGGGCTGACACTCCCACATCCCCCGCCGACGTGACGAAAGCGCGGGCCGAAGCACTCGGACGTGCTGGACGAAGAGCGGTGTTCCCCGATGTCTATCCTGACAGGATGGCCGACGACAAGAAGCCGTCACCGACGTTAGGTGAGTTGATCAGGCAACAGCGGGAACTTGCCGAGCTGCCGATGCGGCAGTTCGCCGCGATGGTAGGGATCTCGAACCCCTACCTTTCGCAGATCGAACGCAATCTCCGGGAGCCCAGCGAGAGAGTGCTCGACGCCATCGCGGAGCACCTGCAGACCTCGGCCGATATCTTGCTCGGGCAGGTCCGAACGCGCCCGGAGGAGGCTTCGGACGTCGTTCGGGCGATAGGGCAGGACGGCGACCTCACCAACGCCCAGCGCAAGGCGCTCGTGGAGATGTACGAGACGTTCCGCAAGGTCACAAGGGCCGAGCGTAAGCGCGGGTAGGCGCAGACCTCTGCGTCTTCTACAGACAGGGGAGGGAGCAACGCATTCCGGAGCGGAGCGGTCAGGGCCCACGGCGACTGGTTTGCCGTGGGCCCCCCCAGCTACTTCAGCAATTCTCGAGCCGCTGCGGTTGTCGCCGCGCTGATCTCACGGGCGAGCTTCGCCTGCGCATCCGCAATCGTCGAGACCCACTCGACGTTGCTGGCCGCCGCGATTGCAGTGTGGTATTCGAAGCTACTGTCGAGAGCCTTTTCGTAGGCGTCGAGCGACCGGTTCCCGGCCTTCTTGGTCGTGTCAACGACCTTCAAGCCGAGACCGACGAACGCGTTCTGATACTTGCCCTTCCCGGCATCTGTTGCGCGGGAGGCAGTTGTACCGGCGGTCTTCGTGTCAGTCGCTTTGATGCTGGACGTCGGAGTGGTCATGAGGGGCTCCTTCTCTTTTGGGACGTTAGCAAGTTAGCAGACTCATTGCTAATTGTCTGGTTGGACTGCTCCTGATAATTCCGGTCGAAAGGGGTTCGATTAGAGCGCCTCGTCACCGATCTGCTCCGCGTCGCCCTCCATGGGCGATCACCCCCAGGTGTTGGGATCGGCCGAGCAAGCGGTGGCGTTGAAGGCCTTCGAGGAGGGGTGCTTGGCAAGGATTGCTACGTCAGACCTGCACGCACACAATCGAACTCGGTCACCGCCGACTCCGGATTCGCCATGGGTGCCGTGCCCGACCGAGTCCTACGACGTCACAGCTACCGCCGGTGTCGATGTGGCATTCGTTCCCGAACTCGCCCTGCGGCTGCGTCGGCTGGCGGATCACGCCGCCAGGACTGCCGCATATCTCCGCAGGGTCGGCCGCCAGAGCGCTCGGTGCGCGGGGTCCGCATATGCCCGCGATGTACTCGGGCATCAGCGTGGGGCGGTGAACTTCACTCCGGACCGCAGTGTCACGATCCCTGCGCGTCCCGTTCCACGACCCAAGCTGCGATCTGCGCCCGCGAGGTGAACCCGAGCTTGGTGAGAATATGCTCGACGTGACCTTGAGCTGTCCGAGGGGAAATCACCAGTTGGTCGGCGATCGCTCTGTTCGTCAGGCCCTGGACGACGAGTCTGGCGACCTCCTGTTCACGTTTCGTGAGTACTGGGACGTTGTGCACCTGGCTTGTTCCGTCGGACGGTCGCTCGTCGAGAGCGTAGGCGATGGCATCAGTGAAGGACATCATGTTGCCCTCCTTCCGTGCTGCATCGAATGCATTGGAACGGAGAGTCCCTCGCGCTGTCCGTTCGCAGTCATTGTGGTACTCGAGAAGGTTCGGAAGGTATACCGAAGAGCTACCTACCGCGCCACTGAGTGATTCGGCGGCCCCCATCAGCACCACTGCGCGGTGGGCGTCGTCATCATTTCGGGCGATCCACGCGAGTGTCTCCAGACAGGCGCTGGCCCCGACCTGGTCGTTGGTTACCTGCGCCAAACGGAGCCCTTCCTTCAGCTGTACTGCCGCCCTCTGATGATCGCCCTGTCGCCACAATGCGACACCCTTAGCCCAGAGCGAACACCCCTGAAACACCGATTCACCCCGCGCGCGGGTGATCGTGAGAATCTCGTCGAGGCAAGAAATGGACCGTCCGGTGTCGCCTTGCCACCCATACGCGAGCCCTAGCATCCATAAAGCCTCAACACGCAGAGTGAGATCCCTCGGCGCGGTAAACACTGCGACCGACCCCTCCAGCAGTGCACACGCACGAGGGAGGTCACCGCTGAACAGCGCACTGAGCCCTTCCGCATACGCCACAAGAGCATCCATTGTCGTGTCGGCCGCCTGTTCGGCCAATGCACGCGCCTCCTCGACCAGCGCATTTGTCACCGTGAGTGCACCTTGCTTTTCCGCAAACACGCTGTCGCCGTACAACGCCTTGACCCGTTCGACCGTCGGTTGCCCGTCGTCGTGCTCGAGGAGACGATCAAACCAATACCGCCCCTCGCTGAACAGGGACCGAGCATGCCAGAACTGAAAGAGAGCAGTTGCGATCCGTAGCCCAGCTCGCGGGTTCTCGAGTACACAGAACTCCATAGCCTCACGCAGGTTCGACTGCTCCCGCTCGAGCCGCCTGATCCACTCGAGCTGGCGGGAGCTAATCCATTCGGCCTCCGCGTCGACTGCCAACTGTCGATACCAGTCCCGGTGACGCACTGACAGTTCCAGATGCTCACCGGCCTGTTGAGACTTCTCGCGGCCGTAACCTCGAAGAGTCTCGAGCATGCGGAATCGAACCACTTGTCCCGACTCTTCACGCAGGAGGATCGACTTGTCGAGTAGAGCAGTCACAGTGTCCAACACACCCGTCGGATCCAGATCGTGGCCGCAGATGGCCTCCGCCGAATCCAACTCGAAACTGCCGGCAAATACCGACAGCTGCGTCCACACCAATTGCTCTCTCGAAGTGCATAACTCGTAGCTCCAGTCGATGCAGAGCCGCAGGGCTTGCTGCCGCGTGGGGGCGTTTCTCGCGCCACCGGTCAGCAAAACAAGGCGATCGGTGATCCGCTGCAGAATCTGGTCGGGCGACATGGCTCGTAGCCGCGCCGCGGCCAACTCGATCGCCAGCGGCAGCCCGTCGAGCCGCTGGCAGATTCCCGCGACCGCATCCTGATTGTCCTCGGTCAGCTCGAACCCGGAAACCGCCGTCGCAGCCCGCTCGACAAACAACCTCACCGCATCGTATCCAGCCAAGCCCTGCACCAAGGGTTGCCGCTCGGAACCGGGGACAGTGAGCGGTGGAACCCGCAGGACAGCTTCTCCGCTAATCGCGAGAGACTCGCGGCTCGTTGCGAGTATGCGCAGCTCGCTGCACGCCCGGAGCAGGTCCTCGACCAGCCTGGCTACCGCGTCCACCAGCTGCTCGCAGTTGTCCAGTACCAGCAGCATCCGCTTCGAACCGAGGAACTCCACGAGCACGTCGTGGATCGGCCGCGCCGACTGGTCTCGCAACCCCAAAGCGCCGGACACCACATCCACCAACAACGACTCGTCTCGCAGCTCACCGAGCCCGACCAACCGCACCCCGCCGGGAAAAGCGCGCTGCGCCTGCGCTGCCACTCGCAAGGCGAGTCGGGTTTTCCCGACGCCCCCGGTACCGGTGAGGGTAACCAGGCGGGACGCCTCCAACAGCTTCTTCGCCTCCGAAACCTCGCGTCGACGACCGACGAAACTCGTCATCTCGATTGGGAGATCGGCCTTGAACTGATGAACGGGATCGGCTGCCGATGGCTGGCGCCTGTGCGAACCCAGGTGCAGACCATGCCGCGGCTTATCCTCAGAGACCAGCGCCATCTCGTCCGGGACAAATCCATGGCGAAGTTGAGCATCTCTGAGGTGTTCGCCGAGTTCCACAGCGGACGGGCGAGCCAGCGGATCGGTAGACATCGCTTGTTCGATTACAGCGCTGATGTCATCGGCGATCCCATGACCCCGCAGGTCAGGGGCCGACTCAGTGGTGATGCGCACGAATTGAGCCACCAGTTGCTCGCCACTACGACGCTCGAATGCGGCATGACCGGTCACGGCACAGAACAGGGTCGCCCCAAGGCCGTAGACGTCTGCCGCGGGACTCGGGGACCGCCCTGCGAGGACCTCAGGGGCGGTGAACGCCGGGGAGCCGGTGACGATACCGGCGGCAGTTTCGAATCCTCCAGAGACGTGTGCGATACCGAAGTCGGTTAATGCCGGCTCCCCGTAATCGGTGAGCAGAATATTCGCTGGCTTGACGTCGCGATGGAGGATGCCGTGCCGATGCACGCTCTCCAGCGCGGCCGTCATCTTCACCCCAAGTTTCAACATGTCCTCCACCGACAGCGGACCATGCCGGCGGATCTCGGCATCCAGCGAATCCTGCGAGTGGAACGGCATCACGATGTAGGGCCGGCCGCTGCTTGTCGCGCCGACTTGCAGGATGTTGACAATGTTCGGGTGCCCCGTCAGGCGACCCATCGCCCGCTGCTCGCGGAGGAACCGCTCTCGGTTCTCCTCGTCGAGCTCGGCGGTGAGGACCTTGACCGCCACCGTACGGTCAAGATCCGCTTGACGGCACCGATAGACCGCGCCGAAACCACCGCGACCAATCTCGTGGGCGTCATCGAATCCGGCCGATTCCAGTTCCGACGTGACCGGACCAACGGCGTCGCGCTGAGTTTCGAACGGATCGACATCGTCCATCGGCTACGCCGCTTCGTCCGGGCCGCGACAATGTTGACGATGTTGCACCGCGCACCTCGCTTCGAGCGTGTCCTCCGGGCGTCGCTGCCAACCGCAAGCGCAGGTTGTTCGGACCTAGAGGACTCCTCCTATCCTGCCACCGCTCCCTTGTCAGCAGCAGACACTCATCCCGGCGGGGCCGCACAGTCTCACGACATCGGCGGGACCATTATTCGCCGGTGACGGGGCATCACCCTCTCGGGGGCACTGCGCTGACCTCACAGGCCTCTGGGATGCGCAGCTTGCCTCCCCGGGTACTTTAAAAGTACATTGAAAGTATGTCTGTGGGTGAGGTGCCGTTCTCGGATATCCAGAACAAGGGGAAGGCGACGCTGTCGGAGTGGCAGCGGTCGGGTGCGCGGCCGCTGCGGGTGACGCGGCGCGACGATGAGGATTTGGTGTTGATGACGGCGGTGCGGGCGGATCAGGAGCGGGAGGTGCTCGCGGCGGCGACGGCGATGGTCGATGCCCTGTTGCACTCCGATGACGGTGTTCTGGTCCGCAAGGTGGTGGCGGCGGCGTTCCCGTGGGTGAGCTACCTGTCGGCTGAGGAGGTCGCCGACTTCGTCGACGAGCTGATCGCGTCGCTGCGGGCGGGTTCGTCGCTGGATAATCCGGCTCCACCGGCCCGCACGATCGAGACGTGGCGGCATACGGCGGAGGTGTATGCCGATCCGGAGCTGGCCCGGATCCTGTCGACGCCGTCCGAGGGTGACTTCGGGGCCGTGCCGGTGCCGGAGCTGTGAGTCCGAAGCGGGGCGAGCGGGTCGCGCCGCCGGCATCGGGCGAGTTGTGGGAGCTGCGGTTCGCGACCAGTGACGCGGCGAAGGGGTGGGATGAGCTGTGCCGGCAGGCGCCGGCGAACACATTGGTGGCGTACGAGGAGTTGCGACGCCGCACGGTCGTCGGGGAGTCGACGACGCGCCATCACCGGTTGAAGGGCAAGCTCGCGACCGGGGTGCACAACGGGGTGGAGATGGAGCAGTGGCAGTACGAGGTCACCGCCGGTGGCCGGGTCTGGTATGTGCTGGACATCGAGCACCGCACGTTGTGGCTGAAGTATGCGGGCACAGGGCACCCCAAACAGACCGAATAATGTTGCCATTGTGCTGAATAGGGACCTGATCGAATCGACTCAGCGGAGTCGGGGAGCCGAGGTGGTCGGCTCGCGACCTGGAACCGTGCTGTGCGAGCATACTGTTCTATTCGTCGTCCCTGCCCGAGCCGCACACTGAGCGAGTGTTTGAGTGCGGGAGCTGGAAACGGGGCACCATGGCCACGGTCGCGAAGAAGAACAGCTGAGCGGGAGTCCGCTCTGCTCATAGTGGCTGCGCGACTTTCGGTCTGGATCTGCCACCGAGCCGGCTCCCGACCCTACATTCGGTGGGCAGTGAGGTTCTGGGCGCCGAGCGAACGCATCTGAATCCGGTGCGGGAGGCATGACGGGGCCGGCGACGGCGCGTTGCATCTCCGGTCGCGGTCGATCCGGGAACAGGCGGGATGGCGGAGAAGATCTCCGCACTCAGCGTCTTCGATGCGGTTCCTCAGTTCAGGGCAGCAACGTCACCCTGAAGAGCAGATCGAGCCACACGGCGATCGCGACCAGACCGCCGAACGCGACCGCGACGATGAAGAATGGCGTCGTCGCGCGATCAGCCCAGTCGATCGGCACATCGTCGATAGAGCCGTGCGGCGGACTCTGTGCGCCACGCAGTTCATTCGGTTAGGTGGCGCGGCCCAAGAAGTTCAACAGCTGGGTCTGGGCGTCGGCGTTGTCTGTGGGCGCCACCTTGGCCCCGAAGGTGTGGGGGAGCCGGATCCGGTCGTCTTCTGCGACCAGAAAGGTTCGGGCCAGCTCGACTGCCTCGGGGTCGAGGTGTTCGTCCTGCCCGGTGGCGCGCGCGAAATCCCAGGTATGAATCAGCGTGTCGGCGCACGCCATCCGCCGGACGAATTGCTCGAAAGGCAGGTTGCCGAACTCGGCACCCAATACCTGCTGGGCGGTCGCCTCCGACTCCAGGGCAGCCTGTACCCGGGCCGTCGCATCCAGCCATGCGGCCACCACGTCCTCCCCGGCGGTAGGCGCCCGGTAGTCATTTCCCCGGAGCCCTGCGCAGGCCCGTCGGTGGTTACCCACCACATGGGCGGCGACGTCCCAGGCGGTCCAGCCTGGGCAGGGGGAGGCCGAGTTCCAGCGGTCCTGCGGGCAGCCCCGGAGACGATCGGTGAAGTCCTGCGCCACGCGCGAGTACAGACTGGTGATGGGCGATCCCATCTCCACACCGTACGTGAACCGCATCTCACCGAATCTGTGCTGGTAGAGGGCATTCATTGCGCACGCAGCGACCGACACCGGCCGCCGCTGCGCCTGAACCGGGAGATCTTCCGCCCCCGACGCGGGGGCTCCGGGGCCGGATGCCGAGCCGTGACGATGTGCGCCGAGACCTTGTCGGCGCTGACGGGAACAGGTGCGATGGGGGAGCTGGCCGCGGTGTATGTCGGTCTGTCCGTCGGCGCCGTGGTTGCCGAGGCAATACTGCGCGGCCAGGACATCCCGCCGGACCGGATCATCCGCACGCGGGCCGTTGGCCGCCAAGTCGTTGACGGAACTGGTGCTCGACGAGGATGTCGAGGTGGCGGTCCTGCGGTGGCCAGCGGAACATCATCAGGCTCGGCCAGGACGCCGAGCTGACGGCGTGCACGTGGGTGGGACTACGCGCAGACCCGCCGAACCATGGGCCGACATCTCGGCCCACACGATCGCCGCGCGGGGGCTGCATGACGAGTGCCGGCACGGACGCAATGAACTCGCGCTCATGCTGGTCGACGGACGAAAAACCACCGACGCTGACGGTGGTGCGGTCGGCTTCGCTCGATGCCGGCGGGTGGGCCCGAGAGATGGTGCTCGCCTCGCTCCTTCACGATTTTCGATCTGACATTGGGATAACGCGGCGACGTACGGGGTGACGCCAGCTGATCGGAGTGAGCACCCGCGGTTTCTCGGCCGGCGCGCGCCCCACTGTTGTCGCGAGGGCAAGCCGTCCCGGTGCCTGTTGATCATCGCGGTGTTGTGTCGAGTTGTCTCCACTCTCGTGTGCACGGTGCCGCAGTCGGTTTCGGGTGAACCGTGTGTGAGTGCGGTGCGGAAGAGAATGATGCCGGCTGTGGGTGACCACCCCCCGAATGCGGTGCCACGGCCACGACGGTGTTCTCCGGGCTGCTGGGGATGCGGCCGGCGCGCGGCCTTCGCGACGTAAGGTTCGGTGCCGCTGTGACCCGAGTCCGGGAGGGCTGCACCGCCGGAATTGCGGCACAGTCTTCGGTGAGGAGGTGGTGGGCCGTCAGGCGCACACCCTGCTCGGCACCGTGAACACCGATTTCGGCACTGTCGATCCAGTTCAATGCCGCAGCTGCCGAGGCTATTTCGGGATTTCGGTGGAGAACTGTCCCGGTCGGGGTGGGTCGTGCTCGTCCTGGATGAAGCTCGGTGCGATGTGATGTTGAGCTCGAAGAGGATCGTGTGTGGTCTGCCCACATGGACAATGTCTTACAGACGTTGAATTGTTGGTTCGGTGAGCTTCCTCATTTCCGGGGCGAGCCTGCCGTTACTGTGTGCGTTCGACGATTGGCCTGACGTAGAAGGAGAGCACGATGGCGGTATCACCGAGGATTTCCGAAGGTTCGGCGAAGACGACGACCAAGGAGATCCGAGAGTGGGCGATCGGAGAGGGTCGCGAAGTGTCTCCCCGCGGTCGGATTTCGGCCGAGATCGTGCAAGCTTTTCATGACGCTCAGGCGACGAAGGCTCAGGCAAAAGCGGTGCCGGCGAAGAAGGCGGCCGCGAAGAAGTCTCCGGCGAAGACGACAGGGCCGAAGAAGACGGCTGTGAAGAAGGCGTCTGCGGGGAAGTCTCCGGCGAAGACGGCAGGGGCGAAGTCGACGGCCGCGGAGAAGATTGTCGCCACGAAGGTACCGGCGGTGAGCACGGCTCCGGCGAAGACGACGACCAAGGATATTCGAGAGTGGGCGATCGGAGAGGGTCGCGAAATGTCTCCCCGCGGCCGGATTTCGGCCGAGATCGAGCAAGCTTTCCATGACGCTCAGGCATCGAAGGCTCAGGCAAAAGCGGTGCCGGCGAAGAAGGCGGCCGCGAAGAAGATAGTCGCGGCGAAGGCTCCCGCGAAGAAAACGGTCGCGAAGAAGGCTCCGGCGAAGAAGACGGCTGGGCCGAAGAAGACGGCTGCGAAGAAGGCGTCTGCGAAGAAGTTGCCGGCGAAGACGGCTGGGGCGAAGTCGACGGCCGCGGAGAAGATTGTTGCCACGAAGGTATCGGCGGTGAGTAAGGCTCCGGCGAAGACGACGACCAAGGATATTCGAGAGTGGGCGATCGGAGAGGGTCGCGAAGTGTCTCCCCGCGGCCGGATTTCGGCCGAGATCGAGCAAGCTTTCCATGACGCTCAGGCGACGAAGGCTCAGGCAAAAGCGGTGCCGGTGAAGCAGGCGGCCGCGAAGACGGCCGCGAAGACGGCCGCGAAGAAGGCAGCCGCGAGGAAGTCTCCGGCGAAGACGGCTGGGGCGAAGTCGACGGCCGTGGAGAAGGTTGTCGAGAAGGAGACTCCGGTGAAGGGAGCGGCGGCGGGCACGGCTCCGGCGGAGAAGACGGCCAAGGAGATTCGAGAGTGGGCGATCGGGGAGAGCCGTGAAGTGTCCTTCCGCGGTCGGATTTCGGCCGCAATCGTGCGTGCCTTCCATGACGCTGCGGCAAAGTTGCCGGCTGTGGGCGGCTGAACCGAGTGGTGTCGGCTCTTGGGCGTGACCCACCGACTCCGGGTTGCCGGGTTCTCTCAATCCGACGGACGTTCAGTGGACGAACCCTTGCCTGTCTCTTCGAAGCCAGGCTCACCGAAGATGAGAGCGCCGGTGTCGCAGCCATGAACGCGGGCGGACGGTCGGTGCGACTGGTACGGGGATTTCGCTGGGGGTGTGTGCGGGTCTGCTCGTGGGGTTCTTTTGCTATGTGCCGTCGGTGATCTTGTGGCAGCACTTTTTCGTTGTTCCGCGACCTCGGGTGTATCCGCATGGCTCGTTCACTTCGTTTGGCCGGATCCGCCGCCGGTCGGGTATTGGGACCGGTGGCATCCGGTTGCATTCAGGCGTGCGACAACGGCGGGAGACCGGGTACGCCGCCGGGTGGGAGTGCACGAAAGACGCGTTCTGGTGTCATCGGCAACTCGGTAAGCTGGGCACCGACCGCGTCGGCGATGGCCTGGGCAATTGCCGGGGCGATGGGGAGCATGCCGCCCTCCCCCATGCCTTTGGCGCGGAAGGGACCGGCGCCGTGTCCCTGCTCCTGGGTGATCGAGACGAACCGCTCGGGGAGGTCCTCCGCGAGTGGGACGCGGTACAGCAGTGCCTCGGCGTTGAGAAGTTCACCGTTCTCGTAGCGCATTTCCTCGAACAGTGCCTGCGCGAGTCCCAGTATGGCGGCGCCTTCGTCCTGTCCGCGGCAGCCGATCTTGTTGATCACCTTGCCCGCGTCACCACTGACCACGAGCTGAAGGACCGTGACCCTGCCGGTCTCCGGGTCGACTTCGACCTCGGCTGCCGCCCACCCGATCTCGTAGAAGACGCACCGGGCGGCCAAGGGCGCATTGGCATCATTGCGCACCTTGTAATAGCCGTCGGCCGAGAACTCGAACCCGGTGTGGCCGAAGAACTCCATGATCCGCTCGAAAAGCGGATATACCTCGCCTGTGGGGGTGCGCACCGTCCAGTCGTCGAGCACCGCGGTGGCCGGGTCGATGGCGAATTGTTCACCGGCCCACTCGAGCACTTGTCTACGCAGGTTCTCCGCCGCGTTCCGGACGGCCTGTCCCATCACCACCACGCCGGACGAGGCGTTGGTGCCCTGATCGAAGGGGGTGTGGTCGGTGTCGATGCGCGTGTACACGACGCGGTCGCGGCTGGTGCGCAGGACGTCGGCGACGATCTGGGACATCGCGGAGTGCCCGCCCTGGCCCATTTCGGTGAGCGCGCAGTTCAGGAAGACGTCGCCGTTGGCGGTCACCTTGACCCGCGCCATCGCGGGCTTGTTGCCGCCGCCACTGTCCTTGAGGCCGACGCACACCCCCATGCCGCGGTTCCGCCGGCGATCCCTGGAGTGGTAGCCGATAGCGTCCGCGACCAGACGCATCCCCTCGGCGAGGTCGGAGTCGATCCCCGCATCCCCCGGCACGAATTCTTCGCCGAGTTTCTTGAGGTTCTTCAGCCGCAGTGCGTAGGGATCGATGCCGAGTCGCTGCGCGATGAGGTCGATCTGACGTTCGCCGGCCCACGTGGTCTGGGTGGCCCCGAAGCCGCGCATGGCGCCGGCGGGCACAGTGTTCGTGGTGACCGCCTTGCAGACGGTGTCGATGTGCTGCCAGCGGTACGCGCCCGGCATCCGATAACCGGCCTTCTCCGCCACCGCCGGACTGTGCTCGGCGTAGGCCCCGCTGTCGAGGAGCACCGTCGATTTGCGGGCGACAAAGGTGCCGTCCGCCTTGACGCCGGCCTTGACGATCAGCTTCGCCGCGTGCTGCGACACGGTGAGGAAGCCCTCTTCCGTGCTCATGCAGAACCGCACCGGCCGGCCGCCGCTGAGCTGGGACAGGCGGATGGCGACCGGGTCGGCCTTCGGGCCGTTCTTCGCGCCGAACGCGCCGCCGAGCAGGGCGACGTGCACCCGGATCCGGTTTTCGGGGAGGTTGAATACGTGCCCGAGTTCCTGGCGGAGGTTGAACGGGCTCTGTGTCGCCGTCCAGACCTCGATCTGTTCGTCGGTTGCCTCCGCGACCGTGACGAACGGTTCGAGATGCATGTGGTTCATCCGGGAGAAAAGGAAGGTGTCCTCGAAGATGTGGTCGCACTCCTCCCACACGTCCGGTGATCCAGTGCTGTACCGGAATTCGTAGCTGACATTGTGGTCGCTGCGCAGCGACGCCGACGCGCCGTTCCGGTACGGGGGCAACCCGCCGCGCGGCTCGAGCGGATGGATGGTCGGCGTCGACGGATCGAGGGCCTCGTTAACGTCGAATACCGCGGGCAGGATCTCGTATTCGACCTGAATGAGGTCCAGTGCCGCCAGGGCCGTGCGCTCATCTACCGCAGCGACGGCGGCGACGATGTCGCCGACATAGCGGACCGCGTCCGTCGCGACGACCGGCTGGTCCTTGACCATGGTGCCGTAACACGCCAGGCCGTCGGTTTCGTTGCGGGTCAGTACCGCGGTGACGCCGTCCAGTGCCTCGGCGGCGCTCGCGTCGATGGACACGATACGAGCGTGCGCGTGCGGACTACGCAGCACCTTCGCGTGCAGCATGCCCGGTCGCACGATGTCGGTGTTGTAGACCGCTTTGCCGGTCACCTTGACCGCGGCGTCCGCGCGCGGCAGATCGCGTCCGGTGACCCGCTTGTCCGGAGAGGCGGTCGGCAGCGAATACACGGTGTATCCGCCGCTCGCGGCGTCGGAGTGGACGTCGTGAGTGAAGGACTCGGCTGTCGTCGTCACGCGGATTCCCCGTGCGTCTCACCGGTCAGTTCGGCAGCGCGCTCGACCGATTCGAGGATCATCTCGTATCCGGTACAGCGACAGGTGTTGGAACTGATCCATTCGCGGATCGTGCCGCGATCAGGTTGTGGGTCCTGACGCAGCAGCCCGGTGGTGAGCATCAACATCCCGGACGTGCAGAAGCCGCACTGGAAACCCCCGCACTCGGAGAATGCACGTTGCTGCGGGGACAGCGTGCCGTCGGGCGCGGCCAACCCTTCCACTGTCTCGACCGAGGCGCCGTCGATGCTGAACGCGAAGGTCGAACAGGAGGCGACGGGCAGGTCGTCCACGAGCACGGTGCACGCTCCACAGACCCCGCGCTCGCAGGAACCGCGAACGCCGTTACAGCCGTGGTTGTTGCGCAGGACGTCGAGCAGGATGGCGTTGGCGGCGACGCGCACGGTCTGCTTGACGCCGTTCAGGGCGAACTCGATGCAGGTGTCGAGTTCACCGTCGGGGGCAGCGGATCGGTCGGTCTCGCGATCGGAGTACTCGGTCATCTCGTTGTCGTTCCCTTCAGCTGCGCACACGCCGCGGTGAGCAGGCGGCGCGTCAACACACGCACCAGGTGCCGGCGGTACTCCGCCGAGCCGGTGTAATCGGCACAATCGTCCGGTAGCTGCTGGGCAAGCTGCGCACTCACCTCGAGCGGATCGAGTTCGCGGGCGCCGGTATCGGCCGTCAGAGCGAATCCGTGGCGGTACTCCGATCCCGATTGCGCGCGCACCTGCAGGGTGCCGTGGGGGTTGCGGCGCACCGCGAGGGCCACTGTCGCCGTCGGACGCATCGAACGCTCATATCCGAACCAGACGAGGTCGTCCGTTCGTACGGTGATGTCGGTCAACAGGCCTCGCTGATCGGTTCCGCTGTGCGCCCACAACGACGCGACCGGGCGGGAGAGCGCGCCGGCGTCGAAGACCAGGTCCGCGTCGAGCGCCCCGAGAAGCAGCGGCATCTCGTAGCGGTACCGCCGCGCCATCAGGTTTCCGCCGACGGTCGCGGTGTAGCGGATCCGAACCGTGGCGATCGACGCCCATGCCGCCGCGAGGTTCGGGATCGCGGCGGCGACGATCTCGTCCGTCGCACCCATGTGGTGGGTCACCATCGGGCCGATATGAAGTACGCCGGCCTCGTGTCTGGTGGCGCGGAGCGCATCGACCTTCTGCAGCGACACCAACGTGTTTGGGGCGCACCCCTCGCGGATCTGGGCGACCAGATCCGAGCAGCCGGCGGCGATGACGGCGTCCGGATGTTCGGACACGATCGCGAGGGCGTCCTCGATGGTGGTGGGGCGATGGAGCCGGAAAGGGGCCATCGCGAATTGGGTCTGCGCCACCAACCCGGCGCCGAGGGCCTGGGTGCGCATCAGCGGGCTCCCCGCACGAGTGTGCGGCGCGGTCTGCCATAGCCGGTATGCATGTGGTGATTCACCCCTTGTAGGGCGCGCCGCTCGACGGCCGCGAAGGCGACGTCGAGTGCGGCGCGGACGGCTACCGAACAGAATCCGGTGTAGACGAACTTACGCCGATTCCGGCCCCGAAGATGGTCGCGAACGACGATCGGATCCTCACTACCAACGCAGTCGTAGGCGGCCCTGTCGGGGAGGAACAGCACGGTGGCAAGGGAGCCACGCGCGCCGATCCTGCCGTCTGCTGGGTTCTGCTCGGGGGTCGCAGCGCCGCGCGAGGGTAGGGCGATCACTGTGCCGCCGCCGCCCTTCGCAGCCACCGTGGCAAGGCCGCTCTTGTTCATGTGCCTCGTTCCATTCGAAAGGACAACCGATGCCGGTCCAAGAAGACTCAGCGCAAAGTATCTTTGCTATAAGACAATTTAACGTTGTCGGCTTCACGAGGTCAATAGCTCGGCCACGGTCGCCACACCGATCAGGCGAGGCTTACCGAGCCGAGGCGCACCGCCCACCGAAGAGATGCACGTCACAGCCGTAGCTGTACCGAAACGCCGCCACCGACGCGTCGCTGCACTACCCCAAGAACGCCCGCGGCCACGTCAGGCGACCCGGAACGCCCGCCCGAGGACGTCCATATTGGATCCGAGCCCTATGCAGACGCTGCACCGAGCGACTTTGCGGCATTCTCCGATGCGGCAGCCTGTAAGGATCCCTCGAGAACGGACAGAAGATCGGCGAGCTGCTCGCGCTGACCACCCTCGAGTCCCCCCTGCATCCGCCCCAGCTCCGCGAAGTGCGCATCCGAGACAGCGTCGACAAGTGTCCGGCCCGCGTCGGTGAGCGTCACATACACCACGCGTGAGTCGATGTCATCGCGCTCACGCAGCACCAGGCCGGCATCCTCGAGCCGGTTCACCCGCATCGTCAGGCCACCCGTGGTGATCAAGGTCTGCTTCGCCAGTTCCCCGGCGGTGCGCCGGAACGTCGGCTCCGCACGCCGAAGGCAGGCGAGAACATCGAACCCCGCCTCGTTCGTTCCGAACCGTTCGAACAGCTCGTTGATCTGAGCCCGGTACAGCAGGAAACTACGATGCAGCCGTCCGAAAACCTCGAGCGCCGACACGTCCAGTTCCGGGCGCGTCCGGGCCCACTGCCGGATGATCTCACCGACCCCATCCACCCGATCCGATTCGGCCACTTCACACTCCAGATTCGACAAGGGCACGGTGCCGCGAATCAGTCGCGCCTGCCGGCGACCGGCTCACAACAATTTCAGGTAATTATCTTTGCGCAAAACTATTGTACGATCCTCGCCACCACCGCGACGGCTCCCCAGCCCCGGTCGCCGGAACCGTGACGCGAACAGAATGCGAGGCACCCGTGAACACCGTCCTGCGCGACATCCACACCGAATGGGAAGCGCACCGCGCTGTCGCGGTCGCCACCGTCATCGCCACCCACGGGTCATCCCCGCGAGACCCCGGCGCCATGCTCGCCGTCCACCAGGACGGAACCGTGGTCGGCAGCATCTCCGGCGGCTGCGTCGAAGGCGCCCTCTACGAGACCGCCCTCGACGTCCTCACCACCGGCCACCCCCGAATCGAGCACTACGGCCCGACCGGCGACATCCTCGAACCCGGACTGACCTGCGGCGGATCGCTCACCGTGCTCGTAGAACGAGTAGACCGCGACACCATGCCGCAACTCGCCGACCTCATCGAACGGACACTGCGCGACGACACCGTCATCCTCGAGACCGTCCTCACCGGACCGGACGCAGGTACCCACCGCATCGCACACGAACTCGACGCCCCCACCGGCCTGACCCCCTCCGGAACACTGATACGACGCTTCGAATCCCGGCCACGGATGGTGATCGTGGGTTCCACCGACTTCGCCGCGGAGACCGGGCTACTCGGCACCCGAATGGGCTACCGCGTCACCATCTGCGATGCCCGCCCCGTGTTCACGACACCAGGGCGATTTCCCGACGCCGACGAAGTCGTGTGCCAATGGCCGTCGGACTGGATTGCACGCGAACGCAACGAAGGCCGATTCGATTCCCGCACAGTCATCATCGTTCTCACCCACGACCCCAAGATCGATATCCCGGTCCTCCTCGAATGCCTCGACGAGGCCAAATGGGCACACCCCCTCGCCTATATCGGTGCCATGGGGTCCCTCACCGCCGACGCCAACCGACGACACGCACTCACCGCCGCCGGTCTCCGCCCCGAACACCTCACCGCACTATCGAGCCCGATCGGCCTCGATATCGGCAACCGCGGACCAGCCGAGACCGCCATCTCCATTGCCGCCGAAATCATCATCGGGTCCAACCAGGGCCGATCGTCGCGGCCCTCGACATAGATCCCGCCGGGCGGATCACCGAGCAGCGTGAGCAGCAACTCACGGGCCGCCGGAGAGGCACCGGCAAGCATCTCGTCCCGATGCTCCTTCCAGTCCACCCACTCCCAGCCCGCACCGGCAGCAAGGTAGCTCTCGGCGTCTCGACAGGGAGTGTCCGAATGTCCAACCTCGTCATTGCGACGCCCGCATCTCGCAGGTCGTCGCGGCCTGTCATGCCTGCCAATGTGGAGAGCCGGGTCGCCGCCGACCCGAGATCTTCAGCGACTGGCTGGTGCTGGCGGTGGCGTTCGGGCTGGCGTCGTTGGCGCCGAGCAGGAGGGCGCCAACAGGGTTGTCGATGTCAATGACCTGCCCTTCCGAAAGCGGATCGATGATCGGTCACCGCCCAAGAGCTCCGGGTGTCGGCTGGTTACGGGTTGTTCGTTCCCGCTAGAAGATGGCCCGCGGGATCAATCGGGTGGTTCGTCCATCCTGACCAAGGACATGTCCTGCCCTCTTGAATGTGTGGAGGCTGATGAACCGGTCCGAAATGGTGATGGACGGAAGTTCTCGCGTGAGTGCAGCCGCGAATGGCGCGATCTCGCTAATCGTCTGAAACCACATCGTGGCGACGATTGTCGAGGTTCCGGTAGTGGCGTTTGCAATTCGGCATTTTGGAATTCGGCTCAATAGGTTGCCGACCGTGTTCACCTCGCTCGGTGCGGTCGTGATCATGAACGTCGTCTCAACGACTGGACCGACAAGTGTGTTCGCTCCCTCGCAGCGCAGGGCCACGCGGCCCCCGTCGATCAGCCTTTCGACGCGGCGTCGCGCGGTCGGTCCGGTCACATCGCATTGCTCGCCGAGTGTGGTCCATGCTTGACGCCCATCTTTCGCCAGAGCTCCGAGCAGAGAACGATCGAGATCGTCCAGGAATGGAATCGTTTTCCTTCGTGTGGGCGCTGCCTGGGGTAATTGGAGAAGATGAGCCTGTTCCAGGTCTAACGCCTGGACGCGCCACCGCGCGCCTTCTGTGTAGTTGGTGAGCACGACCGTCGTTGCCACCGACCTGATTCCTTCGATCACCTCGATGCGGTCGGTGAGCAGACGGGTGAGGTCGGCAATGCTGGACACGAACACGATCACATGGAAGTCCGACGTCCCGGATGTGCTCGATACCGTGTCGACTGCTGGTTCGGCAATCAGGGCTTCTACAACGTCATGCTTGCTCTGGGGTCTGCAGGTGATCGCAAGCCATGCGGCACATCCGAATTGCAGGAAGGTCGGGCCCGGAGCCACCGCGATCCATGCCGAGCCGCTCTCGGACAACAGCTTCCATCTTCGGGCGAGTGTCTTCGGCGAGTACTGAAGTGCCTCCGCCAAGTCCGCCCAGTCAGCGCGGGGGTTGAGCTGCAGCGCGCCGATAATTGCAAGGTCCAGTTCTGCTGCAGCCTGAGAGGTCATATTGGACATTATGGCCGTAAAAATTATGGAAATCGGCCAAAACCTAGGTCTCGTGAGGTGCGCCACTCAGAGTGGTTGAGCGCGAGTTGCGCAACCGGGACTCCCGGCCCACGAAGTCGAGGTCGATGCATGTGGACACAATCCGTCAGGGGTGAGGAAGGTGCCGTCCAACGGGCGGGTAGACAGCGGGCGGGCGTTGTGGCGCACGTAGTCGGGGCTGGCACCGGTCCCGCTCTCCTGCTGCGCGGAATCGGTGGTAGCGCCGACAGTTTCGCACCACAATTCGGTGAGCTCAACAGTTCCCTGAGGCTGCTCGCGTGGGACGCCCCCGGTTACGGGCACAGCGGGGATCCCGGACGTCGGTTCGACCTGGACGACTACGCTGACGCCGCGGCCGAGGTGATCAGGGACCGCTGCGGCCAGGTAGGCCAGATACGTCCTGGTGGTCCACCCATCTCGGGAGCGCCGCAACGCGTGGTCGGCGGGCTCGATCTCGACCTCGCCCGGGCGGCACGGACTGCGCCTCGGGAGCCCAGCGCACGCCCGCCGCATGCTGGTGAGCACGCTGACGTCCCACACGATCGCACCCCGCGCGGCTTGGGTGAGTGCCGGCAACCCCGTCAGGATCCGCATCTCTGCGGACATTTCTGTTCGTGGTGTGCCATCTTGCCGCTGACCATGTTTCGCACATTGATCCCACGTGGATTTCTCTTGCTTTCCGCCCACGAGTGGAAATCGTTAACTGTGCACACGGTCTATTTCTTCGTGCGAGCCATGCGTGGCTGATTCGGCCGAGGTGTGTAGCGGCGTTTCGGGCCGGAGAATCCATTTTCCGCTCTATTTCATCTGTCACTCAGTGCCCGAATCTTGCGGTCTCGCGGTTCGGCATAACAGCAGGTTGAGGGCTCAAACTTTAAGAAATGAGAGCTTGCGCACAACTAGCCTCAGCGTTAAGATATTGACCACTTAAGTAATTTGCAGGTTTTCAACTGTGCACGTTATTCAGAAACAGAGGCTCCTTAGAACGCTCTGATTCGCCACGCGGTTCACGCGCCGCGTGATCGCATGTTCGTCAAATAGCCGGGAGGCACAATATGGGTGGTGCAGTCGCACGACCAGCGGGCGCAGGCTCGCCGAAGAAGGTCGCGCTAGCGAGCCTGATCGGCACAACCATCGAGTGGTACGACTTCTTCATCTACAGCACCGCAGCGGTGCTCGTGTTCAACCATCACTTCTTCCCCAGCTTCGACCCGGCCATCGGAACACTGCTGGCCTTCTCGACCTTCGCCGCCGGCTTCGTCGCCCGCCCGATCGGTGCCATCGTGTTCGGTCACTTCGGGGACAGGGTGGGCCGAAAATCGATGATGGTCGTCACCATCTTGATCATGGGCGTCGCCACCGTACTGATCGGCCTGTTGCCGACCTATGCCACCATTGGCGCCTTCGCTCCGGTGCTGCTGGTGCTGCTGCGACTGACGCAAGGCTTCGCGCTCGGCGGCGAATGGGGCGGTGCTGCGCTCATGGCGACGGAGCATTCTCCCGATAGCCGTCGCGGCTTCTTCGGCAGCTGGCCGCAGGCGGGTGTGGCGGTCGGACTGATCCTGGCGATGACCGTGTACCTACCCCTCGATGCAATGGCCGATAATCACTTCATGGCCTGGGGGTGGCGTGTTCCGTTCCTGCTCAGTGCGGTACTGGTGATCACCGGACTGATCATCCGGGTACAGGTCGCGGAGAGCCCGGAGTTCGACCGGGTCAAGGGTGTGCACGCGGTCGTGCGCCTGCCCATCATCGAAGTTCTTCGCACACATCCGAAGCAGGTCCTCCTGGTCGCCGGCGCCAGCCTGTCGCCGGGCATCTTCTTCTACCTCCTGACCGTGTACAACTTCGTCTACACGCAAGAGTCGGGAGGCCTGAGTCAAAGTTCGATGCTGATTCTGGTGATCGTCACCTCGGCGGTCGGATTCGTGGTCACCCCAATCGCAGGTGCGCTCTCCGACAGGTTCGGCCGGCAACGGCTCTTCCTGCTGGGCCTTGCCCTCATTGGTTCTCTCGCCTTCCCCCTCTACTGGGCGCTCGACTCGGGCTCGTACGGCTTCATCGCTGTCTGCTACGTCGCCGCGACCATCGCCGTATACATCCCGTGGGCGCTGCAGCCGGCATATTTCTCCGAGGCGTTCGACGCACGAGTCCGCTACAGCGGGCTGTCGTTGGCCACCACCCTCGGCAACCTCTTGGGCAGCGCTATCGCGCCTCTCATTGCCGGCACACTACTCAGCGCAACTCATGCGTCCATCTCCATTTCCCTGTATGTCTTCGTCACCGCAGCACTGTCGTTCGTCTGCGTACTGGTGCTCGGACGGACGAACCGGAAAAAAGACACGCAAGCCGACAGCGGAATCGGCACCGATAACGTGAGCGGGCTCCGCACTCCCACCTACTCGGAGTGATACCCCTCATGGACGTCGCCTCTCGGGCACGGAAGCACTCACAATGACAGCGAACTCTGATCGGGTCCCACGGCTCCTGAAAGAACAACCTCTCGGAGAAGGGGTGCTCACCGTCCTGTGTTCTAGGGGTTCAGGCCCCGCCCGCCGCGGCACAGAATTCGCCCCATCTAGTAACAGATAACACGCTGACGGAAGGAAACCCTATGAGCAGCAATGAATCACGCTACGAAACATTCACCCTGGAACGCGCAACACCAACCATCGGGGCGTTCATCCACGGCCTGGATCTTCGTGACGAGATCACACCGCAGTGCCAGACCGAACTGCGCACAGCCTTCCTGGAACACGAGGTCCTGTTTCTCCGCGATCAGCACCTCGATCCAGAAGATCAGCTCCGATTCGCGAAGGTGTTCGGCGACCCCCAGGAAGTAAGTGCATTCTTTCCCTCCCTTCCGGGGAACCCGTTCATCGAGGTGCTCGAATCACGCGGTCGCGCAGCCGGAACCGACGTCTGGCACTCCGATCTGACCTGGCAGGCGACTCCGAATTCCGCGACCTGCCTCCACGCTCAGGACATCCCGCCCTGCGGCGGTGACACACTGTGGTCGAGCATGACGGCCGCGTATGACGCGCTGCCGGAGACGATGAAGAACCTCATCGACGGGCTCGAGGCCGTGCACGATTGGGAAAAGGAACTGACCGGCGTTGTCCGCCAGGGAGATGACGGGGAAGCACGGTACGAGGAAACACGCCGAAAGTATCCTCCGATGACCCACCCCGTCGTGCGCAAGCATCCGGAAACCGGTCGTAGACTTGTCTACGTCAACGAGTTGTTCACCTCACGCATCTCGGGGGTTCCTCCGCAGCTGAGTGACTCGCTACGAAACATGCTCACGGGCCTCGCCAAGACCCCGGAGTATCAGGTCCGATTCCGTTGGGAACCGAACTCCCTGGTGATCTGGGACAACCGGTCGACGCAACACTACGCGGTCGGCGACTACCACCCGCACTACAGGCGCATGCACCGCGTCACCCTCAGAGGCGACCGCCCGGCCTGACACCTGATCGCCTGCAGGGCGACCCGATCACCGGTCGCCCAGCAGCGCTCATCCCCTCGATGGGCTGATCAATGACGGTGACAGCACCATCGAGGAGGAGAACACAGGCGGGTGGTGCACATTCCGGAGATCATCCGAACGCGATAGGCGTGCTCCACGGCGTCGTCGGTGTTCGGGGTGAAGAGAAGCGGACCTGGACCTCCCTTCCTCTCTAGGCCCGGACAACGGACCGTCCGCTCCAATATCTACCCGATGCAGTGAAATTGAGGATTGCCGTCCCTGCGCTATCGATCACGAGGCCGTGTGTCATCGTTGCTGGGCCTGCTCGACCACCCAGGCTGCGATCTGCGCGCGGGAGGTGAAGCCGAGTTTGGTGAGTAGGTGCTCCACGTGACCTTGCGCGGTGCGGGGCGATATCACCAGTCGGGCGGCGATCGCCCTGTTGGTCAGGCCCTCGGCGGCGATCAGTTCGGCGACCTGCCGTTCACGTTTGGTCAGTTTCACCGACGTATTAGGCGACGCGTCCGGAAGCCGTTCGCCGAGGGCATAGGCGATGGCGGCGTCAAAGCCCAAGCGCCGCCCCTCTCGGCGCGCCGTCTCCACGGAGCTCTTGCCGAGCGCCCGATAGGCCCTCTGCTCGGACTCCTCACGGGAGACGAGCAGATGGGGGAACCCCACCGTGGGGCTGCCCACCGTGCGCCCGAGTTCGTCGGCGGCCGCCATCAGGATGACCGCGCGTCGCGCGTCGCGCGCTTCGGCGGCGAGCGAGCCCAGTGTCTCGAGGCACGCGATGGCGGTGCGCGGGGTGTTCACCCGCCGGGTCAACTGCAGTGACTGTTCGAGTAGCCGAACTGCCCGATCGGTATCACCGTGGCGCCACACCGCGTCACCCATGGCCCAGAGCGCGAACGACTGGTACATCGATTCACCGTGCGCCTGTGTGATCGCGACGATCTGTTCGTAACAGTGAATCGCCCGCTGGGATTCGCCGAGTTGTTCGTAGGCCATCCCCAGCCGGTGCAGGACCCCGACGTGTGAAGCGTCCTCCCGCGTGCCGAAAACGGTGCCGGCGCTTTCCAGTCGCGCACAGGCGCGAGTCGGATCACCCCTGAAAAGGGCGAGAAGGCCGTCCGCGTACTCGATGTATGCGTGGCTCACCGGGTCGGTTGTCTGCTCGGCCAGCCTGCGGCCCTCCTCCACCAGTGCCGCCCCCGCGGAGAGGTCGCCCTGCAATTCGGCCAGGACGCTGCCGGCATACACCGCCTTGATTCGCTCCAGGGTCGGCTCCGCTGGCAGGTGTGCAAGGACGCGGCCCAGCCAGTACCGCCCCTCGCTGAGCAAGCTCCGGGAGAGCCAGAAGGGAAGCAAGCTCGTGGCGATGCACAGTCCGACGTCGGGACTGTCGGACACGCAGAACTCCATCGCCTCCCGTAAATTCGCTTGTTCACGCTCGAGTCGTGCGATCCAGTCCAGTTGCCGGAAGCTGATCCACTCGGCCTCAGCCTCGGCGGTCAGTCGCTGATACCAGTCCCGGTGCCGCCGACGCAGTTCGACATACTCCCCGGTGGCCTGGAGCTTCTCACGACCGTACTCGCGCAGCGTCTCGAGCAGACGAAAGCACACGGCCGAGCCGGATTCCGCCCGGATCACGACCGATTTGTCCACCAGGGAGGCCACGACATCGAGCAAATCCGACGATGCCAGGCCCATACCGCAGACCTGTTCCACCGCATCGAGTTCGAAGCTACCGGCGAACACCGACAGCCGAGACCACACCAGTTGCTCCTGCGGGGTGCACAGCTCGTAGCTCCAATCGATACACAGCCGAAGAGTCTGCTGACGAGAGGGTGCGCCTCGGCTGCCGCGGGTCAGCAGCGTGTAACGGTCGGTCAGCCGCACAAGGATCTGCTCAGGCGACATCGCCCGCAACCGCGTCGCCGCCAGCTCGATCGGCAACGGCAATCCGTCCAGTCGATGGCAGATCCCGGCCACCGCGACAACGTTGTCCTCGGTGACCTCGAATCCGGGCACTGCAGCGGCTGCACGCTCGGCGAACAAGGTCACCGCATCGTAGCGGGGCAGCCCCTGCAGGGAGGGCGGTCGGTCGGGGTCGGGGACAGTGAGCGGAGGCACCCGCAACATTGATTCCCCGCCGATACCGAGGGGCTCGCGGCTGGTGGCGAGGATCCGCAATCCCGGACACGTCCGCAGCAACGTCTCGGCCAGCCCCGCGACCCCATCCACGACTTGCTCGCAGTTGTCGAATACCAGCAGCAGCTCACGCGGCACCAGAAACTCCACCAGCACCTCGATCAACGGCCTGGCCGAGTGATCACCCAATCCCAGAGAGGCGGCGACCATATCGACGAGCAACGACTCGTCACGCAGCTCGCCCAGCTCCACGAGCCACACCCCGTCGGCGTAATCGCGGCGCGTGATGGTCGCGACCCGCAACGCCAGACGCGTCTTCCCCACACCACCGATCCCGGTAAGCGTCACCAAACGGGACACCGACAACAGGTTCTTGAGTTCTGTCACCTCGTTCCGTCGGCCGACGAAACTGGTGAGTTCCAGGCGAATATTCGTCTTGACGTCCCCGACGGTGCGCGCCATCGTCAGGCGCCGCACGACAGAGTCCGGCAGTTTCCGCGGCGCGGACCCCGTAACGCCCTGCAGGGCCATTCCGTCGACCGCAAATCCCCGGTGGAGCTGGATCTCACGGAGTTCGTCGCCGAGCTGGACGGCGGACGGACGCTCGTGCGGATTCGTCGACATCGCCCGCTCAATCGTGCGCGCCACGTCGTCGGAGATTCCCTGCTCACGCAGATCCGGCACCGGCTGTGTTGTGATCCTCAGGAACTGGGCAATCAGTTGCTCACCGCTGCGCCGTTCGAACGCGGCGTGCCCAGTGAGCGCACAGAACAGCGTCGCCCCGAGGCCGTAGATATCCGAACTGGAGGTCGGCGGATCGCCCGCTAGCACCTCGGGCGCGGTGAATGCCGGCGAGCCCGTCACAGTCCCGGAGGCCGTCTCGAATCCTCCGGAGATGTGCGCGATACCGAAGTCGGTGAGCGCGGGTTCGCCGTAGTCGGTGAGCAGGATGTTCGCCGGCTTCACGTCACGGTGCAGGATCCCGAGCCGGTGCGCCGTCTCCACCGCGCCAGCCAGCTTCACTCCGAGCCGCAGTACTTCACCCAACGGCAGGGGACCGTGGTCACGGATCCGCACCTGCAAGGAGTCCTGCAGGTGATAGGGCATCACGATGTAGGGGCGGCCGGAGGCGGTGGCACCGACTTGCAGGACAGGGACGATGTTCGGGTGACCGGTCAACCTGCCCATCGCCTGCTGTTCCCGGAAGAACCGTGCCCGGTTCTCCGCTTCCAGGTCGGCGGTGAGGACCTTCACCGCGACCGTTCGGTCCAGCTCAGTCTGGACACACCGGTAGACAACGCCGAAGCCACCGCGGCCGATTTCCTGGGCGTCTTCGAGCCCAGCGGCTGCTAGTGCCGCACCTGGGTTTGTTTGCCCCGTTGGTCCGACACGCCGCCTGATTGCCGGTCGCTGGACGCTACCTCGGTCATCCTGATCGGATGGC